>DATHUR010000194.1:0-28827 GCA_035462025.1 Egicoccus sp. | reverse complement strand
CTTGGGCAGCTTGCGCCGCATCGGCACGTGGCTGACCTCGACCGGTGCAGCACCCGCGGCCGGAACGGCGGTGTCGGACTTCTTCGACACGCTCAGCGGCTGCGCCACCTTGCAGTTGTCGCGGTAGATCGCGATCGCCTTGACGCCGAGCTTCCAGGCGTCGTAGTGCAGCTGCTCGATGTCGTCGACCGTGGCCGTCTCGGGCAGGTTGACCGTCTTTGACACGGCTCCGCTGAGGAACGGCTGTGCGGCCGCCATCATCTTCACGTGACCCATGTGGTGGATCGAGTCGTCGCCCATGGCGCACTGGAACACCTTGGTGTGCTCCTCGCGCAGCGCCGGGGCGCCGTGGATGGTCTTGTTCTCGTCGATGTAGGCGACGACCGCCTCGACCTGCTCCTCCGTGTAGCCGAGGTGGCGCAGCGCCTGCGGCACCGTCTGGTTCACGATCGAGATCGACCCGCCACCGACCAGCTTCTTCATCTTGACCAGGCCCAGGTCGGGCTCGATGCCGGTCGTGTCGCAGTCCATCATCAGGCCGATGGTGCCGGTCGGGGCCAGCACCGACGCCTGCGCGTTACGGAAGCCGTGCTTCTCGCCGACCTTGAGCGCGTCGTCCCACGACTTGCGCGCGGCGTTGAGCAGGTCCTTGGGCACCGGGCGGGGGTCGATGTCCTCGACCGCGTCACGGTGCTTGCCGATGACCCGCAGCATCGGCTTCTCGTTCTTCTTGTAGCCGGCGAACGGGCCGGTCACCTTCGCGATCTCGGCCGAGGTCTTGTAGGCGTGACCGGTCATCAGCGCGGTCAGGGCGCCACACCACGCACGACCCTCGTCGGAGTCGTAGGGCAGCCCGATCGACATCAGCAGGCCACCGAGGTTGGCGTAGCCGAGGCCGAGCTGGCGGTAGGCGATCGCGTTCTCGCCGATCGCCTCGGTCGGGTAGGAGCTGAACCCGACGATGATCTCCTGCGCGGTGAAGATCACCTCGATGGCGCGGCGGTAGGCCTCGACGTCGAAGCGGCCGGCCTCGTAGTCGTAGAACTTCTTGAGGTTGAGCGAGGCCAGGTTGCACGCCGAGTTGTCGAGGTGCATGTACTCGCTGCACGGGTTGGAGCCGTTGATGCGGCCCGACTCGGGCGTGGTGTGCCAGTCGTTGATCGTGGTGTCGTACTGCAGGCCCGGGTCGGCGCACTCCCACGACGCCTGCGACAGCTGGCGCATCACGTCACGCGCGGACTTGCGCTCGATGACCTCGCCCGTGGTGACCGCACGCACCTCGTAGTCGCGGTCCTCCTCGTAGGCCCGCATGAACTCGTCGGTCACGCGCACCGAGTTGTTGGCGTTCTGGTACTGGATCGAGGCGTAGTCCTCGCCGTCGAGGTCCATGTCGAAGCCGGCCTCGCGCAGCACGCGGACCTTCTTCTCCTCGCGCGCCTTGGTCCAGATGAACTCCTCGATGTCGGGGTGGTCGACGTTGAGGATGACCATCTTGGCCGCGCGACGGGTCTTGCCGCCCGACTTGATCGTGCCGGCCGACGCGTCGGCGCCACGCATGAACGACACCGGGCCCGACGCCTCGCCGCCGCCCTTGAGGATCTCCTTGGACGAGCGGATCGAGGACAGGTTGATGCCCGCGCCCGAGCCCCCCTTGAAGATCGTGCCCTCCTCGACGTACCAGTTGAGGATCGAGCTCATCGTGTCCTCGACGGACAGGATGAAACACGCCGAGCACTGCGGGTTCTCCTCGGCGCCGACGTTGAACCACACCGGCGAGTTGAACGCGGCCTTCTGGTTGACCAGCAGGTGCTTGAGCTCGGCGACGAAGACCTCGGCGGACTCCTCGTCGGTGAAGTAGCCGCCCTGGGTGCCCCAGCCACCGATCGTGTCGGCGACGCGGTCGATCATCTGCTTGACCGAGCGCTCACGCTGCGGCGTGCCGAGGGTGCCGCGGAAGTACTTCTGGGCCACGATCACGGTCGCCATCATCGACCAGGTCGACGGGAACTCGACGCCGCGCTGCTCGAACGACACCGACTGGTCGCGCCAGTTGGTCAGCACCGCGTCGCGCAGTTCCCACTCGACCTCGTCGTAGGGGTGCACGCCGGACTTGGTGAAGTAGCGCTCGAACTTCAGGCCGGCCTTGCGACCGTTCTTGACCACCTCGAGCGGCTTGCCGGGGGCGTCGTCGGTGATGGTGATCTCGTCCGCGGTCGTCTCGGCCATGGTTGGCGCGCTCCTTGTGTGCTGTCGGCCCCAGCCGGGCCGCCCGCTCGTCGTGTTCGTCGGTGTTTCGAGGTGCGACTGGTGAGGTCGCGCCGGTCGTCGAGCGTGTCGGGAGGTTGGAACTACACGCGTGTGACCAGGTCTCCCACTGTGGCGGTCGAGGCGACCGTACGCAAGCAACCGCTGCGGGTGCCCGAAGTCGCGATGCACAACTGCTAGTGGGTCGGGGCGTCGGAGGACCACAAGATGTTGTGTTCCCACAGCAAGTGCGCCGCTCGGTCCCAAGGTTTCACACAACCAGGACGCCAGTTGTCCACAGGCCCGTCCACCGCTTGCCGTGGTTGCACAGCGCGCAGGACGCGCACGGAATCGGCGAGGCCGGACGGACGTGGGTGCGGGATGGGTCGGCAGGGCGCAGGCTGGTGCGAGGCGCACGCGGTGAGCACCGCCCCGACGCCGAAAGTCGCGCCATGACCACCACGCCGCCCGCCGATCCGAAGCCCCCGTTGGACACCCCGCCGACCGAGCTCGCCGCCCCGCCGAGCGCCCCGCCGGAACCGATGGAGAGCCCGCCCGCCACCGCGCCGCCGCTCGACCTCGCGCCGACGGCGTTGACCGGCGAGCAGCACCGGCGCGTCGCGATTGCGCTGTTCAACCGGGCCTGGGACCTGCTCGCGCTGACCGAACGCAGCCCCGAACTCGACGACGAGTTGCTCCACACCGCCCACGCGTCGAGGTTGCACTGGACCGCGGCCGGCGGCGACGCGACCCGGCTCGCGACCGGCGAGTGGCAGTGCGCCCGCGTCTACGCGGTGCTGGGCCGGGCCGAACCGGCCGAGTGGCACGCCGGCCGCGCGCTGGCGATCTGCCGCGCCGCGACGATCACCGGCTTCCTCGAAGGTGCCGCCTACGAGGCGTTGGCCCGTGCGGCACTGGTCGCCGGCGACGCCGAGGCAGCCCGCCGCTGGGCCGAGCAGGCCCGCGCGATCGCGGAGGGACTCGACGACGAGGAGGACCGCGAGGTGCTCACGGCCGACCTCGACGACCTCGACACACGGCTGGCCACCACCGACGGCGCCGGCTGACGCCGCGGCCTCAGGTGTCGAGCACGCGCCAGCTCACCAGCAGGCCGTCGCCGAGCGGGGCGACCGAGAGTTCGACGTCGGCGTCCGCTGGGCTGCCGTCGACCAGTTCGGCGGTGCGGACCCGGTCGATGTGGGTGGGCGTCCCGGTCTCGAGCACGTCGCGGAACACGGCGAACATGTGTGTGCCGGCCGTGTGCGGGTACAGCGCCAGCACGGTCCGTCCCACGATCCGGTCCGGCACCGCGTCGGTGCCCAACGCCTCGCGGTTGACGTAGGCCACCTCGAAGTCGATCACCGAGCCGGCCTCGTCGCGCACCGGGATCAGCAGGAACGCGTGGGCGAGCACGGCGTCGAGCGCGGCCCGGAACCAGCGGGTGCGCATGACCTCGACCGCGACCTGGGGCAGGTCGTCGCCGCCCGAGCGCAGCAGGCGCAGGAACGGGCCGACCGCCTGGTCCGCGATGGTCGTCAGCCGTCGTTCGTCGGCGTCGTCGAAGTCGCGGGTGCCGTGCCACGACATGCCGATCACGCCGACGGTGGTGCCGTTGGCGCGCATCGGGATGCTGGCCTGCGCCTCGTAGACGCTGGGGATGCCGGCCGTTGCCGGGAAGTGGCCGACCCGGCTCGCCACGTCGGCGAGCAGCACCGGCCGGTGCGTGCGGGCGGCGGCGATCAGGGGCACGTCGACGGTCGGCGGGATGCGGTGCCAGGCCGACATCATCTGCCCGTCGTAGCCCACCCCGGCGACCAGCCGCACGGCGCCGTCGGGCTCGAGCGCGGCCAGCAGCACCGCGTCGGGGCCGAGGTCGAGTGCGGCCTCGAAGGCGATGATCTGGGCCAACTCGTGCAGGTCGATGGCGGCCTCGAGGGCGGCGCCGGCCAGACGCTCGTCGGCCCGCCTGGTCGCACCGTCCTGCCCGTCCACGGGGGCGAACAGCCCGGCGAGGTCGAACCCGTCGACCGCAGCCACGGGCGCGCGGGCGGTCACGGCGGCACCGACCACCGCGGCCGCGACGCGCACGAGCTTCTGGTTGGCGCGCTGCGAGTGCCGGACCAGGCGTTCGAAGGCCTGGTCGGGCGAGCAACCGGTGCGCGCGATCAGCACGCCCTTGGCCTGCTCGATGACCGCGCGATGCCGCAGCGAGGTCCGCAGCCCCTCGTTGTCCGCCCGCAGACGGGCGACCACGGTCTCCAGTGCGTCCGACGCGGCGGTCTTCATGGTCGAGCCCTCCCCACCCCCAGGGTGGTCGTGCCCGGGTCCCCGTTCGTCCATGCCTTTCGTCTACCTCGGTACGTGTGCGTCCGCGACGCACGGGCGCGGAATGATAGGCAGGGCCCGATGCCTGCGGCAGGGGATTTGGCCCCTGGACGAGCCGTCGCGCCTCAGGCGGCGGTCGGTCCGCCGCCGAACTCCTCGGCGCGGGCCGGCGTGAAGGCGAGGTCGAGGCCGACCCAGATCGACTTCGACCACCCGTAGAGCGCGAACGGGACGATGCCGTTGAGGACCAGCCCGCCGATCAGCAGCATCGTCCAGGGCACGTCGGGCCAGGTCAGCAGCATCCCGCCGACGAACCAGGCCCCGAAGAAGACCAGGATCAGCGCCATGATCACGGTCATGGCCCCGACCCAGTAGCCCTCCTCACGCACGAACGAGAACCCGCACGCCGGACAGGCGTCCTTGAGTTCGTTGACGCTGCGGAAGATCCCGCGGCCGCCGCAGTGCGGGCAGCGGCCGCGCAGGCCGCGGCCGATGGCGACGAGCTTGGACGGGCGACGATGCGCAGCCATGACGGTTCTTTCGAGATCGTCGGGGACGGGCCGGCGAGGTGGCGCGTCAGCCGACCTGCAGGGTGCCCTCCATGCTGGTGCGGTGACCCGGGATGGCACAGTAGAAGGTGTAGGTCCCGGCCTCGAGTTCGATCGTGCCGGTCGCCGTCTCGCCACCCATCGCCTCGACGACCATCTCGTCGCCGGCCTCCTCGACGACGAAGTCGTGCTGGGCGACCCCGGTGTTGTTGAGCGTGATCTCGATCTCGCCGGCGGGCGCGCTGAGCGTTTCGGGATCGAAGTACAGGTCGCCGGCCTCGACCGTGAGCGACGACCCCGACGCCTCACCCGACGCCGCGCCGTCGGCGTCACCCCCGTCGTCACCACCTCCACCACACGCGGTCAGGGCGAGGACGGCGACGGAGCTGAGCAGAACCTGGCTGCGGCGAAGCGACATACGACCACGACTCCATGCATCACCCGGCAAGGTCGCCTCGTTGCGACCACCTCGGGCTTCGAATGCACGAAAGTTACCGGAGAAAAGGTTCAGGTGCCGCATCGGCGGGGGCGGCGCGGAGGTGGGCGACGCAGGTGCGCGGCGTCGCCCACGGCACGAGCGTCTCGGCGTGGACCGGGACCCCGAGTTCGTCGAGGGCGCCGCGCAGCAGGCCGAGGTGGACCGAGCAGACCACGTCCTGGTGCTCGCGGGCGAGGTCGCCGAACGGGCAGCGGTGCAGCACGACACGTGGCGCGTGCGGATCGGTCGTGTCGATCTCGGGCGCGAACCCGAATTCGTCCATCACGCGGCGGAGGCTGCCGAGGGCGTCGTCGGCACCGACGCGCGCGAACGGGGCCGGCCGATCCACGATTGTGTGGCCCCAGGCCTCGCCCGCGTCCTGGGCCGCGGCGGCGCTGTCGGTGGTCGTGGCGTCGAGGTAGCTGGCCAGGATCCCGGCCAGGAACCGGTAGGCCCGCTCGTCACGCGACGGTTCGGCGGACGCCGGCGCAGTCGCGCGGTAGCGCAGGCGCGGCCGCCCGGGTCGATCCCGTGCCTCCTTGACCGAGGCGACCAGGCCGGCCTGCTCGAGCACAGCGAGGTGCGAGCGCACGGTGTTGACGTGCAGGCCCAGGCGCTGACCGAGCCCGACCACGTCGAGGTCGGGTTCGCCGCGCAGGTGCTGCAACAGCCGGACCCGGACCTGGCTGGCCAGCGCCCGGTGCACGAGCGGGTCGGTGGCGGCGCCGTCGGAGGTCATCCGGGCAGCCTAGCGCGGCGCACGAATTGATCCCGAGGTTTTTCGTGTCATTGCACGGGTCCGGTCGGTCCCCGGTTGGCGCTCCCGGTGTCGTGGACCCGCCTACGCTTCGGCCACGTCGAGCTATCGGGATCGGGGCCCAGGACATGAACGGTGACGTTGGTCAGTCTCGCGCCGAGCCCGCGGGCGCGGACGGCACCGCCGTGGCGGTCCGCGAACCCGTCGGGGCGCGGGTGCCGTCGTGGCTGCACACCGGCGCGTCGTGGGGCTGGCGCCTGCTGGTGATGCTGGTCGGCGCCGGCGCGATCCTGTGGGTGATGGCGCGGCTGTCGCTGGTGACGCTGCCGATCATCATCGCGCTGATCCTGTGCACGCTGTGCGTCCCGCCGGCCCGCGCGCTCGAGCGTCGCGGCCTGCCGCGTGCCCCCGCCGCGCTGATCGTGGTGGGCGGCGGCCTGCTGGCCATCGGTGGGCTGGTGGCGCTGCTCACGCCCGCCTTCGTCGACCAGGTCCAGGAACTGCAGCCCACGGTGCTGGACGCCGTCGACACGCTGTTCGGGTTCCTCGAGAACAACTTCGGCTGGAACCGCGACGAGGTCTTCAGCTACGTCCAGCAACTCACCGACCGTGCCCAGGAGAGCGGTGGCCAGGTCGCCGGCCAGGTCCTGACCGGCGCGGCCGCGATCGTGCAGGGCCTGGCGGCCCTGCTGCTGGCCATCGTGCTGCTGTTCTTCTTCGTCAAGGACGGCGAGCAGATCGTGGCCTGGTTCCAGGCCCGCAGCCCCGCCGACCACCGCGACACGATCAGCGCCGTCGGCCGGCGGGCCTGGGCCGCCCTGGCCGGGTTCGTGCGCGGCACCGCCACGGTCGCACTCATCGACGCGATCGGCATCGCCGTCGGACTCGCGGTCCTGCGCATCCCGTTGGTGCTGCCGATCGCCGTCCTGGTGTTCCTCGGCAGTTTCATCCCGGTCATCGGCGCGTTCCTGACCGGACTGCTCGCCGTGCTGGTCGCGCTGGCCGCGGGCGGCGTGCAGAAGGCGCTGATCATGCTCGCCATCGTGTTGGCGGTGCAGCAGCTCGAGGGCAACGTGCTGCAGCCGATCATCATGCGCCGCGCGGTCGCGCTCCACCCGGTCGTGATCCTGTCGGCCCTGACCGGCGGTGCCGCACTCGCCGGCATCGTGGGCGCCTTCCTCGCCGTGCCCGTGGCCGCGGTCGCCTCGGCGGTCGGCAACGAGCTGCGTCTGCGTGCCGAGGCCAACGCCGTCACCGAGCCCGGCGCCGAGCCCGAGCCGCTCGGACCATCCGAGGAACCGGTCACCACCGACGACCTGTGACCCGCGCGACCTCGGATCTCCCGTCGCACGTGTGCGGGTCAGGCCGTGGTTACGCCCGGGGCAACCCGCACAACTGGGGCCGAGCGGGCAGCGGCGAGCGATGCGCGCACGGGTGCGGGGTCAGGCGTCCGCCGACGGTTCGACGGGCTGCGGGGGCGCACGGGGGTGTCCGGCGCGGATCCGTCGGGGCCGTTCGGCCCTGCGAAATGTGACTTCAGGTGCGTGTACGCACCGTTGTAGGGCTTAGTTCCCGCTGTTCGACGTTCGCCCGAAGATGGGGTTCGGCGGGCCTTTCGCTACAGCCGTGGGCTCTACTCCCCGACGTAACCCCTGAGGGATGACCACCGGCCGTCCCTTGATCAGCTCCCCGGCCATGTTCTTCCGGTCGGGGAGATCGCATGCAGGACCCACCCGCATGTACCGCAGAACGAGGCCCGCGCGAGGTGCTTCGGAACGCGGTGGTACCGGCCCCGACGGCGGTGCCGATCCCTTGCCCCCGATCAAGGCCAACCTCTTGCGTCGCACCTCCACCCTTCGCCGCCGCCTCGTCGTCACCGCTCTCATGACCGGGCTGCTGGCAACCCTCGCAGGACCCGCCCTCGCCACTCCCCCCTCGGTCCGTGACTTCGGACCCGCGATCGACGGCTACGCCCGCTACGAAGGCCAGACCGGTTGCTCCGGCGAACAGCCCGGCGCCCAGGAGTTCCGCGCGCTGCTGCAGAAGGCCTACGGCGCCAACGGTGCCGGCATCACCCGCAGCTGCTCGTCCGGCGGCAAGAGCGAGCACAAGGAAGGCCGCGCCTACGACTGGATGCTCAACGCGGGCAGCTCCAGCGACCGCGCCAAGGCCGACGAGCTGCTGAACTGGCTGCTCAAGACCGACGAGCACGGCAACAAGCACGCCATGGCCCGCCGGTTCGGGATCATGTACGTCATCTGGAACCGCAAGGTCTGGAACGCCTACCGGCCCGAGGCCGGCTGGACCGCCTACAGCGGCTACAGCCCCCACACCGACCACATCCACTTCAGCTTCTCGCGCGCCGGCGCCGCCAAGCAGACCTCGTTCTGGACCGCGCCGCCCGCCGGCGAGGCCCGCGTGGCCGCCGCACCCGGCCCGTTCGAGGACGTCGGCTCGCGTCACCGCTTCGTCCGCGAGATCACCTGGGCGGCCGACAGCGAGATCACGACCGGCTTCCGTGACGACACCTTCCGTCCCGGCGAGTCCGTGACCCGCGCCCAGATGGTCGCCTTCCTGTGGCGGATGATGGACGCCCCCGAGGCCACCGAGCACCACGGCTTCAACGACGTCCCCGCCGACGCCCACTACCGCGTCGCGCTCAACTGGGCCGTGCAGGTCGGCATCGTCGGCGGCAACGCCGACAACAAGTTCGCCCCCGACGACGCACTCTCGCGCAGCCAGATGGCGCGGATGCTGTTCACGCTGGTCGGCGAGCCCGACGGCGCCCCGGCGCACCCGTTCGTGGACGTGCGTGAACGCGACGACGCCGCCGTGTCCTGGTTGCGCCACCGCGAGATCACCGAGGGCATGACCGCGGACCGGTTCGCCGGTCACTTCCCGGTCAACCGCCAGCAGACCGCCGCGTTCCTGTACCGCCTGGCCGGCAACGAAGCCGCCTGGGGCGAGGCCGAGATGACCCCCTCGTCGGTCCGCTTCGACTGACCCGCACGACACGATCCACCGCACCACCCACGCGCCCGGCGTGTGGCGGACCACCTCGACTACGAGGTCGGCACGCCCCACCCGGGCGCGTGGCGCGTCCAGGGCCGCAACCGCTCGAGTTCGGCGGCCACCGACAGCACCAGGTCCTCGCGACCCGGCGCGGCGACGACCTGCACCGACAGCGGCCGGCCGTTGTGGCGCCACACCGGCACGGCGGCGGCCGGGACGTCGGCCAGGTTGAACGCCGGCGTCAGCGCGTACGCCAACAGGTTCGACAGCGCGTTCGCGGTCCAGCCCTGCGTGTGCCACGGCTTCGCCGCCAACGGGTCGCCCGACAGCGTCGGCAGGATCAGCACGTCGTGGTCCTCGAACAACTCGCCGAGGCGCTCCTGCCAGTGGGCGGCCTGTTCGGGCCGGACCAGGTCGCGGTCGAGCACGGCCTGGCCCATCGCGACGTGACGCCGGGTCCGCGGTTGCAGCGCACCCTCGTCGAGGTTGAGCAGGTCGAGGTCGCGTGCGGCCCCGGCGACCCAGCGGGCCAGCACGGCCGGCACCGTCGCCAACTCGTAGGGCGGGTCCGCACGGGTGACGGCATGGCCGGCCGAACGCAGCAGCCGGCCCGCCTCGATCGCCGCTTCCTGCCAGTGGCGGCGGATCTGCACGGTCGGGCTCGGCGGCGCCCACGACACCGCGACGTTCAGCGGACGGGCGGCCTCGGTCACGTCGCGCAGGTGGGTGGTGCCGGCGATGACGTCGAGGAACAGCGCCGCGTCCGCGACGGTGGTGGCGACCGGCCCGAACCGGCTCATCCCGAACCAGTGGTGCTCGCCGTCCACCACCGCGGCGGCGAGGTCGGCCCCCGGCTTGATCCCGAACAGCCCGCAGGCCGCCGACGGGATGCGCACCGACCCGAGGCCGTCGGACGCGAGCGCGACCGGCGCGACCCCGGCCGCGACCGCGGCGGCCGAACCGCCCGACGACCCACCGGCGGTGCGTGAGGGGTCCCACGGGCTGACCGCGGTCCCCTCGGGGTCGTCGGAGGTGCCCCACAGCGACAGTTCCGGACAGCGGGTCTTGCCGATCACGATGGCGCCGGCCGCCCGGATGCGGGCGACGACCTCCTCGTCGGCCTCCTTCGGTCGTGACGAGGTGGCCCGCGACCCGAACCGGGTCGGCTCGCCGGCGAGGTCGACGATGTCCTTGAGCGCGACCGGGACGCCGGCCAGCGGCAGGTCGGCCTTGTCGCCGCGACCGTCGAGTTCCTCGGCCTCGTCCAGCGCGGCCTGACGCCGCACGCTCACGAACGCACCGAGCCGGTGTTCGACCGCGGCGAGGTGGTCGAGGTGGACCGCGGCCAGGTCGCGGGCGCTGACGCGGCCCTCGCGGACCCCCGCCGCCATCTCGGTGGCGCTCGCCCCGATCCATGACCCGCGGCCCGGCTGCTGACTCATCGTCGTCCCTCCATCGCGTCGCTGCGTCGCGACCCGGCGCGTCGTCGGAGCGGCGCGCAACCGACCGCACGCCGTGTCACGCTCACCCTAAACGCGCTCCCATCGGCACGCTCGACGTGGTACGAGTACGTCGTACGGGCCGTCTGCGGAGGCGGCCACGTCACCGACCGAGGGGTCCGCTGTGGCTGCCGACCGACCGGAGGTCCACCTGCGTGTGCTCGTCTCCGACGACGCCGAGTGGGTCGTCGAGGTCGACCGCACGACCGCGTCCGCGCTGGCACGCGGGTACGGCTGGGACGTCGAGAAGCTCGCGGCCGAACTCGACGAAGGCGTGTGGGCCTCCGACGACCGCTGGGGCTGGGCGATCGTCGCCGACGGCACCCCCGTCGGGTTCACGCTGGTCACCGGACTCGAGGGCGAGGACGCGCGGATGTCGATCCGCATCTCGCCGCAACTGCGCGGCCGCGGCGTCGGCCGCGAGGTGCTGCGCCAACTCGCCGACCACCACTTCCAGGCCAACCCCGACCTGATGCGCCTGACCGGCCGCGCCCACGAGCACAACGTGCCGATGCAGCGGGCCTTCAACGCGGCCGGCTTCCGCATGGAGGCCCGGTACCGCGAGTCCTACCGCGCCACGCCCGAAGGGCCGGCCGCCAACGAGTGGGGCTACGCGCTGACCCGCGGTGACTGGCAGTCGGGCCGCCACCGGGTCGCCGGCACCGACTACGACCTGCACGGGCTGTGGTTCGAGGTCGACCAGACCATCGAGGGACCGGCCGGCTACGGACTGCACCTGAAGTTCCTGCAGGAGGGCCGTCGCGCCATCGCCCGCTACGACGCCCACCGGATCTCCGAGGGCGAGTTGGCCGGGATCGTCCTGGGCGACGTGATGCGCTACCGGTTCGTGCACACCGAGGAACGCCGCTCGGGCGGCGTCGAGGTGCTGGGCCGCGGCCGCGCCCGTCTGCAGCGCCGGCAGGACGGCCGCCTCGAGGTGGTCGACGAGTGGTCCGACGACACCGGCTCCCACGGCCGCCGAGTCCTCGTCGAGCGCCGCGACTCGTGATGTATCCCTGCGGGGTCCCCGTGCGTCCATGTGCCGAACCTTCCAAGGAGGAACGGCATGCAACACAACATGGGACGCTGGGACCGGATCATCCGCGCGGGCGTGGCGCTCGTCGGCATCGCGATCGCCTTCGGGGTCGGGGTCACCTCCCCGGCGGGGATCGTCGCACTCGTCCTGGGCGGGGTGATGGCGGCCACGGCCGCGGTGGGCTTCTGCCCCCTCTACCGGGTGTTCGGCATCAGCAGTTGCCCGGTGGACGCGCCTCGGTAGCGTGAACTGATGGTGGCCGACGGCACGGCAGGCGGCGCGACTCCCGACCTCGAGGGGTTCGCCGCCGCCGTGGCCGACCACCTCGACAGCCTCTACCGCTACGCCCTGCTGCTCACCGGGAACCCGGTCAGCGCCGAGGACCTCGTGCAGGACACGGTCGTACGCGCCATCGAGCGGGCCCAGCAGTTCCGCGGCGACGCCTCGCTTCGCACCTGGCTGCACCGCATCGCCCACAACCTGGCGGTGGACCGCGCTCGGCGCTCGGGCCGCGAGGTCGTCGTCGACGAGATCGCCGACGTCGAGGACCGGTGGCGTGACGCCGACTACACCGTCGATCCGTCGGCGGTCATCGAACGCGCCGCCGATCGGAACGAACTCGAGGATGCGCTGCTGCGGTTGCCCGACATCCACCGCACCGCCGTGATCCTGCACGACGTCGAGGGCTGGACCGTGCAGGAGATCGCACTGACGACCGGCATCGGCCTGCCGGCGGCGAAACAGCGACTGCGTCGCGGCCGGATGGCGCTGGTCAGCGCCCTCGCCTCGGGGGCCGAGCGACGCCGGGCGACGGAAGGGACACCGATGCGATGCTGGGACGCGCGCCGTCTGATCTCGGACTACCTCGACCAGGAACTCGACGACACGCGCAGGCACGCCGTCGAGGCCCACCTGCAGGGATGTCCGACCTGCCCACCGCTGTACGCCGCGCTCGTCGGGGTCCGGGCCGAGGTCGGCCGATTGCGCGACAGCGACCGCGTCATCCCGTCCGCGCTGGCGGCGCGTCTGGAGGCGGCGCTGCGAAACGGGTGACGTGGCGGGTGACGTGGACGGCCACCGTCACCTTCGTCGTGTCCGCCAGCGCGGCCGCGCGGGCGGCGAGGTCGTCGGGGTCGAGGTGGTGGCCCGCCGGGCCCATGGCGGCCAGGGCGGCCGCGTCCGCGCGGTCGACCGTGATGGTCGCACGGACCTCGCGGGTGTCGAGGTGGTCGAGGTGGGGGTCGAGCTCGGCGTGCAGGCGCTGGTCCTTGCCCGGTTCGATCTGCAGCAGCCCGAGCGGGTCGCGTAGTTCGCCGAGGTGGTCGGGTGCGGGCGTGACCACCACGAGGCGGCCGCCGGGGACCAGGACCCGGGCCGCCTCGCCGGCGTTGCGCGGCGCGAACACGGTCAGCACGGCGGCGGCGCGGGCGTCGGGCAGCGGCCACGGCTGCCACACGTCGGCCACCACCGCGACGGTGTGGTCGGGATCGGCCCGGCCGGCCCGTCTGGCGGCGGGGACCGACACGTCGATGGCGACGGCCGGCCGCTCCCCCAGCGCCCGGCGGACCGCGACGAGGTGGTGGGCCGTGCCCGCACCCACCTCGACGAGCGTGCCGTCGGGCAGGTCGCGGCATGCCTCGACCAACGCATCGGTCACGACGTCGAGGTGTCCGGCCGCCAGCACCCGTTCGCGGGCGGCGAGCATCGCGGCCGTGTCGCCGGTGGGGTGTCGGCGGCCGACGAGCAGGTTCACGTAGCCCTGCTTCGCGATGTCGAAGGCGTGGCCGCCGTCGCAGCGCCACGCCCGCTCGACCCGACGCAGGGGCGCGTCGCAGTGGGGGCAGCGCAGGACGAGGTCGGCGGCGGTGGTCATGTTCACTGCCGCCGCGGGTCGATGGCGGCGAGCAGTTCCGGGCCACGGTTGCGGGCCCGGCGGACCGCCAGCGTGGTGCCGGCGAACAGCAGGCCGAGGCCGTACAGCACCGCGGCGCCCGCCGCCGCGGTGCGGCCACCGATCGTGTCCGGCAGCGCCGCGGCCAGCGCCACCGGGACGCTCAACAGGCCGTGCACCAGCAACGTGGCCAGCAGGAGCAGGCCCTGCAGGCAGCCCGCACCGGGCGAGCCCGAGTTGGACGCGAACGGGTTGCTCGCGTCCTCGGGCACCGGATACGGCGCGACGACGGCCGCGGCGTTGGACACGCCGAGCAGGCTCAGCAGGGTCGCGAGCGCCAGCAGCAGCGCGACCGGCACCAGGTTCCACACGCCGAAGACCGCCGCCACCGCGAAGGCCGCGGCGGCGGCGAGCGGCAGGCCGAGCAGGCCCAACGCGAGGTCGCGGCCGAGGATGTCGCTGCGCGGGTCCTCGCCGGCCAGCCGGTGCTGCCACAACGCCGGCCCGTCGAGCCCGAACTGGTTGGCCGCGATCAGGCCGAACGGCACGACCAGGAACGTGGCGATCAGCGGCGTCGCGCGGCCCTGCATCCCGCCGATCGAGATGGCCAGCATCGGTATGACGATGAACGCCTGGCTCATGGCCTGGGTGCGTACCCGGGGGTCGCGGACCAGCGAGCGCAGGAACCGCACGGCAACGGCCGTGGTGCGGTTGCGGGGCAGCCAGGCGAGCGGGCGGGGGTAGAGCCCGACCCGACCGGGCGTCGTGCCGGCCGACTGGGTCGGTGTCGTCGTGCGGGTCCGGGCGACCGCGACCACCCACGCGACCAGCATCAGCGCGATCCAGGCGACCATCAGCGCCGACCATCCCGCCGCCGCGCCGAGCCGGCCCTCGGCGGCGGCGACCACGGCCAGTCCCGCGACGCCGCCCGGACTGAACCGCAGGACCGCGGCGGTCTGCCGCAGCAGGTCGGGCGAGATCACCTCGATGCTCAGTCTCGGCAGCACCTGGCCGGCCGCCACGAAGCCGATCGTGACCAGCGCCGCGAGCACGGTGGCGAGGTCGCGGCCGCGACGGCTGCTCAGGGCGTCGGCCGCCCAGGCCAGCAGGGCACGTGAGCTGACCACGCACATCAGCACGAACAGCACCCCCGCCGCCGCGGCGACGATCACGGTCCCCGCCGAGCCCGACGTCCTCGATGCGCCGACGACGACCCCGCTCGCGCCGATCAGCGTCGCCAGCGGGCCGACACCGACCAGTGCGCCCAGGAACAGTCCGGGTACCAGTTGGGCCGGCCGCACCGGGAACAGGGCGAACTTGCGCGGGTCGAGGGTGTCGTCGGACGAGAACGACAGCATCGGCAGCAGCAGCCACGCGAGCCAGGCGACGCCGAGCACGACCACGACCGACGCCGGCCACAGCGCGGTGCCGGCGCTCGAGGCGAACCATGCCGCGACCAGCGCACCGCCGCCGACCCCGAACAGCAGCCCGAACAGCAGCCCGATGACCGCCTGGGCGCCGCGCCGCAGCGTGTTGGCGACCAGCCGCAGCCTCAGTCGGAGGAGGAGCCGAGCCAACCCAGGGCCTCCTCCCCGACGTCGCGGCCGCCGACCAGGCGCACGAAGACGTCCTCGAGTTGTCCCTCGGGCGCCAACTCCTGCCGTGGCCCCGCGGCCACGACGCGGCCGGCGTGGACGATGGCGACGTGGTCGCACAACTGCTCGACCAGCGTCATGACGTGGCTCGAGATCACGACCGTGCCGCCGCGGGCGGTGAAGCGCTGCAGCACGGTGCGGATCGCCCGGCCCGACACCGGGTCGACCGCCTCGAACGGTTCGTCGAGGAACAGCAGGTCCGGCCCGTGGAGCAGGGCGGCCGCCAGCGCGATCTTCTTGCGCATCCCGTGGCTGTAGTCGACCACGAACTCGTCGGCCGCGCCCTCGAGGTCGAGCAGCGCGAGCAGTTGGTCGGCGCGCCGGGCCACCTCGGTCTCGTCCATGCGGCGCAGCAGGCCGGTGTAGGTCAGCAGTTCACGGCCGCGCAGCCGGTCGAACAGGCGCAGGTCCTCGGGCAGTACGCCGATGCGCGACATCACCGCCTCGGGCCGCGCCCACACGTCGGTCCCGGCCAGCAGCACCCGGCCGGCGTCGGGGCGCAGCAGCCCGGTCATCATCCGCAGCGAGGTGGTCTTGCCCGCGCCGTTGGGGCCGAGCAGCCCGAAGAACGAGCCGTGCGGGACGTCGAGGTCGAAGCGGTCGACGGCCAGCACGTTGCCGAACCGCTTGCTCAGCCCGCGCACGGCGACGGCGGCGCCATGTTCGGCCGGCGTCGGCGGTGGTGGCGGTGGTGGCGGCGGTGGGCCCGCCGCCCATGCCGGTTCGTTCGTGGTCACCCTCGCCCCCGGTCGACGAGGGCGCAGGCTACTGCTCGGAATCCGGGGCGGCCGTCAGGTGAGCAGGTCGGCGACGAGGCCGGCGACCAGCGCCGCGCGCTCGGGCAGCGAGGCCACCTCCACGTGCTCGCCCTCGGCGTGGGCGCCGGCACCGACCGCGCCCAGCCCGTCGAGGGTCGGAACCCCGATGGCGGCGGTGAAGTTGCCGTCCGAGGCGCCGCCGACCCGGGCCGCCCCGGGCGCGGGCAGGCCGAGCCGCCGCGCGACCTCGACCGCACGGGCGTACAGCACGCGGCTGTGGTCCTCCTCGAGCGGCAGCCGGTTCACGCCGCCCTCGACCTCGAGCCGGGCACCGGCCAACACCGTCGGCAGCGACCGGATCGCCGCGTCCACGCGGTGCTGTTCGTCGGCGGTCGCGACCCGGACGTCGACGGCGACGCGGGCGGCGCCGGGCACGACGTTGGTGCCGGTGCCGGCGGACGCGACGCTGGGCGTGACCGTCGTGCCGGCCTCGGGGCGGGCGAGCCGCTCGATCGCCAGGACCTGGTGGGCGAGTTCGACCAGGGCGTTGACGCCCTTCTCCGGATCCAGTCCGGCGTGGGCGGCGCGGCCGTGGACCGTCACCTCGTACATCGACACGCCCTTGCGGGCGACCTTCAGGTCGGGGCCGAGGCCGGGTTCGAGCACCAGCACGGCGTCGAGTCCGCGGGCCTCCGCCTCGATCAGGGCCTGGGAGTGCAGCGAGCCGGTCTCCTCGTCGGAGGTCAGCAGGATCGCCACGCCGTCGGGCGACCCGCCGAGCGCCGCCATCGCGTGGAAGCCCGCCACGATGCCGGCCTTCATGTCGAATACGCCCGGTCCGGTCGCGATCCCGTCTTCGAGCGCGAAGGGCCAGCGCGCCACGGTGCCGAGCGGCCACACGGTGTCGAAGTGGCCGAGCAGCAGCACGCGGGGCGTGCCGAACCGCCAGCGCAGGTGCGGCCAGCCGTCGACGACGACCGTCTCGGGCTGCGTCCCCAGCAATCGCTCGCCCATCGCCGCGACGACCTCGCTGCAACGCACGAGGGACGGGACGTCGGTCGACGGCGACTCGACCGACACCAACGTCTCGAGGTCGGCGAGCATCGCGCCCTGCCGCGCGCGCAGATCGTCGACGGAGGGCAACGGTCGTTCGCTCATGAGGGGTCGCTCGCTTCGGTCGGCGTGTCGGGTTCGAGGTGGGTGGTCGCCCATCGCTCCTGGCCCGTGCCGAGGTCGAGCGCGAGCAGGGAGGTGATGGTCGCCACGTACGCGGTGTCGCCGTGGACCGTGACGCCCGCCGCCCGGGTCGTGCCGACGTCTGCGGTCCAGAGCGGATCGCCCGTCGCAAGATCGAGGCGGTGCACCTCGCCGTCGCGGACGTCGGCGACGAAGACCGCGCCGTCGTCGATGCTGACGGCACGCTCCGCCTCGGCGTCGAGGTGCCGACGCCACACGAGGTTCGCGTTCTCGGGGTCGACCACGACCAGCCACGGCTCCGTCAGTGAGGCACCGATGGCCAGGCCGTTCGCCGCGCCCAGCATCCGGTGGCCGGTCGCGTTGCCTCTGGCGAGCTCCTCACCGGAGAGGTCCCACGACGTGCTCCCGCCCCCGCTCAGCGAGACGAGTCGGCCTCCGACCACCGCCACGCCACCGTCGCCGATGCGATGGGCGACATCGGTGACGACCGCGCCGTCGGCGAGGTCGATGACGACGAGGTGCGGCGCGCCATCCTCGAGCCGCGCCGTGCCCGCCAGCAGCTCGCCGTCCACCGTCGGTCGTTCCGGACAGGCGACATCGAGCGACCACAACCGTTCGCCCGTCGTCACGTCACGCGCGGAGACCTGCTGTGCCGGTGCGTCGCCGTCACAGGTGATCAGCCGGTCGTCGGTGATGGCGAGCGGCCGGGTCCGCACGGTCCAGCGCCGCTCCGGTGTCGCCGCCGGGCCGGCGTCCGGGACCTCGTACGCGACCGTGCGACCCTCGTCGACGGCGGCCAGGACCGTGCCGCCCACGGCCATCACGTCGCTGTGGAACCCGCGGGCGCGGCCGGTGATCTCGCCCGAGACCGGGTCCAGCAGTACCAACTCGTTCCCGCTCTGCACGGCCACGATGCCCGCGTCGGCGTCGACATCCGCGGTGGCGAACCAGTCGTCGCCGCCGGCCCGGTCACATTCGTCGTGGCCGCAGCCGGCGAGTCTGCGGTCGCCGAGTGGCGCGTCCAGGCGGAGCGTCAGTTCCTCGGTGACGCCCTCGTCGGTGCACGAGGACGCACCGCGGCGGCGCCACAGCATTGCGCGGACCTCGACCTCGTCGTCGGACTCGCCGATCTCCCAGCGTTCGAACCGCGTGCAGTCGCTGGCGACACCGCCGAAGAAGGTCGACACGACCAGGGTGCGCCCGTCGTGGCTGATCGCGTGGAGGTCCCAGTCGTTGGGTCCGACCGTGCCCTCCGGCAGGCCGCAACCGGCCAGCGCCGTCGCTGTCGCCAGCAGAAGGGCGACCGTGCGCCGCACGTCAGGCCGGCGGCGCGGGGAGTTCGGCGACACCGATGTGCAGCGCGGACGAGATCGCGTAGACGATGCCGTCCTCGTCGACCAGGGCGCCGCGGGCGCGGATCTTGCGGCCGTCGAGCCCGTCGAAGCGGGCGACGGTGCGGACCGGGTCCATCACCGGCGCGTCGCCGAACATGCGCAGGTGGTAGTGGGCCAGCAGCGCACCCTGCCAGTCGTTGGCCTCGACCTCGTGCCAGGCCGACCAGACGGTCGGGCAGTCCAGCACGGCCGAGATGACCAGCGGATCGATGATGCCGGTCTCGTCGCCCAGGTCCTCGTCGCAGACCCACGGGATCGAGATGCGGCCCTCGTCGACCCAGGCCGGCAGCAGCCGCAGGCCGTGCTCGTGGTGGGGTTCGTTGCCGCACACGAAGCAGTGCGGGAAGGGCGATTCGGCCCGACCCTGCGGGATCGGCGCGGACGCCAACTCGATCAGGTCGTACGCCTGCGACGACGGGTCGTAACCGGCCAACTCGACGGTCGCGGCGACGAGCACGCGGTCGCCGTCGCGGGTCTGCACCTCGTAGGTCGCGGTGGTGTCGGTCGGTCGGACCGCGACCTGCAACGTGCGCCCGAGCGGCGTCGGGGCGAGCAGCCGGGCGTCGACCGCCGTCAGCGGGGCGCCGAACCGGTCGGCGGCACGCGCGGCGTCGATGGTGACGCCGGCCGCGAACCCGCCCTGCAGGATCCCGTCCGGACCGTCGAGTCCCTCGGGTACCTCGATGTCGCGCACCAGCCAGCCGTCGACGACCTCGGCCTGCGCGGCCATCGTGATGCCGAGCACGGGCGGGCCGACGGGCACCGGGGTGTCGTCGTCGGGGTGCAACGGGTCGCTCATGCGGTCGGACACTAGCCGCCGCGACCCCAGGCGACCGCCGCGGCAGGGCCGGACACGACTGCCATGACGTGGCGGAAACATGGCAGCGCGTGGCGTGGACCTGTCGAACACCGGCGTGCTTTGTTGCCTTCAGCGAAGTCTCAGCAAAGGAGACGACATGCCAGGTTCTCGTCGGGAGCTGCGCGTCGGCCTCGTCGCCGTGGTGGCCATGGCGACGTTGTTCGGATCGGCCGCGTCCGCGGCGGAGGGGGACCTCAACGGCACCATCGACAGTGGCGGGAAGATCAAGTACTTCGAGACCCAGCGGGTGCCGACGCAGCAGGTCCGCATCAAGCTGGTGCGGGCCGGCGACGCCAAGATCCGCTACCGGCTCTACAACTGCGCGAACTTCAACTTCAACGCCAACGAGGGTCCCGAGCACACCAGCAACGAGGCGAACTTCGTCAACCAACCCTACGCCGGCAACCAGATCTGCTTCCGGGTCAGTGCCCGACGGACCAACCCGGCCAACACCAACGGGCCGCTCCCCGGCAGCGGCACCACGACGTTCGAGGGGAGGATCCAATGGTGACCCGACGTACCCGCGTCGCGCGGTTGGCGGCCCTCGCCGGCCTGGTCGGCGGCCTCGCCCTCGTCTCGGGGGCCGCCGACGACCCGCTGGCCGACTACGACCCCGCGGAAGTGGCGATGCTGCTCGAGCAGGCCGAGGTCAACGGCATCGACGTCACGACCAGCATGCTCATCGACACGCTGCGGTTCCGCGACGCCTGCCGCGGTCTGCAGGCGGCCGTCGCGGCACCCCACGACCGTGCGCGTGGCGACGCGATCGCCGACGTGCGACGGCTCGCTGCCGAGGCGCGTCAGGCCCGCCAGACCGAACTCGGCGACCACGTCACCTCCCTGGTCCGACAGGCCGAGCGGGGCGACCTCGAGGCGGCCCGGCAATTCGTACTCGCCAACTGTGCCGGGGTGGACACGCACTGACACCTGGCCACGTGGAAGGGGTCTGCCATGCGCCACACGAACCGGTCCGCGCTGCTCGCCGCCATCCTGTCACTGAGCCTCGGCCTCGCCGCGACCACGGCGGCGGCGGAACCGGCGACACGTCCCGCTGCGCCCAGGGCCAGTGCGGCACTGCTCGTGGGCGGCCCGCATCTCCCGGACGCCGCCCGGGTGGACGCGGCCGAGGCAGCCGCCGTCGGTGGTCTCCACGGCCTCCCGGCGCCGGTCGGACGCCGACTCGTGGTGCACCACCGTGAGGTCAACGACTTGTACGCGGAGTTGTTGGCCGATCCACCACCCGGGTTCGCCGGCCTGTGGATGGATGAGGAGACCGCCGGCGAGGTGGTCGTCGCGGCGACCGGATCGGCGTCCGCGAACGCGGCGGCGAGCCGCGTGGCCGGCCGGTTGTCGCTCCCCGACACCGTGACGACGCGCGTCGTCGAGGCGAGCCGCAACGAACTCGAGACGCTGCGCCGTCGTATCGAGCGCGACGCGGAAACGGGCGGGCTCGCCTCGCCGGTGCTCGGTACCTACGTGGACGAACCCAGCAACTTCGTGGTGGTCAACGTGCCGGCGACCACGACCGACGAGGACCTGGCGGCCATGTCACGCAGCTACGGCCGCGTGCGGTTCGAGCCGATCGCCACCATGACCGACGATGCCATCCCGGCCGTGAAGGCGGACGGGACCTGTCAGGCGGTCCCGACCCAGTGCAACCCGCTCAGGGGTGGCGCCGTGATCGGATCGTGCACGATCGGGTTCATCGCCAAGAACGCCGCAGGCACGCGCAGGGTGATCTCCGCAGGTCACTGCAGCAACACCAACTTCAACCACAACGGCACCGCCATCGGCTCGCTCGTGGCCGAGCGGTACGGTGGTTCAGTGGACGCGCAGACGGTGTCGATCAACTCCGGTTGGCAGAGCCGCAACTGGGTCATCAACGGCGCCGGCAACCAGAAGTACGCCATCACGTCGGTGAGCGCGAACACCAACCTCGCGACGGGAACCGCGCTGTGCCGCTACGGCAAGACGAGCTTCCTCAGTTGCGGCAAGGTGAAGAACGGCAGTTGGAGCGGCACGTTCGACAACGTCTCGGGCTGGACCAACATGCTGTTGACCGACAACTGCGCCGAGGGCGGCGACAGCGGCGGACCCTACTTCGCCGACAACCGGGCGCACAGCGTGCACAAGGGCACCTCACGCAACCTGCTCGGTGGCTGCAGTTGGGCGATCTCGAGCTACGTCAAGAACGTCCAGACAGCGCTGTCCGTCACCATCCTGACCGCACCATGACCGCAGGCCGGCATCGCGTCCGCGTCGTCGGCCTGTGCCTGGCCGCGACCGCCTACCTGGCCGCCGGCTGCCAGTCCGGCAACGGCACGACCATCGCGTTGCCCGACCACGGCGGCGGCGCCCGCAGCTCGGACGACGCGCAGATCGAGGGCGTGGTCCGCATCGACGTGCAGGCGGACGCGCCCTGCGTCTGGCTCGAGGAGGGAGGCCTCGCCTACCAGGCGCTGTGGCCGGAGGGGTTCCGGTTGCGGATCGACGACCCCGTGGCGGTCCTCGACGGCCGGGGGCGCGTCGTGGCCGAGGAGGGCCAGCGGCTCGTCGCCGCTGGCGGGTACCGGCCGGTCGGCGAGGGCCCCGGCTGCCCGACCGATGCGGTCGAGACGGTCCGGATCGGTCGGATCGAATCCTCCGGGTAGGCCACCGGGGTCAGGGCAACACGCCCCACTCGTAGGCGAGTGCGATCGCTTCACGCCGATTGTTGACGCGCAGCCGGCCGTAGAGGTCCTGCAGCAACCGGTACATGGTGCGCTCGGAGTAGCCGGCCCGCTCGGCGATGGCACCGATCGTGTCGCCGGAGGCCAGTGCCCGCAGACGGCCGACGTCCTCCGGCGGAAGGAGGTCCGCCTGGGTGGACTCGGGTAGCCGCGCCGCCATCCAGCGCAGCGTCTCGACGGTCAACAGGCTGCGACCGCGCAGCGCGTTGGCCAGGCTGTCGATGATGTCCTCGACGTCGGAGGTCCAGCTCACGCATGCGGACGCCCCGAGTCGGATCGCATCGGCGAACGCGGCGGGCGTCTCGTCCTGGACCACGACGCTGCACACCAACTCGGGGGCCGCCCTGGTCAGGCGCCGGACGATCTGTCGGTCGGCGGCGGTGCGCAGGACGACGACGACCGCACGGCTCGAGTCCGCCCAGGCGTCGATGTCCGTGGGCCGTGCCACGGCGAACCCGGCCTCGCCCAGGGCTGCCTCGAGGCCGTGGCGGAAGGCCGGCACCGTGTCGACGACCGCCACGGACACGGCGACGATGCTCTCGAGCCGCGCGTCGGGATGCGCAGGGCGCGTGTCGTGCCCCAACCCGACACCGACGTCCCCCGCCATGATCGCACCCCCGCCGACCCCCGCGCAGCCTACCGGTCGGCAGCGGCAGCCGAAGCGGTTTCGCGAGCGACGGCGTTCACCGCTGCCGGCACACGCGCGGGCGCATGGCGCGACGAGGGTGCTCGGTCCAGTGGCCCGAAGGCCGTACCGTCGCGTCAGCCGAGCAGGAAGCCGCCGTGCGCTGCCCCGAATGCGGGATCGACGACGACAAGGTCGTCGACTCGCGCCCGACCCCCGATGGCGCCTCGATCCGCCGCCGTCGCGAGTGTCGCGCCTGTGGCACGCGCTTCACCACGTTCGAGCGGGTCGAGCTGCCCGACCTGTGGGTCCTCAAACGCTCCGGGGTGCGCATGCCGTTCTCGCGCCAGAAGGTGCTCGACGGCATGGCCGGCGCGGCCAAAGGGCGGGTCTCGCAGGAGGAACTCGAACGGGCCGCCGCGCGCGTCGAGCAGTCGCTGCGCGCCGGTGGCACCCGCGAGGTCACCTCCGAGCAGGTGGGCCTGAAGGTCCTCGCCCAACTGCACGACCTCGACGACGTCTCCTACGTGCGGTTCGCGTCGGTCTACAAAGACTTCCAGGGCCCCGAGGACTTCGAGGAAGCCCTGCTCACGCTGCGCAAGGAAGCCCCGCCCAAGGCCAACACCGCCTGAGCGCTGCTCCCCTTGCTTCCTGCACATCCGCGTCCCTGAACCGGTCCAGCGACCGACGCAACGCCGATGCGTGCATCCCGACCCGGGTCAGTGCGCGCCAGGATGCACGCAATCGCAACCGCCGGCCGGTCCGACCCGTCACACTGACCCACGGATGGGCCGGCACCGGGCCTGCTGGGAGTCCGGGCCACTCGGCGCGTCGGGGAGACGTGGAACGGCCCGCGGGGGAGATCCGCGGGCCGTCTCGGTCGTCCTGGTCGGCGTGGCGGTCAGCGCGCCGGCAACAGGACCACGGTCCAGGCATCGACCTGCGACGAGGTGAAGCCGTTGAGCTTGACCACCTCGTCGAGGTGGCGGCGGGCGTCCATGCCCTCGGGAGCGGTCGCGACGGCGACCTCCCACAGGCTCTGGCCCGGCTGCACGACGACGTGACCGGCGACCTTGTCCTCGAGTTCAGCCTCGGCCCCGACGCGGCCGATCGCCACGGTGAGCAGGAAGGCGACCACGATCAGTCCGAGGATCGCGACGGCACGGCGACGCCAGATCACCGCCGCCGACGGTCGGCGGGTGCCGGCCGTGCGGGTGCGGGCGGTGGCGGCCGGCAACGCGATCGTGCTCATCGTGGGCTCCTTGGTGGTTCACCGTGGTCGGTCCGGACGCTACGCAGGGGGTGTGACACGACCCCTGCGTCGGGGAAGCTCCGGTCCGATCGAACGGGTGTTCTGGTCCGAGTGAAGCGAACGCGTGTTCGGTCGTCAAGCGGTTTCTCGAACGGATGTTCGCATCGGGCCAGGATCGGTGTTACGGTCACGTCCGTCCGAACGCCCGTTCGGCTGGTCCGCAGACCGGGAGTGCCTGCCGTGGAAGCCGCCAACCCCGAGCAGATGCGTGACGTCGACGACCTCACCGCGCGCCAGCGCGCCATCCTCGAGGTCATCCACGCCCACGTCGACGCCCACGGCTACCCGCCGTCGGTGCGCGAGATCGGTGACGCGGTCGGGCTGAAGTCGACCTCGTCGGTCCACGCCCAGCTCGAGACGCTCGAGTCGAAGGGCTACCTGCGCCGCGACCCGACCAAGCCACGCGCGCTGGAGATGGGCCGCGACCCCGAGATGGGCCTCGAACTGCGCCCGTCCTCGTCGCGCAACATCCCCCTGGTCGGCGAGATCGCCGCCGGTGGCCCGATCCTGGCCGAGGAGCGCGTCGACGCCGTCTACGCGCTGCCCAAGGACCTGGTCGGCGAGGGCCAGCTGTTCATGCTGCGCGTGCGCGGCGAGTCGATGATCGAGGCCGGCGTGCTCGACGGTGACCTCGTGGTCGTGCGCGAGCAGCCCAGCGTCGAACAGGGCGAGATGTGTGCGGCGCTGATCGACGGCGAGGCGACGGTGAAGTTCTTCCGCCGCACCCGCGCCGGCGAGGTCTTCCTCGACCCCGCAAACGAGGCCTACGAACCGATCCCGGTCAACGAGCAGCAGGACGCGCGGATCATGGGCAAGGTCGTCACGGTGATGCGCTCGGTCCGCTGACACCGGCTGCGAGCAGCGTCAGCGCGAGCAGCAGTCCCTCGTGCGGGGCCAGCGGCTCGGTCAGTGCGTCGGCGCAGACCTCGACCAGCCAGCCGACCCCGTCGCGGGTGACGCCGGTCCCGAGCAGCGCGGTGTAGCCGTTGGCGGCGAGGAACTCCCGCTCGGTCAACTCGCCGTCCTCGAGGGTGGCGAACAGCGCGCCGCCGGCGAGCACGGCGGCCGACGCCGGATAGTCGGCGAGTAGGTAGCGGTCGCCCATCTCGGTCGGACGGTTGCCCGGCCCGCTGTCGGACTGGCGCAGGTAGCCGCCCCGCCGGATCTCGAGCGCGACCCCGTCGCTGGCCGACACCCACCATGACGCGGCGCCCAGAGTCGCGGCGGCGCTGGACGCGAGCGCCGCCAGTCGGTTCTCGACGTCGTCGGGCGCGGCCCGGACGGCCTCCAACACCGCGGCGGCCAGCTTGCGGCCGACCTCGCGCTCGGCGTTGCGCGGTTCCTGCCGCGGGATCCCGACGGCAGGGGTCAGCGGCACGCCGGCCCGGATGGCACGGGCACGGCGCTTCTCGCGGTACTGCATCGCATCGGCCAGACGCAGCATCGCGCGTGCCGCGGCACCCGGCGTCGGCGCACCGCCGGGCCGCCGGTCGGCGATCGCGTAGCCGCACGACAGCCCGCCCCCGGCCGGCAACGCCGCGGTCGCGGTCATCACCCGTCCCGCGATCTGTTGCACCTCGTCCTCGGTGACCCCTTCGAGCACGAGACAGAATTCGTCGCCGCCGATCCGCGCCGCCAGCCCGCCCGGGTGGCGGGCGACCTCGCGGGTGAGGATCTCGGCGGTCTCGCGCAGCAGGCGGTCGCCCTCGGAGTGGCCGCGTTCGTCGTTGACCTCCTTGAGCCCGTTGACGTCGCCCAGCAGGACCGTGACCGGCGTGGCCAGCCGCACGTCGGCGAAGACCGACTCGAGGCGCTCGTCGACGGCGCGGCGGTTGCCCAGCCCCGTGAGGCGGTCCAGGTAGGCCATGTCGCGCAGCACGGCCCGGTCCTGCAGGTGGCGCAGCGCCGCACCGACCAGGGCGGCGAGCGTGTGCAGCACCTCGACCTCGACGTCGACGAACGGCGTGCCGCCGTCCTCGCGCAGCACGTGCAGGCCGCCCCAGACGGCGCCGCCCGCGTAGACGGGCACCATCGCGACGGTTTCCTTGCCGAGCGAGGCGAGCAGGTCACGCTCGTCCGGCTGCAGGCGTGGGTCGTCGGCCGGCCCCGACCAGGCGTGGCCCTCGAGCAGCAGCGTGCCCAGATGTGGGTACTCGCCCAGCAGGTAGGCCTCGCCGACGGGACGCTCCTGCTCCCACGGTGCCAGTCGCCCGTGGTTGCGGAGCACCTGGGCAATGCCCTGGGCACGGTCGAACTGCGACAGGGTCGCGGCGTCGGCGGCCAGCACCTCGATGGCGGCCTCGACGGCGAGGTCGTAGACCTCGTCCTCGGAGGTGCTGCGGCCCAGGCGACGGCCGGCCAGCGCGAGCGCATGCAGGCGGGCGGTGATGCCCGCCGCGTCGCTGGCGTCGAACGGCGTTGCGGTCAGGTGCCCGTCCCCCGTTCCCAGTCCTCGACCTCGTCGGCGAACGGGTCGACGTCGAGGTAGGGGCGCAGCTTGCGGGCCACGCCGACGTCGAGGTCCGCGACCAACTCGGTGCCCTGGTCCCCGTGGGCCTCCTTGACGACCTGTCCGCTGCGGTGCGCGAGCGCCACGAGGTCCTGGCGGGCATAGGGGATGTGGGCGGTCACGCGGATGCGGTGGCCGGGGATCCGGACACGGATGCGTTCGACCAACTCCTCGAGACCCGCGCCGGTGTGCGCCGACACCAGCACCGGGTCGGCGGACAGTTCGACCTGGATTCGTCGCGCCAGGGCCTCGACGGTGGCGGGGTCGGCGCGATCGATCTTGTTGAGCACGATCTGCTCGGGGACCGCGTCGGCGCCGATCTCCTCGAGCACCTCGTGCACCGCGACGATGTGCGCCTCGGCCTCGGGGTGCGACGCGTCCACGACGTGGACCAGCAGGTCGGCGCTGGCCGACTCCTCGAGGGTCGACTTGAACGCCTCGACCAGACCGTGCGGCAGCTTGCGGACGAACCCGACCGTGTCGGTCATGACCACGTCCCGGCCGTCCTCGAGCGGCAACCGCCGAACCGTCGCGTCGAGCGTCGCGAACAGGCGGTTCTCGACCAGCACGTCCGCGCCGGTCAGCGCGTTGAGCAGCGACGACTTGCCGGCGTTGGTGTAGCCGACCAGGGCGGCGACCTGGACCCGGTTGCGGTCACGTTCGGCCGACTTGGTCTCGCGGATGCGGGTGTAGTCCTTGAGGTCGCGACGCAGCTTCGACATCCGGCGCATGATGCGGCGGCGGTCGACCTCGAGCTGGGTCTCACCCGGGCCACGGCCACCGATGCCGGCACCGCCGGCGGTCCGACCACCGGCCTGCCGCGACAGGGCGGTGCCCCACCCGCGCAGACGCGGCAGCAGGTACGACAGCTGCGCCAACTCGACCTGGGCCTTGCCCTCGCGGGAGGTGGCGTGCTGGGCGAAGATGTCGAGGATGACGATGGTGCGGTCGAGCACCTTCTGCTTGATCTTCTCCTCCAGCGTGCGCTGTTGGGCCGGGGTGAGCTCGTCGTCGAACACGACCGCGTCCGCGCCGAGCACGGCGACCAGTTCGCGCAACTCGGCCACCTTGCCGGCCCCGATGTAGGTGCCCGACTGCGGGGTGTCGAGCCGCTGCACGACCCGTTCGACGACCTCGGCACCGGCGGTGTCGAGCAGCGCCTCGAGTTCGTCGAGGGACGCGTCGATGTCGGCCGAGGTGCGGCCGGGCAACTGCACGCCCACGATCACGGCCGCCTCGACCCGCCGGATGATGTCGACGCCCTCGCGAGGGGCGCCCTCCTCGATGACGTCGCGTCGGCGGCGGCGTTCCTCGGCGCGCGAGAGTTGCTCGTCGCTGAGGTAGGTGCCGTCGGACAGGCGCAGGTCGTCGGCGGAGGGTTCGTCGTCGATGCCGAACCCGTCCACGACGTCGTCACCGAGGTCGTCGAAGTCGTTGTCGGCCGGGAAGGTGTCGTCGGAACTCAGGGTGAGGTCTCCATCTGGCCGGACTGCGCAGCGCGCAGCCAGGCCTCGTCCAGGGTGCCGTGGCCGACCTCGACGGCCGGTCCGGTCATGATCACCGATTCGCCGGGCCGCCAGCGCACCGTCAGGGTGCCGCCGGGTAGCTCGACCGCCACCTCGTCGTCGACGTCGCCGGCGCGGTGCAGGGCGACGACCGTCGCGCATGCGCCGGTGCCGCACGCGGCGGTTTCGCCGACGCCGCGTTCCCACACGCGCAGGCGCACGCGGCCGCGGTCGACGACCTGGGCGAACTCGACGTTGGTCTTGGCCGGGAAGGCGGCGTGGGTCTCGACCTCGGGGCCCAACGTGGTCACCGGCGCGGTCCCGACGTCGTCGACGCGGGTGATCGCGTGCGGGTTGCCCATCGACACCACGGCGACATCGAGGTGGTGGTCCCCGACCGTCACGGTGTGCACCAGGTCGTCGCCGTCGCCGGCCGACGCGGCGGCGGCCGGGTCGAACGGGACGTCGGCCGGAACGAAGATCGGCGGGCCCAT
>DATHUR010000193.1:0-14338 GCA_035462025.1 Egicoccus sp. | reverse complement strand
GTCCTACGGCCGCGCGGCCGTGGATCCCGCCCGCGCCGAGCAGGTCCTGCGGGTCGCGCAGGAGGCCCTCTCCAACGCGCTGCGGCATGCCCGGGCCGAACGGATCACCGTCACGCTCGAGCGCGACACGGCCGCCCTCGAGCTCACGGTCGAAGACGACGGGATCGGTCTGCGGGGGCCGTCGCCGACCGCCGGCGGTGGTGTGGGGATGCGCTCGATGCGCGAGCGTGCAACCCTGCTCGGCGGGTCGCTCGACGTCCGCGAGCGGCGCGGGGGCGGGACCGTGGTCCACCTCCGCTGCCCCACCGCATCCGCTTCGAACGACGCCGTTCTCGGGAGGTCACGTTGAGCCCCCTCAAGGTCGTGGTCGCCGACGATCACACGCTCGTCCGGCAGAGCGTGGTCCGCGCGCTCGCCCAGGCCGACGACGTCGAGGTCGTCGCCGAGGCCGCGGACGGGCCCGGGGCGCTCGCCGCGGTACGCGAGCACCAACCGGACCTGCTCATGCTCGACATCGCCATGCCCGGTGTGGACGGCTTCGCGACCGCCGAGCAGGTACGCCGCGCGGCGCCGGACGTGCGCATCCTGTTCCTGTCGATGCACGACGACGACGCGAGCCTGCGGCATGCGCTGGCGCTCGATGCCGATGGCTTCGTGTCCAAGTCCGCGCCCGTCTCGGAGTTGCTGGAAGGGGTGCGACGGATCGGCGCCGGCGAGCGCTTTCTCAGCGCCGCGCTGGCCGATCGCCAACTCGTCCTGGCCACCGACACCGACACCTCGCCCCCCAGTCTGACCGGTCGGGAGCGCGAGATCCTCGGGCTGCTGGCCCAGGGGCACCGGCCGGGCGAGATCGCTTCGAGCCTCGAGCTGTCGATCAAGACGGTCAAGAACCACCTGACCGCCGTCTACAACAAGCTCGGGGTCGAGACCGGGGCGCAGGCGGTGGCCGAGGCCTATCGGCGCGGGCTGGCCATCCGGGTCTCCTGACAGCCCGCAGCACCCGACGAGACCACGATGGGCCGTCGGCGACCGGGCCGGCCCTTGCTCGTGCCTAGGTGAGGCGTCCAGCGGGCGTCCTGCGCGATCTGAGCGCGTTTTCCCAGGTCACGAACCCGCGAAGCCCACACGGCGATGCACCAGCGGGACGGGGTCGACCGGATCCGACCCGATGTGGACCGCGTCCTCGAGTTGACCCAGCACCTGCTCGGCGGCCTCCGGCGTGCGCGCATGCACGCGGACGACGGCCGCCCCTGCCCCGACGTGGTCGCCCGTACGCGGGAGCACCTCGAGGCCCACTGCGAGGTCGAGGACATCGCCCTGGCGCTGCCGCCCGGCCCCGAGGAGGGCCGCAAGTTCGCCGAGTCGGCGACAGGCGAAGCCCTGGACGATTCCCGCGCCCGGGCGCCACTCCTCAACGAACGGTGCGGCTGGCAGGACCTCCCAGGGATGATCGGCGACCGCCGGGTCACCTCCCTGGGCGGTGACGAACTCCCTGAATGTTTCCAGCGCGGTGCCGTCGTGCAGCAGCCGTTCGATCTCGGCCCGGGCACTGCCGGGTTCACGGCCGGTCAGCTCGAGCATGCCGGCCGCGAGGGCGACCGACAGCTCGCGCAGTCGCCCGGCCCGCTCGCCGCGCAGGACCTCGATCGCCGCGCCGACCTCGAGCGCGTTGCCGATCGCATCGCCCAGTGGCTGCGACATGTCGGTCACCAGCGCCCCGGTCCGGCGGCCGTGGGCGGTACCGATCTCGACACACAGCGTCGCGAGGTCGACGGCGGCCTCGACCGTCGACATGAACGCCCCGTCGCCGGCCTTGACGTCGAGCAGCACGTGCTGTGCGCCGCCGGCGAGCTTCTTCGACATCACGCTCGAGGCGATCAACGCGGGGCTCGCCACCGTTGCGGTGACGTCACGCAGCGCATACAGCCGCTTGTCGGCTGGCACGAGGTCCTGGGTCGCCGCAGCGACCGCGAGCCCGATGCGCTCGACCTGGTCGTGCAACTGTTCCGGGCTGAGATCCACGCGGAACCCGGGGATGGCCTCGAGCTGGTCGAGCGTGCCGCCCGTGTGGCCGAGCCCCCGGCCGGACAGCTTGGCGACCTGGCAACCGGCGGCCGCGAGCAGTGGCCCCACGATCAACGTGGTCGTGTCGCCGACGCCCCCCGTGGAGTGCTTGTCCACGGTCGGCCCACGCAGCCCGGTGAGGTCGATGCGTTCCCCCGAGTCCAGAAGCGCCTGCGTGAGCGTCACCGCCTCGTCGTGGGAGAAGCCGCGGATCACGCCGGCCATGAGGAACGCCGCCATCTGGGCGTCGTCGACGTCTCCGGCCAGATAGGCGGCCACGAAGGCGAGCAGGTCGGCCGCGGCGATGGCCTCCCCGTCACGTTTGCGGGCGATCAGGACCGGGATCTCTAGAGTCGACATAGCTCTTTACCGATGAGTAGACGTCGACATGTCGATGTCGACGGGTACGACCAGGGGTCAGCTCAGCCGGCGCACGATCGTGGCGTCCGGGCCCCGATCGTGCAGGTCCTGCAGCAGCTCGGACACGGCCTCGCGCACGATGCGTCCACGGTCCACGGCGATGTCGAACTCGGCACGCAGCCGCAGGCGGGCCTGCTCGAGATCGAGCAGTTCCTGGGCCGTCAGGTACACCGTGATCTTCTGATCGTGGCGCACACGACCGGACGCCTCGGGCGTCTCCTCGGCAGCGCTGACGGCGCGTGCCGGGCGGGGCCGCTCGTCGCGCTTCGGTCGTTCGTCGCGGCCCGCCGTTGACCGGAACAACTCGTCGGCGCCGGGCAGGCTAGCTCGTCGGTTCACGCTGCAGGACCTCCTTGGCGAGCTCGCGGTACGCCGTGGCGCCCCGTGACCGACCCGCATAGCTGAGGATGGGTTCGCCGGCGACCGGGGACTCGGCGAACCGGATCGTCTTGTTGATGGTCGTGGTGAAGACCACGTCGCCGAAGGCATCCCGGACCCGTTCCAGAACTTCCCTGGTATGCAGGGTCCGCGGGTCGTACATCGTCGCGACGATGCCCTCGAGCTTCAGTTGAGGGTTGAGCCGATCACGCACTCGCTCGAGCGTCTGCATGAGCAGCGACATCCCCCGCAGCGCGAAGTACTCGCACTCGAGCGGCACCACGACCGCGTCCGCGGCGGTGAGGCCGTTGATGGTGAGCAACCCCAGCGACGGCGGGCAGTCGATCAGGATGTGGTCGTAGCGGTAGCGCAAGCGATCGACCACGCGCTCGAGCGCCTGCTCCCGTGCGACCTCCTGCACCAGCAGCAGTTCGGCGGCGGCCAGGTCGATGTTCGCCGGCAGCAGGTGCAGGCCCTCGGTGCCGGTCTCGACGAGCGCGTCGTCGAGCGTGGTCCCGTCCTGCATCAGCAGGTTGTAGACGGTCGCCTCCCGCGAGTGGGGCTCGATCCCCAGACCGACGCCGAGCGACCCCTGCGGGTCCATGTCGACCAGCAGGACGCGCTCCCCCAACTCCGCCATCGCGGCACCGAGGTTGATCGTCGTCGTCGTCTTGCCGACGCCGCCCTTCTGGTTGGCCATGGCGATGACACGGGCGGGACGTCGCTTCTCGGGTCCACCCCCCGGGCGCAGCCGGTCACGGGAGTCACGAAGGTTGGCTGCGCTCTCGGCGCCCAGCTCGTCCGGCACGACCTCACGGGACACGGGTGACTCCCTCCACGCCCGCCGCTTGCGGCGCTTTATCGACATGTCCCCATCCCGACTTGGCGCTACGGCGACCCAGAATGAGGCGGATCGTGGGACCCTAGCCCGGTCGGCCAGTCGCGACAATCCGGAGGTGACTTGTCGACACATCGATCAACCGACTCGGTTCCACCGCTACGGCAGCGACCCAAAGGGTGCTCGAGACGCGGCCGAACCGCACGCCGTCGCGCAGCCCAGGCGCCGAGCTCCCATCTTCCCGGTGCGCCGCCGGTGCAGCCGCGGACCGCCGGGCCTGTGGCCTCGTCCCGGTGCGTCGACCGCTCCGGGCCAGGAAAGGATCGACGGGCCTCGGGCCCCCGCGGCGGTGTCGCTTCATGGCGCCGCTGGTCACGCGGCGCCATGACAGGATGCGGCCTCGCGCGCGTGGCCGCATCCGTCGTGCGACGCCTGGCCGGGTTCCCCGTACGCCACGCGAGGAAGGATGCCGGCGACCGCACACGCGTCGCCGCACCGATGCCGCCGGCCGGGAGGCCCCCCGAGGCGATCGAGTCGTCGAGGATGCGGAGGCGGTTGCGCACGCAGGGGGCGTCCGCCGGCCGCCTGCTCGGCCGCGTCGTGCACCGTCCCCCGACGTGTCGCGGCTCGGAGACGGCAACGGCGATCACGGTGCACGCCGCGCCCATCCGCAGGAGCCGGACGTCGGGTGGCGCACCGGAGATGGCCGTGGGCACGGCCAGCGCTGCCATTGTCTGCCAGTTCGAGCGCTACCTCCGACGACCAAATCGACACGCCCCCCTACTTCATCCATCAATTAGGCAACTCTTAGGGAATCTTGCCCCCCTAGTCGGTGCGTAGCCCAGCTCGGATGGCACGCCGACAGCTGTTGCCACCCCATCGGCCGTCCTCGCTCCCACGACACCTCACCCCCGGCACCCGACGCTCGACAGGCCAGGTCGGTGACCTCTCCCGGCGGGGAGGGAGCGCGGCGCGGGGCCCACGCAACCCTTCCCCGGGGCGTGCCCGCGACAATCGCCCGCCGTGTCCGGGGGCCACCGCGGTTGTGCGCCCGGCCACGACGCGAGTCCGCCGGCAGTCTCTGGGTGGCCCCCAGCGTGGCCAGGGTCTGCACGGCGCAACCGCGCTGGGCGACGGCGTCGGGAGCGCGGCTCGAGCGATCCGTTGTGTCGGTTCATCGATATATCGATGAACCGACTGTCGATATATCTCTAGATCGCTAGATCGTCACAATTGTGCGCGGGGGTGTGCGCGCTCATAGACCTGGCGAAGCGCCGCCCGACTGACCAGGGTGTAGATCTGCGTCGTGGTGACGCTCGCGTGACCGAGGAGTTCCTGGACGACGCGGACGTCGGCTCCCCCGTCGAGCAGATGGGTCGCGAACGAGTGGCGCAGGGTGTGAGGTGACACCTTCGAGCCCAGGCGCACCTTCTCGGCATGGCTGCGGATCAGCTTCCAGGCACCCTGGCGGGTCAGCCGTCCGCCACGCGAGTTGAGGAACAGGGCGGGCACGCGCCCGGCGATGGCCGGTCGCCCCTGGACGAGCCAGGCATCGATGGCATCGGCAGCCAGTTCCCCGTAGGGCACGATCCGCTCCTTGTCCCCCTTGCCCCGGACGCGGACGAGTCGATCCACCCGATCGACGTCGTCGACGTCGAGTCCGGTCAACTCGCTGATGCGCAGGCCCGCCCCGTAGAGCAGTTCGAGGATGGCGCGGTCACGACGGACCAGTGGCCCATCGCCGACCGGGGCGCCGAGCAACAGTTCGACATCCTCGATCGAGAGCGCCTTCGGCAGGGTTCGGGCGGCTCGCGGTGTCGCGACATCGGCTGCGACGTCCTCGTCGGCGAGTCCTTCGCGTGCCAGGAACCGGTGGAAGCCACGGACGGCGACGACCATCCGGGCCACCGTCGACTCGGCGTAGGGATGATCGCCCCGATCCCCCGCCGAGCGCAGCCAGCCGACGTATGCCTCGAGATCATCGGCTTCGACCTCGCGCGGATCGGCGATACCGACCCCGTGCAGGTAGTCGCGGTACCGCGACAGGTCCCGCCGGTAGGCCTCGACGGTGTTGCTGGCGAGCCCGCGCTCGGCCCGCAGGTGGTCGATATATCTCGAGGTGAGCGCAGCCATGTGACTCCGCGCGCCGGTATCGGCCGCTCCGTCCGTCCGCACCCCGCCCCTGTTCGCTCGGCTCGTTTCGAGTCAGCGTAGTGAGGGCGGGTGACCGGACTCAGGAGGCCGGTCGACTGGCGGTCAGTCGGCGAGCGCGCGGTCGGCGAGCAGCAGGCCGATCACGGTCTTGCTGTCGCTGATCTCGCCGGAGCCGACCAGTGCCACGGCCTCGGCCATCGGCAGACGCACGATCTCCATGTCGGCCTCTTCGTGCTCGACCACGAAGTCATCGGGGATGTCGCCCGGCTGCGGCGAGCGCGCCAGGAACACGTGGGTCCGTTCGGTGCTCCAGCCGGCCGAGTTGAGGAAGACGGTCAAGGGTTCGAGTTCACCGTCGTGTCCGATCTCCTCGCGGAGTTCGCGCCGGCCGGCCGCGGCGGGCGAGTCGTCCTCGGCGTCGATGATCCCGGCCGGGATCTCCAGCACGTAGGTGCCGACCGCCTGGCGGTACTGCTTGAGCAGGAACACCTCGCGGTCCTCGGTGACCGGCACGATCGCGACCGCGTCGGGCATCTCGACGATCTCGCGCTCGGCTTCGTCACCGCCGGGCATGCGCACCGTGTCGATGCGCACCCTCCCCCGTCCTTCGTAGACCGTTCGGCTCGCGGTCGTCTCGAACCAGCCTGCCACCATCGCTCCTCGTGTCGGGACGCCGGAAGCGGTCAGTCCCGGCCGGCGCCCGAGGGCCTGCCGACGCGGTCGAACTCCACGGCCTCGGCGAGTTCACCCGCCGTCGGCTCGTCGAGTTGGTCGGCCTGCGTACCGACGGCCACGTCCTCGAGTTCGACCGGCAGCCGCCCCGACGTCTCGCGCCGCCGCTGCAACGCCGCCGCGACGAAGCCATCGAAGAGCGGGTGTGGCCGGTTGGGGCGTGACTTGAGCTCGGGGTGGGCCTGGGTTGCGACGAACCACGGGTGGTCGGGCAGTTCGATGAACTCGACCAGGCGGTCGTCTGGCGAGACACCCGAGAAGACCAGGCCGGCTTCCTCGAGTCGCTGGCGGTAGCGGTTGTTGACCTCGAACCGGTGCCGGTGGCGTTCGTAGATCACCGGTTCGTCGCCGTACGCCGCCCGGGTCCGGGTCCCGGCCAGCAACTTGGCCGGGTACGAGCCCAGGCGCATCGTCCCGCCCTTGTCGGTCACGTCCCTCTGGTCGTGCATCAGGTCGATGACCGCATCCGGTGTGTTCGGTTCGAACTCCGACGAGTTCGCGAACGGCAGTCCGACGACGTTGCGGGCGAACTCGATCACCGCGGACTGCAGGCCGAGGCAGAGACCGAGGAACGGTATGCCGTGTTCGCGGGCATGGCGGATCGCAGCGATCTTGCCCTCGACGCCCCGCACCCCGAACCCACCGGGAACGAGTACCCCGTCGACATCGGCAAGTGCGCGTGCCACGATCTCGGCGGCCGCGTGCGGGTCGGCGAGCGCGAGGTCGTCGCTGGCGATCCACTTGAGCTCGACCTCGGTCCCGTGCGCGATGCCGCCGTGACGCAGGCCCTCGACGACCGACAGGTATGCATCGGGCAGTTCCACGTACTTGCCCACGATGGCGATGCGGACCCGGTCCCTGGCGGACTGCACCCGATGGACGAGGGCCTCCCATTCGGCGAGGTCCGGCACGACGTCTGGCAGGCCGAGGCGCTTGGCGACGACGGTGTCGAGCCCCTCTTCGCGCATGCCGAGAGGCACCTCGTACAGCGAGGTGCGGTCGACCGAGGCGATCACGGCGTCGATCTCGACGTCGCACTGCAGTGCGACCTTGCGCCGCAGCCCCTCCTCGAGGTCGCGGTCGCTGCGCAGCACCAGCACGTCGGGCTGGATACCGACGGCACGCAGTTCGCGGACCGAGTGCTGGGCCGGCTTGGTCTTGAGTTCGTTCGACGCCTTGATGTAGGGCACGAGGGCGCAGTGGACATAGCAGATGTTGTCGCGACCGACGTCGTAGCGGAGCTGGCGGATCGCCTCGAGGAACGGCAGGCCCTCGATGTCGCCCACGGTGCCGCCGACCTCGGTGATCACGACGTCGACCACGTCACCACCGGCACCGGCGACCTCGCGGATGCGCGACTTGATCTCGTCGGTGATGTGCGGGATCACCTGGACGGTCTTGCCGAGATAGTCGCCGCGGCGCTCCTTGTTGATCACCGACAGCCAGATCTGACCGGATGACACCGACGACCCGCGGTGCAGGTTCTCGTCGATGAAGCGTTCGTAGTGGCCGAGGTCGAGGTCGGTCTCGCCACCGTCGTCGGTGACGAACACCTCGCCGTGCTCGAACGGGTTCATCGTGCCGGGGTCGACGTTGATGTAGGGGTCGAGTTTCTGCATCGTCACGCGCAGACCACGGGCCTTCAGCAGCCGCCCGAGCGAAGCGGCCGTGATGCCCTTGCCGAGTGCGGAGGCGACGCCGCCGGTCACGAAGATGTACTTGACCACCCCGGGGGCCTCCTGGCTCGGCCTGACCGAGCCCCGCGTTCGCATGGCGTGGCCACGGCGCGGGAGGGCTCGGTGGCCGCGATGGAGCGGCCCGGACGACGGTAGCGGGCCGGACGCCACGCAGCCAACGACCCGGGACCGACCGGCCGTCAGCCCCGGCCGGGTGACGCCGCGGACACGTCCTCGGGCTCGTCCGCCGTCACCGGCTTGACCTCGAGGTGGACGTGTCCGTGACGATCCGGCTCGGTGTAGCGGTCGATGTGGCTCGAGAAACCGAACCGGCGCGCCTGTGCCGCGACCACCGTCTCGCCGGCGACGAGCGTGTCGCCGACGTCCACGGCGACACCGTCGACGTGGATCATCACCACCCGCAGGTCGGGGTTGGCTGCGGGAGCGATCTCGATCCGCTGGTCGAGGTGCTTGCCGTACAGGTAGTACTCGCGCACGTCGGTCACCTCACCGTCGACGGGTGCTCGGACGGCGACACCCTCGGGCATGACGAGGTCCGCGGCCGAGGTCGCCGGCATGGGGCGCCCGCGGGAGGACAGCACCACGTACGGGGTGCCGGCGTCGTCGGCCGGGGGCGGATCGAACTTGGTGGTGTTCTGGTGGTCGAGGACCGAGCCCAACGGCGAGAGCGCCAGTGGCTCGCGCGTGGCCGCCTCGTGGAACCCCAGGACGACCACGTCGTCGGCGGGCAGGCGCAGGTACACGCCGCTGACGTGGGCGAACAGCGGGGTGCTGTCCGTGGCGGCCACCGCGGCCGCGGCCGGCGGCTCCGCGGCCGGCTCCGATCCGGGCTGCGGTTCTGCGGCGGCGGGAGCCACCCCGGCGTCAGCCGTGGCGGCGGCGCGCGCCGCCGCCACGCTCAGACCCGCGATCGCCGCGATCACGGCAACGAGCACCAGGGGCGTGTGCGACCGTCGGCGGCGGAACATCGGCTGCGCGCGGGCCAGGGATCGGTCCTCGTTCGGGGCGCCCGTCCGGGGGCGCGGGAACGTTACCGCGCGCACGCGCAGGGTCCGGACACCCGCCACACGCGCCGATTCAGCCCGCCGCGGCCGCGGACAGCACCTCGAGGTGCACGTGTGGCAGCCGACGATCGACGAACCGGTCGATCTGGTTGCGGACCGGCACCCGACGGGCGGTGTCGGCGATGACCGTCTCCCCGGCGACGACGGGGTCGCCCTCGCGCACCGAGACGCCCGCGACGTGGAGCACCTTGACCTCGAGGTGTGGCGCCGCGTCGGGCCGGATGTGCACCAGGGTGTCCGCGTGGGTGCCGTACAGCGTGTAGTCGGCCACCGTGGTCACGATCCCGTCGACGGGGGCGAGCACGTCCTCGCCGACTTCGACCACGATGTCGACGGCACCCGTCGGACTCGTTCCCCGGTTCCGCGTCGGCAACACGAGGTAGCCCGGTCCGGACGGGTCGGCAACGGCGTCGGCCTCGTCGAAGCCGGTGGCCCCCGCTGTCCGCAACGTCCCGACGGGCGTGAGCGGCTCCGGTCCATCGCCTCCGGGCTCGTGGAAGCCGTGGGCGACGACCTGGGCAGCGGGCAGGACGAGTTCGGCACCATCGACCTCGGCGAAGCGCACCGGTGCCGCATCCGCGGTTGGCTCACCGGCCGGCGCGATCGTCGTCGATGCCGCCTTCACGGCGGCCGGTAGGTCGGGCGCGGCCGGCGCCGACGCCGGTCGGGCGTCGTCGGCGTGCGTGGCGGCGATCAACAGGGCGCCGGCCGCCGCGAGCGCAAGAGTGGCGGGGACACGGCGGCGGACGGGACGGACGCGGGCAGCGGACAGCAGGGCAGGACAGATCAGGACGGCGCTCCTGGACGTGGACGCATCGCGGAGAGGCGATCGAGCGGGCGGGAGAACCGGCATCGAGACCGGCGGCGAGCCTGACGCCGAGGCAGTGTCCGAACCCCGGCCGGCGGCGGCCAACGTACCGACGTTCGGTCACGGCCGCTGGCACCGACGACGTCTGCGCGATCCGGACATATCGGGCACGCTGCAGCGCGCAGCGGGAATGGTCAGCCGGCCTGGCGTCGGCGGGCCTGGGCCAGCAGTTCTCGGGCGTGTTCGAGCCCGGCCGCAGCCGTGGCGTCGCCGCCCAGCATCCGGGCCAGTTCGGCCGGCCGGTCGTCGTCGGCCACCCGTCGGGCGCTGGTGACGGTACGGCCGCCCGCGACGCCCTTCTCGACCACGTAATGCACGTCGGCGAAGGCGGCCAGTTGCGCGAGATGGGTCACGCACAACACCTGCCGGCGACGCCCCTGCTGCCCCTGCGCCAGACGGGCCAGCTTCTGGCCGACGGCCAGCGCGGTGGCACCGCCGATGCCGGCGTCGACCTCGTCGAACACCAGCACCCGGGCGTCGTCGACGTCGGCGAGCGCGACCTCGATGGCCAGCGAGACCCGCGACCGTTCGCCGCCCGAGGCCGCGGTCGCGACCGGACGCGCCGGTTCACCCGGGTTGGCGGTCAGCAGGAACGTGACGCGGTCCATCCCGTCCGCGCCGGGATTCCCCGCCGTGTCGTGCTCCACGCCGACCTCGAATGCGGCGTGTGGCATGGCGAGGTCCGCGAGGTGGCCGTTGACGATGGCGGCGAGTCGCTCGGCTGCGAGCGCCCGTCCGCGGTGGACGTCGGCCGCGGCCTCCTCGAGCGCATGCCGGGCAGCGGTGACGCGCTGGTCGAGGTCGCCCGTCTCGGCTTCCTCGGCCTCGAGGATCGCAAGTCGGGACCGGGCCTCGTCGGCGTAGCCCGACACGGCGTCGAGGTCGGCGCCGTACTTGCGCAGCAGTTGGTTGAGCAGTTGCCGTCGGTCCTGTAGTGCCGCGAGGCGGTGAGGATCGGCCTCGGCCGCCTCGCCGTACGCACGCAGATCGGAAGCCAGGTCGGTCAGCTCGGCGGCGACCGCGGTGGCCCGCTCCCGCAGGTCGGTCAGGGCGGGGTCGTCGACGCCGAGTTTGCGGAGCACGTCGAGCGCGACCCCGACGGGTTCCCCGGCGCCTTCCGAGCCGAGTGCCTGAGCGGCCGTCGCCGCCGCCACCTGCACCTGTTCGGCGTTGGCCAGCAGGTCCAGATCGCGATCGATCGTCGGATCCACCTGCGGGTCGATCGCCGCACCGTCGATCTCGGCGACCTCGAAGCGCAGGCGGTCGAGGTCGCGGGCACGCTCGCGGGCATCGCGCTCGAGCCGCTGTTGACGCCCCACCAGTTCGCGCCAGCTGTCGTGGGCAGCCTGGTAGGCCCGCAGGGAGCGGGCGTGGGCATCGCCGGCGAACCGGTCGAGCAGTCCACGCTGGACCTCGGGACGTGACAGGCGGACGTGCTCGTGCTGGGCGTGCACCTCGACGTGCTGTCCGAGTACCTCGCCGAGGACCGAGACGGGCGCCAGCCGGCCCCCGATCCTGGCCCGCGACCGCCCGTCGGCGGGGAGCTCGCGGCTGACGAGCAGGACGGTGTCGTCGGCGTCGAGCCACTCTCCGGCCTCGGTCGGCGGGTCGCTGACGACGGCCTCGATCAGCGCCGCTGCGGCGCCGCTACGCACCAGCGTCGTGTCCGCCCGCGCCCCGAGCAACAACTGCAGGGCGGTGACGAGCATCGTCTTGCCGGCCCCGGTCTCGCCGGTGACCACCGTGAGGCCGGGTGCGAGGTGGAGTTCGGCGTCCTCGATGACCCCGAGGCCACGGATGTGCAACTCGTCGAGCACCCCCGCCCCTTCGTCCGCGTCGGCCAACCGGCAGGGGGAAGGCTAGCGACGTCGGGGGACGCCACCGCGACATCACCTCCGGGCCTGGGGACGGGCCGTGTCCGCTTCGCCGGGGCGTGCCGGTCTAGCGCAGCCCGAACTTGCGGCGCACAAGGGCGTAGAAGTCGAGGTGGCGCACCCGGGCCAGATGCACCGGGCGGCCGTCGCCCCGAATGCTGACCCACCCACCCGGTTCGATGATGACCGGTTCACGGCCGTCGCACGAGACCACGGCCGGCGCCTGGTCGGTGACCAACTCGACGCGCACCTCCTCGTCGGGCGCCGCGACGACCGTGCGGTCGAACAGTGTGTGGGGAGCGACGGGGACGACCAGGGTGGCCGGCACCCGGGGCGACACGATGGGCCCACCGGCCGACAGGGCATAGGCGGTCGAACCCGTGCTGGTCGCCACGATGAGTGCGTCGGCGGGCACCTTGGCGAACAGGGTCTCGGCGACGTAGACGTCCATCAGCAGCAGCCGCTGCCGGGCCGTCTTCTCGAGCGCGACCTCGTTGAGGGCCCAACCCGTCGCCACGAGGCTGCCGTCCTTGTCATGGGCGCGAACCTCGAGCGTCGGTCGCGGCTCGATGCTGAAGCCGTCCGAGATGGCCTCGCGCAGCGCGGCCGAGAGGTCGTCGTGCTCGACCTCCGCCAGGAACCCGAGCCGCCCGAGGTTCACGCCCAGCACCGGCACCCCCGCGTCCCGGCACAGGTGGGCCGCGCGCAGGAACGTGCCGTCACCACCGAACGAGATCGCGAGGTCGAGGCCGTCCGCGAAGCCGTCTGCCGGCGACGGCGTCGCGATCCCGCGCGGGTCGACCGGCGGGTCCTCGTCGGGTCCGGCGCCGTCGACCACGACGACCTCGGCACCGAGGTCGTCGAGGACCTTGGCCGCGCGACCGGCCGCGGCGATGGACTCGTCCCGACCCGCGTGGACGACGAGTCCGACCTTCATGTGCGGGCTCCGGCCCGGCGCCGGTCGAGCCCGGCGGCGACGGCGCGGACGACGGCCTCGTCGAAGGATGTCTCCACGACGGCGCCCAGCTGCAGATGCATGAGGAACTCCACGTTGCCGGCCGGCCCGAGCAGGGGCGACGCGGTGACGTCCAGACGTCCCCACCCTAGCGAGCGGGCCGAGTCCGCCACGCGCACCAGGCACTGCCGCCAGACGTCGGGATCGCGCACCACGCCCCCCTTCCCGACCTGGTCGCGCTGGGCCTCGAACTGCGGCTTGACGAGCACGACACCCTCGGCCGGTTCGGACACCAGGGGCCGCAGGACGGGCAGCACGCCGGCGAGGGAGATGAAGGAGAGGTCGGCAACGAACAGGTCGGGCAGCGGGTGCGGCAGGTCGGCGGGTAGGAGGTCACGCACGTTGGTGCGTTCATGCACGACGACGCGCGCGTCCTGGCGGATCTTCTCGTGGACCTGGCCGTAACCCACGTCGTAGGCGAGGACCTCGACGGCCCCGCGTTGCAGCAGGCAATCGGTGAATCCCCCGGTGGACACGCCGGCGTCGAGGCAGCGCCGCCCCGACGGGTCGACGCCGAACACCTCGAGGGCGTGCGACAACTTCTCGCCCCCACGTGACACGAAGCGCCGTGGCGGACCGGCGACGACGAGTGCCTGCCCGGCGTGGACCTGCGTCGACGGCTTGAGTGCCGGGGCGCCGTCGACCGTGACGAGGCCGGCCGCGATGGCCTCCTGCGCCTCGGTGCGACTCGACGCGAGGTCGCGTCGGACGAGTTCGGCGTCGAGGCGCCGACGGGCCGGACTGACGGTCAGACCTCGTCGAGGCGGGCGAGTTCGCGCGCGATGCTGTCGTTGACCTGTTCGAACGTGTCGACACGGTCCCCGACGGGCAGGGTGTCGACACGCCGCAGCGCCGTGTGCAGTCGTTCGAGTGCGGGATCGTCCCGCGCCAGGGTCGGTACCGGGCCCTCGCTCACGATTCGTCGCCTCCGGCGAGCTGGTCGAGGCGCTCGGCGATGACGGCGGATGCTTCCGCCGGCGCCGTCTCGGCGGCCTCGTCCCGACGCACGTCCTCGGCGGCGCGCTGGAGCACCTCGGGATCGACGCTCAGGTCCTCGCGCGGCTCGCTCGACGCCGTGGTCTTCGCGGCCGTCTTCTTCGCCGCGGTCTTCTTCGCCGCGGTCTTCTTCGCGGCGGTCTTCTTCGCGGCCGTCTTCTTCGCGCCCGTCTTCTTCGCGCCCGTCTTCTTCGCGCCCGTCTTCTTCGCGCCCGTCTTCTTCGCGCCCGTCTTCTTC
>DATHUR010000192.1:0-2434 GCA_035462025.1 Egicoccus sp. | reverse complement strand
GGCACGGCGACAGTAGCGGAAACGAGGCCCGCCGCTGCGCGACGGGCACCACGACACCGACAGGAAGCCAGCCATGACGACCGTTGCCGTGCTCGGGACCGGGTACATGGGCGGGCCGATGGCGAGCAACCTCGCCGTGGCCGGTCACACCGTGCGGGTGTGGAACCGGTCACGCGTTCGGGCCGAGGCGCTCGCCGAGGCCGGCGTGACCATCGCTGACTCGCCGGCGGAGGCCGTGGACGGAGCCGGTGTCGTGATCACGATGCTCGCCGACGGTCCGGTGGTCGCCGAGGTCATCGACGCCGCCTCGCCGGGGCTCGGATCCGACGTGATCTGGCTGCAGATGAGCACTGTCGGCGACGCGTGGTCGGCCAAGCTGGCAGAGCGCGCCGCGGATCTCGGTGTCATCCACGTCGATGCGCCCGTGCTCGGCACCAGGAAGCCAGCCGAGGACGGGCAGCTGGTCGTGCTCGCGGCCGGCCCGGATCAGGTGCGCGGTCGCGTGACCCCGGTGTTCGACGCCGTCGGCTCGCGGACGATCTGGCTCGACGAGGTCGGGCAGGCCAGCCGGCTCAAGCTGGTGATCAACGCGTGGATCGCCGCGCTGACCGTCGCCCTGGCCGAGTCGGTGGCGCTGGCCGAGCACCTCGACGTCGATCCCCGGCAGTTCCTCGACGCGATCAAGGGCGGCGCCGTGGGCGCGCCGTACGCTCAGATCAAGGGTCCGATGATGATCGACGGCGAGTACCCCACCAGCTTCCCCGTCCGGCTCGCCCGCAAGGACGTGGGGCTGATCCTCGACGCGGCGGGCGGCGAGCTTCCGCTGCGGGTCGCCGAGGCGGTCGCCGCGCAGTTCTCGGCGGCGATCGAGGTCGGTGCGGGCGAGGAGGACATGGCCGCCGTGCGCCGCGCGATCTGAGCGGGTCGGCGTGCTGGTCCTGTTCCACGACTACACCTCGCCCGCGGCGGCGGTCGCGGTGGCACGCGTCACCCGGCTGATCGCCGAGGGCGTGCCCGCGCGCATCGAGGGCACCGAGGTCCTCGGCGTCGAGGCGACCCTGCCGGTGACCGTGGACCTCCTCGCCGAACTCGACGCTGTCGCGGCACAGGCGCGGGCGGAGGGCGTCGTGCTGCGGCGGCCCGCGGGGCTGCCCCCGACCGCGGCGGCGCACCTGATCGAGGACCTCGCCACCGAGCTCGATCGCGCTGACCCGTGGCGTGCACGGTGCTACCGCGCGTTCTGGGCCGACGGTGAGGACATCAGCGACCACGGGGTGCTGCGGCGGCTCGCCAACGACGTCGGCCTCCCCGCCGAGGATGCCGCCCGGCGCGTCGGCGACCGCGTGGCGCTGCTCGAGATCCGCCGGCGCTTCGCCGGACACCGCAGCGACGGGGTCGGTGGGGTGCCGACGATCTCGTACGACCGGACGCTGATCCCGGGGCTGCTCGACGAGGCGGATCTGCGTGCGCTGGCCGCACTCGGCCCGGCGTCCGCATGATGGCAGCGAAGACCTGACGAACGACTACGATCGCCCCCAGTGGTTGGCACAGTGCTCGCCGGTCGCTACGAACTGCGGCAGCAGCTCGGCCGCGGCGGGATGGCGACGGTCTACGAGGCGCACGACGATCTGCTCGACCGGGCGGTCGCCGTCAAGGTGCTGCGCGTCGACGACGAGGCCACCGCACGGCAGCGCTTCGCCGCCGAGGCGCGCAACGCCGCGAGCCTGACCCATCCCCACGCGGTGGCCGTCTACGACGTGAACACGGCCTCGGAGCAGCCGTTCATCGTCATGGAGCTCGTGCGTGGCGACACGCTCGAGGACGTGCTCGACCGCGAGAAGAGGCTCGACACGGAGCACGTCGTCGCCGTCGGCAGCCAGGTGCTCGCTGCGCTGCACACGGCGCATCGACGCGGACTGGTCCATCGCGACGTCAAGCCCGCCAACATCCTGTTGCCCGACGGTGTCGTTCCGACCCGGCCCGATGAGCTGCCGGGGGTCAAGCTGGCCGACTTCGGCATCGCCAAGGCGATGCACGACGCGACCGTCGGGCTGACCATGGTCGGCCAGGTCATCGGCACACCCAAGTACCTGTCCCCCGAGCAGGTCAAGGGAGAGCGCGCGACGCCGCGGTCCGACCTCTACGCAACCGGGGTCGTGCTCTACGAGATGCTCGCCGGCCGGCCGCCGTTCGAGCACGACAGTGCGGTGGGACTCGCGCTCGCCCACCGCGAGGACGACCCGCCTCCGCTCGCCGAGGAGCGGCCGGACCTGGACCCCAACCTGGTCGCGCTGGTGCACCAGGCGCTGTCGAAGGATCCGGAGGAGCGGCCGGCCGACGCCAACGAGATGCGCACGGCACTGCTGCGCGCCGCGCGGTCGCCGACCGGAACGCAGTTGCTCCCGGACGCCGACGCCGAGACGCATGCGCTCGG
>DATHUR010000191.1:0-19985 GCA_035462025.1 Egicoccus sp. | reverse complement strand
GTTCTGCCCGGTGTGGCGCGACGGTGCTCCGGCGGAGGGGACGGTTGGGGACGAGACGTGGTGGGCACTGGGACGCGACACCTACGGTGGTGATCTGCTGGCGCGCTGCGGGTTCGACGTGCTGCCCGACGACCCCGAGGGTCGCTATCCGCGGCACACCCTGGACGAGGTGGCGGCGTGGGCTCCGGACGTGGTCCTGCTGCCCGACGAGCCCTACGCGTTCGGGCCCACCGACCGCGAGGTCTTCGCGGCCTGGCGTGCCCGCACGCGCCTACTCGACGGCACGGCCCTGTCGTGGTGGGGCCCACGCACCCCCCACGCCCTCGGCGACCTCTCCCGCCTCGCGCGTCAGCTCAATACACGTGCTCGGGGCCGGGGTACTCGCCGTCGGCCACCTCGGCGCTGAAGGCCTTGATGGCGCCGGCGATCTCGGAGCGCAGGTCGACGTACTGCTTGACGAAGCGTGGCAGGCGTCCCGTGGTCAGGCCGAGCAGGTCGTGCCAGACCAGCACCTGCGCGTCGGTCTGCGCGCCGGCGCCGATGCCGATGGTGGGGACGTCCACGGCGGCCGTGACGCGGGCGCCGAGTTCGCTCGGGACACACTCGAGCACGATCGCGAACGCACCGGCCTCGGCCAGTGCGACGGCGTCGTCGACGAGCCGCTTGGCGTCGTCCTCGTCGCGCCCCTGGACCTTGAACCCGCCGAACTGGTTGACCGACTGGGGGGTGAGGCCGAGGTGGCCCATGACCGGGATGCCGGAACGGACGAGGTGGGCGGTCACCTCGACCATCGGGCCGCCGCCCTCGAGCTTGACCGCGTTGGCGCCGGCCTCCTTGAGCATGCGCGTGGCGGACGCCAGGGCCTGCGAGGGGCCGTCCTGGTAGGTGCCGAACGGCAGGTCGCCCACCACGATCGAGTTCGGGGCGCCGCGGGAGACGGCACGGGTGTGGTGGATCATCTCGTCGAGGGTGACCGGCACCGTCGAGTCGTAGCCGAGCACCACCATGCCGAGGCTGTCGCCGACGAGCAGGATCGGCACGCCGAGTTCGTCGAGCAGTGCCGCGGAGCTGTAGTCGTAGGCGGTGAGCATCGCGAACTTCTCGCCGCGTTCCTTCATGGCGCGCAGGTCGTGGATGCTGACCGGCCGTCTGGCCGGGGCTGCGTCGGTGGACACGTGAACGGACACCGGGACTCCATCCTGCCGGCCCGCGAACGGGTCCAGCGGTCGTCATGTCGGTGGACGTCCACAGTGTGCCGGGTCGTCGCCGATCCGCCACCATCGAGCGCCCGGCCATCCGGCCGGAGCTGCCGGCAGGAACGACGACGGCCGACGGCGGTTCACTCGGCGACGGCGAGTGCCACGACGTATCCGGGCACGAGAGGCAGCCACGAGACCTCGAGAGCGCCCGCGGACCCGGGCTCGGCGATCCCGCTCGGCGCCAGTTCCGTCCCCGCCTTGTACCGGGCCTCCTTCGCCGACCACAGTCGGAGGGCGAGTTCACGCCGGGTCGACGCTGACGGGACCGCCGCCAGCGCGGCCTGCTCGGCCGGGGTGCACCAGCGCGTCGTGGGCGGGAGCGCGCGCCGGTCCGCCGCCTCGATGTCGACACCGACGCGGGCGGCGAGGGCGATCGCGACGACCCCGGTGCCACGGGTGGCCGCGATGCTCACGCCGACGTCGGGGTGACCGGCCAGGCGCGGGGGTCCGTGGTCGGGGCCCTCGATTGCGACCGAGTCGGGCTGCAGTCCGAGAACGTCGGCGGCCAGGTCGCGCAGGGCGAGCCGGCCGGACACGAACCGCGCCCGCGCGGCCGGGTGCGCGATCCGGGCCGCCCGCCGCCGCTCGTCGGCCGACAACCGTGTCGTGGACGGAACTGCCTGGTCGACGTGGAACGGTCGGACCGCCACGGCGCCCATGTCACCCCCCGGTGTGCGCGACCAGCCACGTGACGGTCTTGTCCACCGTCGTCAGCCCGGCCAGTTCCCGGTCGGGGATGGTGACGCCGCAGGCTTCCTCGAGCCGGGCGGTCACGTTGAGCAGGTCCATCGAATCGAGGTCGAGTTCGTCGCGCATGTCCGCGGTGGGATCCATCGCCTCGACCTCGCTGCGCGGCACGATGGTGGCGAGCGCATCGTGGAGCGCCTGGCGTGCGCTGGGCTCGTTCACAGCGTCTCCGGTTCCGTGAGATGGGCGGCGATGTCGGCGAGGAACTGGGCACCCCGGTGACCGTCGGTGGCGCGGTGGTCGCCGGCGAGGGTGAGGTGCAGCAGGCGGCGTGGTCCGACCATGCCCTCGACGACGGCGGGCATCGGCCGGATGCGGCCGGCGCCGACGATCGCGACCTGCGGCGGGTGGATCAGGGCATGCACGGTCTCGACGCCCGTGTCGCCCAGGTTGGTCACGGTGATCGTCGCGTCGGTCATCTCCGAGCCCCGCAGGCCGCCGGTCCGTGCCCGCTGTACGACGTCGCGCATCGCCGCCATCATCTCGTCGAGGTCGAGACGGTCGGCATCACGGATGGCGGGCACGAGCAGACCGCCGCCGCGCAGTGACACGGCCATGCCGAGGTGGACACCCTCGCCGGGACGGAACTCGTCGTCGATCCAGAACCCGTTGAGGTCGGGGAAGCGACGACAGGCCAATGCGGTCGCGCGCAGCACCAGGGCGGCTGGCAGTACCCGCCGCGCGGCCGGACGTCCGTCGTTGCGCCGGTCGAGCCACCGCAGCGTCTCCTCGACGTCGACGTGCTCGCCGAGGTGGTAGTGGGGGATCTCGGCGTTGGAGCGGGCCATGGCCCGGGCGATCGCGGTGCGCATGGCGCGGCGGCGTGCCTCCGACGGGTCCGCGGCCGGCGTGTGCCCCGCCTCGGGGGCGGGCGGCGGAGTGGCGGGAGCCGCAGTGGTCGCGGCGGTCGCCTCGGGGACGTCACGACCGACGACGGCACCGTCCGGGCCGGAACCCGTGAGGGTCTCGAAGCGGGTGCCCCGCTCGGCGGCGAGGCGCCGCGCATACGGCGACGCGCGGGCGCCGGTTGGCGCGGTCCGGACGGCTCGGGCGGCGATGACCCGTTCGACGTCCTCGCGCGTGATGGTGCCGGCCACACCGGTGGGTTCGACGTCGGCGAGGTCGATGTCGTGCGCCGCCGCCAACCGCCGAACCACGGGCGAATGCACGTGCGGGGACGGCTCGGGCGACGCGGTGGGAACCGGGGTGGGCGCCGTCGTGGGCGCTGGCGGGGCGGGCACCCCGGTTGCCGGCACGATGCTCGCCAGTGGCGTGCCGACGGGCACCTTCGGACCCACCGGCACGAGCAGTGCGTCGACCACCCCGGACTCGAAGACCTCGACCTCGATGTTGGCCTTGTCCGTCTCGATCGTCGCGATCACGTCGCCGCGCTGCACCTCCTGCCCCGGGGCGACGTGCCACTCGACGACCCGGCCATCCTCCATGCCGGCACCGAGCGCGGGCATCCGGAACTCACCCACGGTGCATCACGCGCTGGACGGCGGCCGTGATCGTCGCTGTCTGGGGCAGAGCCGCCTGTTCCATCTGGCTGGCGTAGGGGAGCGGCACCTCGGCACAGGCGACGCGTTCGACGGGTGCGTCGAGGTCGTAGAAGGCCTGCTCGGTGATCCGGGCCGCGACCTCGGCGCCGATGCCGAGCGTCCGCCACGCCTCCTCGACCACCACCGCGCGATGGGTGCGGGCGACCGAGGCCATGATCGTCGCGTCGTCGAGCGGCCGGAGGCTGCGCAGGTCGATCACCTCGGCCGCGATCCCCTCGGCGGCCAGCGTCTCGGCCGCCTCCATCGTCTCGACCAGCGCGGCGCCGTAGGTGACCAGGGTCACGTCGTCCCCCGGCCGCCGGATCGCGGCGTGGTCGAGGTCCACGACCGCGGGCTGCGATGGCAACGAGGCCTCGAGGGCCATCAGACGCGGATACTCGAACAGGATCACCGGGTCGGGGTCGCACAGGGCCGGCCACAGCACGCCGCGCGCGTCCTCGTGCGTGGCGATGGACATGACCCGGAGCCCGGGGACGTGCGCGAAGTAGGGCTCGAAACTGTGCGAGTGCTGGGCGGCCAGTTGTCGTCCCGCGCCCGCCGTCGTGCGCACGACGAGGGGAACGTTGAGTTGTCCGCCCGACATGTGCAGCAGCGTGGCGGCGTTGTTGACCAGTTGGTCGAGTGCCAGCAGGCTGAAGTTGCAGGTCATGAGTTCGACGATGGGTCGCAGCCCGCCCATCGCGGCGCCGATCCCGGCCCCGGTGATGCCGAGCTCCGACAGCGGTGTGTCGCGGATGCGCTGCGGCCCGAACTCGGCGAGCAGGCCCATCGTGACCGCGAAGCAGCCTCCGTAGGCGCCCACGTCCTCGCCCATGACGAAGACGCGCTCGTCGCGCAGGATCGCGTCACGGATGGCCTGGCGCAGGGCCTCGCGCATGGTCTGCGCGACCGCGACCTCGGTGGTGTCCGTGGCGCTCATGGGGCCACCTCGCTGGTCACGAAGCGGCGCAGGTCCTCGATCGGCTCGGGCGGGGAGGACCGGGCGAAGGCCACGGCCTCGTCGATCTCCCGCTCGACCTCGGCGTCGAGCCGGGCCCGCGCGTCGGCGTCGATCGCCCCGTCGGCGACCAGCCGGGCCTCGAGGGCGGGGATCGGGTCGCGTTCGCGCCAGGCGGCCACCTCGGCGGGGTCGCGGTACAGGTCGGGGTCGTAGAGCGAGTGGGGCCGGAAGCGGTAGGTCCGGTACTCGAGGAAGCAGGGGCCGCCGCCGCCGCGGATGGCCGTCACGGCACGCCGGGTCGACTCCTCGACGGCCAGGACGTCCATGCCGTCGACCGACCACGCCGGGACCCCGTAGCCGGTGGCCTTGAGGGCGAGGTCGGTCTGCGCTTCGGCCCGCTCGAGGGCCATGCCCATCGAATAGCCGTTGTTCTCACAGGCGAACAGCACCGGCAGGTGCCACAGGGAAGCGAGGTTGATCGACTCGTGGAACGCGCCCTCGTCGACGGCGCCCTCGCCGAAGAAGCAGGCGGTGACGCGACCCGGGTGCAGTTGCGCATCGGCCAGCGCGAGTCCGACGGCGAGCGGGATGCCGCCGGCCACGATCGCGTTGCCGCCATAGAAGCGCGTCGCCGCGTCGAACAGGTGCATCGAGCCACCCCGCCCGCGGCTGACGCCGTCGACCCGGCCGAGCATCTCGGCCATGATCCGGCCCATGTCGATGCCCCGGGCGAGGGCGTGCCCGTGCTCGCGGTAGGTCGCCACGATGGCGTCGTCGGGGCCCAGGGCCTGCAGCGCCCCGACGGCCACCGCCTCCTCGCCGATGTAGAGGTGGACGAACCCGCGGATGTCACCGGCGCTGTAGAGCTCGACGCAGCGCTCCTCGAAACCCCGGATGCGCAGCATCTCGTGCAGCAGCCGGCGGCCGTGGTCCGGCTCGAGCGGCAGCGGCACGGTCACCGGGTCGCCGGTCATGGTGCCACCTCCAGCGTGGACAGGTCGCCCTCGGGCAGGCCCAGGTCTCGTGCCCGCAGCAGTCGCCGCATGATCTTGCCGCTGCGCGTCTTGGGGAGGTCGTCGGCGAAGGCGATCTCGCGGGGAGCGACGGCGGGCCCGAGCCGTGCCCGCGCCCAGGTCTGGATCTCGATGCGCAGGTCCTCGTCCGGCGCGTGACCCGGGTAGAGGGTGACGAAGGCCTTGACCACCTCGCCCGCGACGGGGTCGGGGACCCCGATCGCGGCCGCCTCGACCACGGCCGGGTGCGCGGTCAGCACCGACTCGACCTCGGCGGGGCCGATCAGGTGACCGGCGGACTTGATGACGTCGTCGGCACGACCGAGGAACCAGAAGTAGCCGTCCCTGTCCCGGCGCACGAGGTCACCACTGAGGTACCAACCGTCGACGAAGCAGCTGGCGTAGCGCTCCGGATCGTCGAGGTAGCCGCGGAACATCGAGGGCCAGCCGGGCCGCAGCGCGAGTTCGCCCTCCTCGTCGTCTTCGACCACCTCGACGGTCCCGTCCGCGCCCCGCCGGACGATGGCGGCGTCGATGCCGGGCAGCGGGCGTCCCATCGAGCCGGGACGGATGTCGGCGACCGCGAAGTTGGCGATCATGATCCCGCCGGTCTCGGTCTGCCACCAGTTGTCGTGGATCGGCCGTCCGAGCACCCGGTCACCCCAGACGACGCCGGCCGGGCCGAGCGGTTCGCCGACGCTGGCCACGAAGCGCAGCGACGACAGGTCGCGACCCTCGATGGCCTCGTCGCCGGCCCGCATGAGCATGCGGATCGCGGTCGGCGCCGTGTACCAGACCGTCACGCGCTCCTGTTCGAGCGTGTCGAACCAGCGGTCGGTGTCGAACTCGCCTTCGTCGAGCACCATGGTGACGCCGTGGGCCAGGGGCGCGACGACACCGTAGGAGGTACCGGTGACCCAGCCGGGGTCGGCCGTGCACCAGAACACGTCGCCGCGGTGAAGATCGAGCGCGTACGCCGCGCTCGCGTAGTGCCAGGCGACCGCACCGTGGACGTGCACCGCCCCCTTCGGACGTCCGGTCGTGCCGCTGGTGAAGTGCAGGAGGGCCGGATCCTCGGGGTCCGTTGGCGGAATCTCGTGGTGGGGGTCGGCCGCGGCCAGCAACGACGCGAGTGCGAGCGTGCCCGCCGCCGGATCGTCGTGCTCGGCGTCGATGAGCAGCACGTGCTCGAGGCTCGGGAGCTGGTCGCGGATCGGGGCGACCTTGCGCTCGTAGAGTCGTCGGTTGGTGACCAGCACGCGACCCTGGCCGATGTCGATCCGCTGCCGGACCGGTTCCGGCCCGAACGCGCTGAACAGCGGCGAGACGACGACGCGGGACCGAAGGCCCCCGAGCACGGCCACGAACAGGTCGGGCACCCGGCCGAGCAGCACGAACATCCGCTCGCCGGGAGCCACGCCGAGATCGGCGAGCAGGTTGGCGAACCGGCGGGAACGCTCGGCCAGCTCCCCGTAGGTGACGGTGACGCGCCGACCGTCGCGGGTGCGCCAATGCAGGGCCGGCCGACCGGCGGCCTCCGGCAGGTGCTGGTCGAGCGCCGCCTGGGCGATGTTGACGCCGGCGCCGCCCGGGAGCCGGCCCACGGCAGCGAAGGTGTCGTGGCGGTAGGTGCGCCGCATGCGCTCGTAGTCGACCAGATTGGGCGAGATCGGGAAGCGCGACGGGTCCTTGTGGATCGTCGCCCAGGGCGCCGACATCGTGGGCATGGCTGCCTCCCGGCCCGATGACCCCTCGTGTCCAGCATCTGCCCGCGCCGTGCCGTGGCGTAGAGGAAATGGTCACCCCGCGCGGCCACCGGCCCGGCCGTACGCTGCGTGGCCGAGCACGGCGGATGAGGTGCGATGGGTCAGCGATCGGGTGTCCCCGACCTTCTCGCCGTGCACAAGAACGGCACCGATGCCCGGCGCACGATCGAACGGCTGTCGCGTGCGGGGGTCGACGGCGGTGCGATCCGTCTGCTCGGCCGGGTCGAAGCCGTGTCGGCCGGCCGCCACGGCGATCGACAGACCGATCTGGGCAGCTCGTTGGCGTTGGGTGGCCGCGTCGCACGGGGCCTGCTGTACGGGGTGCCACCCGGGGCGATCTTCGGGGCCGTGCTGCTCGCGGTGACCGCCGAACCGTCGGTGTACGTCGTCGCGGCCGGCCTGGCGGGCGGCGCGGGGTTCGGTGGCGCCGTCGGCATCCTGACCAGCCTGTTGTCGACGCCGACGATGGCGCCGTCATGGGAGCGCACGTTCGCCCCGATGGTGCCCGGTGGTGTCGGGGTCGGGATCCGCGTCGAGTCCGCCCGCGACCAGCGCCGGATCCGCCGAGTGCTGGCCCGACCGGGCGTGCTGCGGGTCCACGAGATCGGCGACCTCGACGCGATGGAGGACGGCCCACTCGCCTTCGACGACTAGGAACGACCGGCCGCCGTGCCCGGCCTCAGCCCCGCCATCCATTCGTCATCGGCACGCGGCGGTCGCGGCCGAACGCGCGGCTCGTGATCTTGGGTCCCGATGCGGCCTGGCGGCGCTTGTACTCGGCGCGGTCGATCAGGCGGAGCACACGGCGCACGGTCTCCTCGTCGTGGCCGCGTTCGATCAGCCCGGCGATGCCGAGGTCCTGCTCCACGTAGCCCTCGATGATGTCGTCGAGGATCTCGTAGGGCGGCAGGCTGTCCTGGTCGACCTGGTCGGGGCGCAGTTCGGCCGACGGCGCCTTGTCGATGGTGGAGGCCGGGATGACCTCGCCCGCAGCGATGGAGTCGCCTCGTGCTCGGGGCGCAGCGATGGAGTTGCGCCAGCGGGCGAGTTCGTACACGAGCAGCTTGGGGACGTCCTTGAGCGGCGCGAAGCCACCGGCCATGTCCCCGTAGAGGGTCGCGTAGCCGACCGCGTACTCGGACTTGTTGCCGGTCGTGAGCACGATGGACCCGCGTTCGTTGGACAGGGCCATGACCAGGACGCCGCGCACGCGGGCCTGCAGGTTCTCGTAGGCGACCCCGGCTTCCCTGCCATCGGCGCGCTGTTCACCGAAGCCGGTGACGACGAGGTCGCCGAGCACGCCGCCGAGCGCCTTCACGGGGTCTTCGATCGGCAGCACGTGGTAGGCGCAGCCGAGGTTGTCGGCGAGCGCTTCGGCGTCGTCGAGGGAATGCTGGCTCGAATAGGGCGAGGGCATGGCCACGCCGAACACGTGCTCGCCACCGAGTGCATCGGCGGCGATCGCGGCGACCACGGCCGAGTCGATGCCTCCCGACAGGCCGATGACCGCCTCGGCGAAGCCGTTGCGGTGGCAGTAGTCGCGCGTGGCGGTGACCACGGCGTGCCACACCTCGCCGACCGGGTCGAGCCGTTCGGCCGGTTCGTGCGGGGCGAGGTCGGGCCGCTCGCCGCGGTGGCCGGACATAGCCTCGGCACCGGCGACCTCGGCGGTCTCGACGGGGATGTCGACGACCACGAGATCGGCGACGAACTGTGCGCCGCGGGCGGTCACCTCACCGTCGGGGCTCATCAGGAACGAGTCGCCGTCGAACACCACGTCGTCCTGTCCACCGACGACGTTGACGTAGGCGAGCCAGGTGCCGTCGCGCCGGGTGTGGCGTGCCGCCCAGTCCTCGCGTTCGGCGCGCTTGCCGCGGTGATAGGGGGAGGCGTTGAGGTTGGCGACCACCCGGGCGCCGCGCTGCGCGGCGGCGCCGACGGGGCCCGGCTCGACCCACAGGTCCTCGCAGATCGTGATGCCGACGGCGACGCCGGCGATCGTGACGACCAGCGGTTCGTCGCGGGGCGTGAAGTAGCGGGCCTCGTCGAACACGCCGTAGTTCGGCAACCGGAACTTGTCGTAGGTGGCGACGATGCGCCCGTCGGCCAGCACGGCTGCCGAGTTGGTCAGGGCCAGCCCGGCGGCCGACGCCACCTCCCAGCCCTCGGGCCGGCCCGGCTCGTCGGCGACCAGGTCGCCGGCGTCGGTGCCCACGTAGCCGACCACCGCGACCGTGCCCCGTGGGCCCTCGCCGGCGAGTCGCTTCACGGCGTCGATGTTGGCGCTGACGAACTCGGGCTTGAGCAGCAGGTCCTCGGGTGGATAGCCGGTGGTGGTCAGTTCGGTGAACACCACGACGTCGGCGCCGGCGTCGGCGGCACGCCGCCAGGCGTCCAGCGTGCGTTCGACATTGCCGTCGATGTCGCCGACCTGAGAGGTGATCTGGGCGAGGGCGAGGCGCAGTGGCACGTCAGGGCTCCGAAGGATCGCTGGCCGACGACGCTAGTCCGGGGTGTCGCTGGGGCCAGCCGACGGGCCCGGGCGGCGGAACGTGACCCCGCCCGTCGTGCCACGAAACGCACTCTTCACACGGGCGCGGCGCTTCGACACGTGTTCGAAACACGACCCACAACCAGGGGCAACAGCGTCTGAGGACAGTGGCTCCCGCGCAGCCAGAAGCTGTACGGACGACAACCATCTGGAGAATTCACGTGAGACGACTGCTGAAGTTGGGAGTGGTCACGGCCACGTTGCTGGTCATGTCCGCGATGCCGGCGTTCGCGCAGATCGAGGGCACCGTCGACCTCGAGACGCTCAACGTCTTCGCCATGACCCTGTATCTGACCTTCGCCACGGGCCTGGTGTTCCTGATGCACGCCGGGTTCTCGATGCTCGAAGCCGGGATGACGCGGCAGAAGAACGCGGCCAACATCATCGGCAAGAACCTGCTGACCATCGCACTGGGGACGGTCGTCTACTACGTCGTCGGGTACGCCTTCATGTACGGCGACTCGATCGGCGGGTTCATCGGATCGACCGGGTTCCTGCTCTCGGGGGCCTCCGGCGGCGCAGGTGAACTGATCACGACCGAGATCGACTTCGCCTTCCAGGCCATGTTCGCCGCCACGGCCGCGACGATCGTCTCCGGCGCGGTGGCCGAGCGCATCAAGTTCGGCGCCTACCTCGTGGTCGTGATCGCCCTGACGGCGTTCATCTACCCGGTCGTCGGAGCCTGGACCTGGGGCGGGGGCTGGCTGTCCGAGCTCGGATTCGTCGACTTCGCCGGCTCCACCATCGTCCACCTCACCGGTGGCGCGGCGGCCCTGGTCGCCGCCAGGATCCTGGGTCCACGCATCGGCAAGTTCGACCCGAAGACGGGCAAGGCCCGTGCCATCCCGGGCCACTCGATGCCGCTGGCGGCGCTGGGAACGCTGCTGCTGTTCTTCGGCTGGTTCGGATTCAACGGCGGCTCGGTGCTCGCGCTGGACGGCCCCGCCATCAGCCACGTCATCGTCACCACGGCGATGGCCGGCTCGGCCGGTGGCCTCTCGGCCGCGCTGTTCACCCGCTTCCGCGGCGGCAAGTTCGACGTCGCGATGACGGCCAACGGCGTCCTGGCCGGCCTCGTGGGCATCACCGCCGGTGCCGCGTCGGTCTCGCACCTGATGGCGACGCTGGTCGGCCTGATCGCCGGTGTGGTCGTCGCCCTCGCGGTCGCCGCCATCGACGGCCTCAAGATCGACGACCCAGTCGGCGCCAGTTCGGTCCACGGCGTCTGCGGCATCCTCGGCACCCTGTGGGTCGGCCTGGCCCACGTCGAGGACGGCCTGTTCTACGGCGGCGGCCTCGAACTGCTCGGCATCCAGGCGATCGGCGTCCTGGCGACCATCGCCTGGGTGGGCGTGACCATGGCCGTGCTGTTCGGTGCGCTCAAGGCCGCCGGGTTCCTGCGGGTGCCCGAGCAGGAGGAGATCGAGGGTCTCGACGTGCACGAGCACGGCGTTCCGGGCTACCCCGAACTGGTCCACGGCGCCGGGTTCAGCAGCGGGGCCGGCGAGTACGGCTTCGCGCCCCGGACCGCGGCCGCACCGGTCGGCCAGCCCGTCGAGGAGTAGGAGCACACGGGGAGCACCAGGGAGCGGCCGTGCCTCGAGGGAGGGTGCGGCCGCTCTCGCATTGCCGGGGGCGGCTCAGAAGCGGGGGAAGCGGATGTTGTCGCGTAGCGCCCGCCCGGCGGCGTTCTTGGCCGTGTACTTGCCGCGGTTGGCCATGCCCTTGGCTGCCCGCTTGGCCCGCTTGGGCTTCTTGGGTTTGCCGTCGTTGTTCTTGAAGCCCTGGTTCTTGCGCTCGGCCACCGCCATCTTGTTGCCGTACTTGGACGGTTCCGCCTCGGCCGGCTCGGCTGCGGCCGCCGCCGGTGCGGCCGAGGCCATCGCCGTGCCTCCCGAGACGGTGACGACGTTGGGCCCGGCAGCCGCGGCGCCCACCCCGACGGTCGCCGGTGCGGAGGCGGCCGCGACGGCCGCGGCACGTCCGAGTGCGACCTGCTCGTCCTCGTCGAGTTCGTCCTCGTCGAGTTCGAGCAGGTCGTACAACTCGCTGTTGACCATCAACCCGTGCGCCACCAGCGCGAGCGCCGCGGCGGCCAGCGCCACGGGCAGGCTGAACGACAGCGAGCCCAGCGTCGCGACGAACCGCTCGTCGATCCAGCCGAACCGGGCGAAGGCCCAGACGAAGATCGGCCACGCCGCGAACAGCGCGGAGCCGGCGAGCAGAAGGGCCAGGGTTCGCGTGCGCATCGGCGACCTCGGGATGCCAGGACGGGCTATGGTCGTTCGACCGTAGCAGCGGCCCTTGCGGGCGAGCGGCGGTTTCGGCTGCGAATTCGCCGCTCGGGGCGGCGGCCAATCGGGAGGACGCGAGTGCACGGGACGCCGACACGGGCCAACGGGCCCACGTCCGGCGGGGTCACCGCGCCGTCAGGCCCCGAGGCGTCGCTGCGCTATCTGCTCGGTCGGCTCGCCGTCATCGAGAGTCGCGTCCGCGAGGAGGTGGCGCGCCGACGTGGGGGCGACGCCGAGGGCGACGACCGCTTCCGCGGGCTGTACGTCTCCGATGCCCGGGTCGACGCCCTGCTCGCGGCGGGTCCGCCCGCACCGGTCGCGGCCAGTCCGAAGCAACAGGAGCAGGCCGCGGCGGTCGAGGCCTACGGGGACACGGCCGAGGCGCAGGGTGCGACCCTCCGGTTGCGTCGCCTGGCCGCCGACGCCGGACTGGCGCCGCTCGACGTCGAGTTGCTCCTCGTCGCGATGGCGCCCGAGGTCGACCCGCGGTTCGAGTCGCTGTACGGCTACCTCAACGACGACGTGTCCCGGCGACGGGCCAGCCTGGGCGTCGGGCTGCGCCTGTGCGGCGTCGACCTGCGCTCGGCCACGGCACGTGGCCGTGTCGCCTCGGGTGCGCCGTTGGTCAGATCCGGGTTGCTCGAGGTCGAAGACCCCGACCGGCCGGAGTTGTCGCGACTGCTGCGGGTGCCCGAGCGCGTCGTCGGCCACCTGTTGGGTGACGACACACCCGACGGCCGCGTGCGCGACCTGCTGGGCGCGGCGCCTGCGGTCCAGGGACCGTCGACCGATCAACTCGTCCGAGCGCTGGTCGCCGGAACGGTGCGCGCGTACGTACGCGACCCGCGCGGCTCGGGCGCCGAGTCCGTCGCCGCGGGCGCGCTGGCCGCCGTCGGACTGTCGTGCCTGTTCGTCGAGCTCGCCCGTCTCGACGGCTTCGACGACGTCGCCGCCATCGCCCGGGTCGCCGCGCGGGAAGCCAGGTTGCGTGGCGCGGGCCTGGTCGTCGGACCGATCGACGTCATGGCGGCCGAGCATCCGGCCGGCGTTCGCGCCTTCGCCGAGGCCGAGGCCATCACGATCCTCACCGGCCGCGAGGCGTGGGACCCCCGCTGGTCGCGAGAGGTGCCACTGCTGCTGGTCGCCGACCGCCCTGGCCGGACGCAGCAGCAGGCCCTGTGGCACGCGGAACTCGATGGGGAACTCGCCGCCGACGTCGACCCGGTCGCGGCGACCGCCATGTTCCGGCTGTCGCCCCAACAGGTCCGGCGGGCCGCACGCGCAGCCCGCCAACAGGCCGCGGCCGCCGGCACGCCCGTCGACCTGTCGCTGCTGCACGCAGGGGTCCGGGCGCAGAACGCGGCCGGACTGCAACGCCTCGCCCGTCGCATCGAGCCCGAGGCGCGGTGGGACGAGCTGGTGCTGCCCCCGGCCGTCGAGGCCCAACTGCGTGAACTGCCGATGCGCTGGCGGCAACGCGACCGCGTGCTGCGCGAGTGGGGGATGGGGGGTGGCCCGGGTCGGGGCAGTGGGGTCAGCGCGCTGTTCGCCGGCGGCTCGGGGACCGGCAAGACGATGTCGGCCGAGGTGATCGCCGCGGACCTCGGCCTCGACCTGTACGTGGTGGACCTTTCCACCGTCGTCGACAAGTACATCGGTGAGACGTCGAAGAACCTCGAGCGCATCTTCGACGAGGCCGACCAGGTCAACGGTGTGCTGTTGTTCGACGAGGCGGATGCGCTGTTCGGCAAGCGGTCCGCCGTCAGCGACGCGAAGGACCGGCACGCCAACGTCGAGGTGGCCTACCTGCTGCAGCGGATGGAGTCCTTCGACGGTGTCGCGATCCTGACCACCAACCTCGCCGCCAATCTCGACGACGCGTTCCTGCGCCGCCTCGACGCGATCATCGACTTCCCGTCGCCCGACGAGCCGCAGCGGTTGCGCCTGTGGCAGGCGAAACTCGGGGACGTGGTGCCACGCGAGGACGACCTCGACCTCGACTTCCTCGCGAACCGGTTCAAGCTGTCGGGCAGCGAGATTCGCAACATCGTGCTGAGCGCCGCCTACCACGCCGCGGATGCGCAGCGGTCGGTGCGGATGGTCGACCTGGTGCGGGCGACGATCCGTGAGCACCGCAAGATCGGCCGCCACCTGACCGCGTCCGACCTCGGCGAGTACGCGACGCTGCTGGAGGAAGGGCGCTGAACCGCGCGCTCGTCCCCCGCCTGCTCCTGGGCCTGGGCGCCGCCCTGCTCCTGCTGGGCGCCACGGGCGAACGGCTCGCGCTCGCCGCCGGAGTCGTGCTGCTCGCCACCGGCGTCGTCCTCCTGCTCCGCACCCGCGCCGAGCCAGCGGAGGGCGAATCGCTCCCCGTAGGCAGCTATGGAGGGCGGGCGGGTGAGGCTGCCGAAGGGGAGCGATCGCCCGCAGCGGTCACACCGGAGCGCGAGCCGGAGCGCGAGCCCGAGCCCGAGCCGGAGCCGGAGCCGGAGCCCGAACCGGCGCCGGCCCCGCGGCCGCGCGACCCGTTCGGCGCGACACTGCTCGTCCCGCCGGCGACGGCCCGCGACCTGCCCGCCGGCGCGCTGGGGATCGCGCCCGCCGCCGTGGACGGCGAGGGCGACCTGCCGCTGCCGGTCTACGTGCGGCGCGACGTCGACGACGTGATCGACCGGGAGTTCGCCGGGGTGGCGGGCTCGCGGGCCGGTGGCCTGCTCGTGCTGCGTGGGGGACCGGCGTCGGGGCTGTCGCGCACGCTGTGGGAGGCGCTCCGTCGCCACGTGCCGGATCGTCCGACGCTCGTGCTGCGTGCCCCGGCCGCGTTCCCCTCGGGTGTCGACGACGGCCAGCCGTTCCTGTCGCTGGTCGACCGGCTCGGGTCCGCCGGGGTCGCAGGCCCCTCCCGGCCCGTCGTCGTCGTCCCCGACGGTCAGGAGCACCTCGGCCGTGGTCTCTCGGTCGCGGCGATCGAGCGCCTGTTCCGGGTCGCGCCCGGCAGCGTGCTCGTCGTCGCGACCGATGCGCCGCGACTCGACGTGCCCGAGATCCTGGCCGAACCGACCGAGGCCTGGCTGCGGGCCGCCGCCGTGCCCCACCTGGTCCGCTCCCAGTTCTCGGACGAGGAGGTGGCGCGGGGCACCGCGGCGTTGCCCGAACTCGGGCACCGTCCCGGGATGCGCGCCCTGCCGGCCTGGTTCTCCGCCACCGAGGCCCTGCGCGACCGCTACGCCGCCGGACGGGATGCCGGCGCGGCGGGTGCCGCCGTGGTCGCCGCGGCGGCGGCCTGGCGGTCGGTCGGGCTGCGCACGATCGTCCCGCTCGCGGCGCTGGGCGAGCTGACCGCCGTCGTGCTGCGCTCCTGGGGCGCGCCCGCCTTCGCCACCGAGGACCCCGAACTGCGGACCGCGCTGGCGTGGGCGCGGGAACCGGTTGCGGCGGGACGCGCCCTGTTGCAGGTCGTGCCCGGCGACCGCGACGGAGTCCGTGCCGCCGGCGCGGTCGTCGAGGCCGTCCGCACCGACGAGATCCTCGCCGCCCCGGATTTCTGGAGCACGATGCTCGACCACGTCGCGGCGGTCGAGGCGCTCGACGTCGCCCGCGTGGCGGCTGCACGCGGCCTCGACGACGTCGCCCGGGCCGCGCTCGCCGTGGCCCAGCAGACCGACGAGACCGAGGTGCGTGCCCGCTCGGCCCTGCACCTGGGCGTCCTCGAGGAACAACTCGGTCGCCCCGAGGCCGCCGAGCCGGCCTACCGCGCAGCCGCGGCGAGTGACCATCCCGAACACGCGCCCGTGGCCGGGTTCCACCTCGGCGGGGTGCTCGAGGCGATGCAGCGGGGGGCCGAGGCGGAGCAGATCTACCGCTCCGTGATCGCCACCCGCCACCGCGACGCGGCCGCGATGTCGGCGTTCAACCTCGGCTGGATGTTCCAGCACACCAAGCGGCTCGACGAGGCCGTCGAGGTCTACGAACTGGCTATCTCCAGCGGCCATCCGGACGCGGCCGCGATGGCGGGCTTCAACCTCGGCTGGGTGTACGAGCAGCAACGTCGTCTGCGCGAGGCCGAAGCGGTCTACCGGCAGGCGATGGAGACCGGGCATGCCGACGTCGCGCCGCTGGCGGCGGTGAGCCTCGGCATTCTTCTCGAACGGCTCCAACGGGGCCGCGAGGCACGTTCGCTGTACGAGCGAGTGGTCAACAGCGGGCACGACGAAGCGGCCGCCGCCGCGCGGCTGCGCCTGCAGGCGCGGTCCCGGCGCTGAGCGCGCCGACGGGTCGGTCCCAGGGCCGAAGGGCCCGGAAAGGACGGGCCGGATACCACTATCCGTGAGCGGTCCGCCACCTTCAGGCGTTGCGTGCCTCGTGTTGAGCGCGGAGTGCTCGTCTACGGATTGGTATCACGAAGCGGCCATACGGACACCGGTCCCGCTCTAGCTTTCGCGGACGGGGTGGAGCTCTGGAATCGGTCCCAGGGCTGGTGAACAGCGAGGGCACTGGTGACGGGTCGTCCGGCGTGGCGACGGGGCAGGACACGGCATGCCGCCGTGGCCTTCCTGCTCGTCGTGCTCGCCGCCTGTGGCGGGGGCGAGAGCACCCGCAACGAGGACGGCGTGGTCGTCAACGCCGGCTCGTGGTCGGTGTTCGACCTGCACGTGGGCGACTGTCTCGCGCCCGAACCGGACCTGACCGGCGAGATCAGCGAGATCCCGGTGGTGCCCTGTGACCAGGCCCACGCCCAAGAGGTCTTCGCGACCGTCGAGCATCCCGCCGACGCCTACCCGGGGGCCGGCGCGGTGGCCGCCTGGGCGGACGGCGCGTGCCTGACGCAACTGCAGGACGACCTCGGCTACGGCCTCGAGGACGGCCTCTACATCAGCTACCTGCTGCCCACCTTCGACGGCTGGAACACCGACGACGACCGCAACGTGGTCTGCGTGCTGGTCTCGCCCGATGCCGAGGGTTCCGTCGGGTCCTACGTGGCCGGCACCGCGACGCTCGCCCGCGCCGAGGTCGTGCTCCCCGCGGACCCGGCGTCCGGGGACGACGCCGACACGAGCGGCGACACGACCGACGACGGGGAGGTCGGCTGATGGGTGCGCCCATGGTGACGATGAGCGCTTCGATCATGTGCACCTTCGGTGCCGCGCCCGGGACGTTCATGGTGACACCCGAGAACAAGACGATGGCGTCGAAGAAGCCCGCGGCGACCATCATGGACAACGTGCCGATGAAGAACATCCTGCCGTTCGGGATGTGCATGTCACCGTCGAACCCGACGGTGGCCTCGGCGACGGCGGCGGCCCTCGGTGTTCTCACGCCGATGCCCTGCATCCCCGCGACCTCTGCGCCGTGGGCACCTGGTTCCCCGACCGTCATGGTCGGCAACAAGCCGGCCCTGAACGCCAACTGCAAGTTGATGTGCAGTTACGGCGGCGTGATCTCGGTGACCGTGCCGGGCCAGTTCACGGCGATGGTGCCGTGAGCGCGGCCAGGAAGGGGACCGCCGAGCGGTAGTGCCAACCGGGCCGTGCGCAGACCGCCGGGCCCACCAGACGTCACCTCGGATCCTCGGGGTGAGGAACCTCACCCCGAAGGCCGGGGTGGCCACCACCACCCCCGAAACGGGGTGAACCCACCAGCGATTCGTTTCGCCCGGAGGAGAGCATGCCCAGTTACTTGACCCCAGGGGTCTACATCGAGGAGGTCCCGTCGGGTTCGGCGTCGTTGTCCGCAGGGGCAACCGCGATCGCCGCGTTCGTCGGGTTCACCGAGAAGGGCCCGAACGACGACCCGTCCGACCCGGAGGGCATGAAGCCCCGCCTGGTCACCAGTTGGAGCCAGTACGAATCGCTCTACGGCGGATTCACGCCCGGCGCGATGCTGCCGCACTCGGTGTACGGCTGGTTCCTCAACGGGGGGTCGGTCTGCTACATCGTCCGCATCCCCCACAACAAGGCGTCCGAGGAGCCGGGCCAGCTTGCGCTGCCGGCGGCCGACCGGGCCATCGGCAACGTGCTCGAGTTCACCTCCGTCGGTCCCGCCGACGGCATCTCGATCGCCGTCGAGCCCGCCGAGGCCCCCGACACCGAGGACGGCTCGGACCCCGACCCCATCTTCGACCTGTCCGTCCTGCAGGACGGCGTGGTCGTCGAGAGCTACGCCGGCCTGTCGCTCAAGGACGGCCCGACCAACGTCGTCTCGACGCTGGCCGAGTCCTCCGAGCGGGTCAAGGTCGACCTCAAGGTCGAGATCACCGACGACCTCGACCTGACGCTGGCGATGCCGAAGGCCGGCATCTACGCCCTCGAGCCCGCCCCGCGCGAGCCGGTCGAGGTCAAGGCGCCGGCGTTCGCCGGCTCCGAGACCAAGCGCCAGGGCATCAACGGCCTGGTCATCGCCGACGACGTCACCATGGTCATGGTCCCCGACCTGATCACGGCGGCGACCAAGGAGGACGGCGCGGTCGACCTCGGGATGTGGAAGTCGGTGCAGACCGCGCTGATCAACCACTGTGAGGCCCAGGCCAACCGCATGGCCGTGCTGGACGCGCCCCCGGGCATGAGCGTGCAGCAGATCAAGGAGTGGCGTTCCGACGTCGCGATGTACGACTCGGCGTTCGCCGCGCTGTACTTCCCCTGGATCAAGGTCGCCAACCCGGCCCCGACCAACGGTGACGACGAGATCTTCGTCCCGCCAAGCGGTCACATGGCCGGCCTGTGGGCCCGCGTCGACGAGTCCCGTGGGGTCTGGAAGGCTCCGGCCAACGAGATCATCCGCGGCGTGCTCGACGTCGAACTGCCGATCACCAAGGCCGAACAGGGCCTGCTCAACCCGATCGGCATCAACTGCATCCGCCCGTTCGGCACGCGCGGCATCCGCGTGTGGGGCGCCCGCACCCTGTCCTCGGACTCGGACTGGCGCTACATCAACGTGCGGCGGCTGTTCAACATGGTCGAGCAGGCCATCATGGACGGCACGCAGTGGGTCGTGTTCGAGCCCAACGACCAGAAGCTGTGGGAGGGCGTCAAGCGCACCGTCAGCGGGTTCCTCCGCGGACTGTGGCGTGACGGCGCGCTGTTCGGCGCGACCGCCGACCAGGCGTACTTCGTCAAGTGCGACGCCGAGAACAACCCGCCCGAGTCGATCGACGAGGGCAAGTTGGTCGTCGAGGTCGGCATCGCGCCGGTCAAGCCGGCCGAGTTCGTGATCTTCCGCATCAGCCAGCTCAAGGACAGCTCGTCGTAGATGAGTCGGTGGGTGGGGTCGCGTCACGCGCGGCCCCACCACAGCACTTCGGTTCCACCCGCACGTAGGCATGCAGGACAGGACAGGACAGGACCGCAGGGTCCGGAACCTCACAACGACCTTCAGGAGGTCACGGCATGGCAGCTGAGCACGATTTCGAATATCTCGGATCACTCTTCTCCCTCGAGATCGAGGGCGTCGAGGTGGGTCGGTTCACGCAGGTGAGCGGCCTCGGCTACACCGCCGAGGTGGTCACCTTCCAGGACACGCTGGCGTCGGGGAAGGTCGTGACGCGCAAGCGCCCCGGCCGCGTCTCCTACAACGACATCACGCTCAGCCGTGGTCTGTCAGCCGACAACGCCCTCGTCGAGTGGTACCAGACCGTCCTCGACGGGGCCGTCGAGCGCAAGAACGGCTCGATCGTCATGTACGACCCCGCCGGTACCGAGAACGGCCGCTGGAACTTCGAACAGGCCTGGATCAGCGCCTGGTCGGCGACCGACCTCTCCGCCGCCTCGGACGACATCGTGATCGAAGAGGTCACGATCACCCACGAGTTCCTCGAGCGCGCCAGCTAGGCCGCGAACCATCCCGTCCGCGGTCACCCG
>DATHUR010000190.1:0-1952 GCA_035462025.1 Egicoccus sp. | reverse complement strand
GAGGGCCGGTTCGCGATGCTGTCGCGCTCCGACCCCGAGCGTGCGAACGAGTTGATGACCCTGGCGCAAGCCGACGTCGATGAGCGCTGGCGCTACTACGAGCAACTGGCCGGCGTCGAACGCTCGATCGCGCACGAGCCGGGGGCGATCGTCGACGAGGCCGGCATCGCGGCCGAGGAGGTCTCTTAGATGGATCTGTCCACCCGCTACCTCGGCCTCCACCTGCGCTCGCCGCTGGTCGCGTCGTCGGGTCCGTTCACCGGCCGCATCGACCGGTTGCGCGACCTCGAGGACGCCGGCATCGCGGCGGTGGTGCTGCCCTCGCTGTTCGAGGAACAGGTCGTCCACGACGAGTTGCAGACCACCGAACTGTTCCTGATGGGCGAGGGCGGCAACCCCGAGGCGACCGGCTACTTCCCCGACCTCGCCGACTACGAGACCATCGCCGACCGCTACCTGCGCCACCTCACCGAGGCGAAGGCGGCGCTGACCGTGCCCGTGATCGCCAGCCTCAACGGCTCGACGCCGGGCGGCTGGACCCGGTACGCGCGGCTGCTCGAGGAGGCCGGCGCGGACGCGATCGAGCTCAACCTGTACCGCGTCGCCGCCGATCCCGTCGTGTCCGGCGCCGACGTCGAGGCCGAGCAACTCGAACTGGTCGGCATGGTCCGCGACGCGATCAGCATCCCGCTGGCGGTCAAGGTCGGACCCCACTACAGCGCGTTCGCGCACATGGCCCAGGGGCTGGTCGCCGCCGGTGCGGACGGCCTGGTGCTGTTCAACCGCTTCTACCAGCCCGATCTCGACCCGCTGACCCGCAAGGTCGTGCCCGCGATCGAGTTGTCGACGTCGTCGGAGTTGCGGCTGCCCCTGCGGTGGACCGCCCTGCTCTACGGCCGGGTCGACGCCTCCCTGGCGATCACCACCGGCGTCCACACCGGCGTGGACGCCGCCAAGGGGCTGCTCGCGGGTGCCGACATCACGATGATGACCTCGGCCCTGCTGCGCTACGGACCCGACCACATCAGCCTGGTCGAGGACGAACTGACGAGTTGGGCCGAGCAGTTCGGCGCCACGGCGATCAGCGAGCTGCGCGGCAGCGCGAGCCACCGCAACGTCCGTGATCCGGAAGGGTTCGAGCGGGCCAACTACATCGGTGGCCTGGTCGACTTCTCCAACACCTTCGCCAGCGCCCAGGGGTCCGGCCCCTGGTGACTTCCGCCCCTGTGCGCACCGCCCCGCCCGGTGGATGGTCGTGGTGGGCAGCGATGGACGCCTGCTTCGTCGTGCCCGCGAGGAGGCGGTCGTCATGCGTGGCAGTCGAGTGGTCCTGCTGGTCGTCGGGGTGTTGCTGGTCGTGATCGGACTGGGATCGGGGGCCGCGGCGGCGGTCACCGGGTGGGCCCACGTCCTGCAGCGCGACGACGACGGGTTCGTCAACTCGCCGTCGGCGACCCTGGTCAGCGACGGGCACGCGGTCGTCAGCGAGAACCTCGAGATCATCGTGGGGACCGCCGACTGGTTCCCGTGGAACGAGGACCTCGACCTGCGGCTACGGGTGACGTCGCAGGCGGCCGACCAGGCCGTCTTCGCCGGTGTCGCGGCGACCGACGACGTCGAGGCCTACCTCGACGACGTCGCCCACGACCGCGTCGCCGATCTCAACTTCCGCCGCACCCGCTACGTCGGTGTGGCGGGTACCCGCACACCGGCACCGCCGACCGACCAGACGTTCTGGCTCGCGCAGGCCGACGGAACCGGGACGCAGACCCTGGCCTGGTCGCCCGAGTCGGGCGAGTGGACGGTCGTCGTCATGAACGCCGACGGTACGGCCGGCGTGGACGTCCGCGCCGACGCCGGCGTGCAGACCGCCCTGCTCGGACCGATCGCCATCTGGCTGCTGGTCGGTTCGCTCGTGCTGATCGGGCTCGGGACCACGCTGATCGTGCTCG
>DATHUR010000189.1:0-43777 GCA_035462025.1 Egicoccus sp. | reverse complement strand
GCAGGGCTGGGTCTATGCGGTCGGCCTGCTCGGTGTGACCGGCGTCAAGGGCGTCGCGCAGGACGTGACCCGGGAACTGGTCGAGCGGGTCCGCCCGCGCACGCAGGTGCCGGTCGCGGTCGGCATCGGCGTCAAGGACCGAGCATCGGCCGCCGAGGTGGCCGCCTACGCCGACGGCGTGATCGTCGGCTCGTCGGTGGTCAAAGCCGCCGCCGACGGGGATCCGGCCGGTGCCCCGGAGCGCGTCGCCGCACTCGTCCGCGAACTGCGCGCCGGCGTCGAGCGCCGCTGAGCATCGGCGTCCACAGGCCCCGGGCGCTGGGCTGCGCCGGTGTCACAGGTGTGGTCGACACTGGCCCGGTCCGTTGCACACCGTGGGGGCGGGAGGTACGGAACCCGCCGCCATGCCCGCACGCCGTTGGACCGACGAACAACTCCGCGACGCCATCGCCACCTGCACCACCTGGCGAGCTGTCAACGTTGCCCTTGGACTCTCGGGCAATGGCGGCGTCTCCGACGCCGTTCGTCGACGGTGTGACGAACTTGGGCTGGACTGCAGCCACATCGGTACAGCAGCCGCCCGCCGACGCTGGACGGATGACGAGCTCGCGGCGGCGGTGGCAACCTGCACGAACCTCAAGCAGGTGTTCGACCGGCTTGGGCTGACAATCGGGGGCGGCGCCTGGCTGGCGATGCAGGATCACATTCGAAGACTCGGCTTGTGCACCGACCACTGGGCGCGCCCGATCCCGGCGGAACGTACGCGACGCCGAACGTTCTCCTGGCCGGAGGCAACGGTACGGGAAGCATGCGAGGGGGCTCGCTCCGTCCGCGCCGTCATGGCGGCGCTGGGACTCGATCCCGATCGGAAACTCGGCCGGTCAGCCGTGGAGCGCCACATGCGGAGCATCGGTGTGGAACCGCGAGACCTTGAAGGGCAGGGATGGTCACGGGGGCGGTCGGTCCCTCGACGTCGCGGGCGACCGCTCGAGGAGCTTCTCGTACTCGGACGACCGGCCTTGAACACGCACAGCTTGAAGCGTCGGCTCGTTCGCGAGGGGTACCTGGTCTACGCCTGCGCCATCTGCGGCTTGAGCGAGTGGCGAGCGGCGCCGATCTCGCTGCACCTCGATCACGTTAACGGCGACCGTTGCGACAACCGCAGGGACAACCTCCGGCTGCTGTGCCCCAACTGCCATTCGCAGACCGATACCTTTGCGGGGCGCAACATGGGTGCACGCTAGGGTTCGGGCCGTTCGCCGCCGACTACCCGCCTCCGTGCTGGAACTGGCATACAGGGGCCCCTCAAAAGGGTCTGCCCATAGTGGCTTGTGGGTTCGAATCCCACCGGAGGCACCAGCCCGATGGATGGTTTCCCCGCTGGGGTGTTTGGCCGGTTTCGCGCCGGGCGACTACCGTTCGATGGCCCAGCGGCGGCTCGGGGGCTGCACGTGCGCGCACGTGTGATCCATCCCTCGGGTGGCCTCCTGGCCGTCGCGCCGCCGGGGCCGTACGAACCGGTGACACGACGACGGGAGCCACCACGGGTACCGACCGCGAAACCAATCGGGTGCACGAACGCCTCGCCCGGATCGGCGACGATCTGAAGCGGGTTCGCGCGACCGAACGGGTCCTGGCCGAGCAGGTGGCCTACCTGGCGGAGGTCGCCGCGGACGCCGAGACCCGCAAGCTGGTGGCGCAGACCCCGCTCGCCGACCGCGAGTGGCGGGAAGCCCGGACGGATCTGGACCGACACGCAGGACTGCTCGACGAAGCCCGACAACAAGCCCAGGCGCTGATCGACAAGCGCGATGGGCTGCTGGAGCGCCTCTTCGAGCTCGAGGCCGCCCGGCCTGGAAGGGATCACACGTGAGCGAGACGACGCCAGGCCCCGAGGTCACGCATGACCCCGAGCGCCGCCCGACCCGCGTGCTGATCGCCGAGGACGAGGCGCTCATCCGCCTCGACCTCAAGGAGATGCTCCAGGAGGAGGGCTTCGAGGTCGTCGCCGAGGTCGCCGACGGTGCCTCCGCCGTGCGCCTGACCCGCGAACTCGAGCCCGACCTGGTCATCCTCGACGTCAAGATGCCGGTCATGGACGGCATCCAGGCCGCCGAGGAGATCGCCAAGGAACGCCTGGCCGCGATCCTGATCCTGACCGCGTTCAGCCAGCGCGACCTGGTCGAGAAGGCCCGTCGCGCCGGCGCGATGGCGTATCTCGTCAAGCCGTTCCAGAAGCACGACCTGCTCCCGGCGGTCGAGATCGCCGCCGGCCGCTTCCGCGAGATGTCCGGCCTCGAACGCGAGGTCGACGACCTGCAGGGCCGCCTCGAGGCCCGCAAGCTGGTCGAGAAGGCCAAGGGCCTGCTCCAGGAGCACGAGAACATGTCCGAGGCCGAGGCGTTCCGGTTCGTCCAGCGCCAGGCCATGGAACGTCGCGTGACCATGCGCCAGGTCGCCGAGCAGGTCATCGAACGCTTCGAGGGCTGAGCGCCACCGCTCGTCCCGCCCACGGCGTGGGCGCACGTCGCGCACACGCGTCGTGACCTGCGCTGCGCGGTGACCTAGGTTGCGTGTCCTCCGACCGCGGTCGTAGCTCGCGCCGTCATCGTGCGCAGCGAGCTGCCGGGGGACCGGTCGGGACCGGCCCCGTGACGTGCGGGCCACCGACGAAGACCTGAAGGGACACGAATGCGCGTGACGACCCGCCGGGCGGCAGCTGCCTTCGCAGCGCTGGCCCTGACCCTGACCGCCTGTGGCGACGACGACGGCGGCACCGCCGAGGGCGAGCTCGACCTGGTCGCCGACGGGACGCTCACCGTCTGCTCCGACCTGCCCTACGAGCCCTTCGAGTTCGAGGACCCGGACAGCGACATCGGCTACAGCGGCTTCGACATCGAGTTGGTCCAGGCCATCGCCGAGACCGCCGACCTCGACGTCGCGGTCATCGCGAGCGGCTTCGAGGCCCTGACCTCGGGCACCTCGATGGCCACCGGGGACTGCGACATGGCCGCCTCGGCCATGACCATCACCGAGGAGCGCGCCGAGAACATCGACTTCTCCGAGCCGTACTACGACGCGCTGCAGTCCCTACTCGTGCCGGCCGACTCCGACATCGCCGCCATCGGCGATCTCGGCGACGGCGTGACGGTCGGCGTGCAGTCCGGCACCACCGGCGAGATCTACGCCACCGAGAACGTCGAGGGCGCCGAGATCCGTGCGTTCGAGAACCCGGGCGACCTGTTCGTCGCACTCGACGCCGGCCAGATCGACGCGATTCTGCAGGACCTGCCGGTCAACGCCGAGCGGGCCCGCGGCGACGACAACATCGCGGTCGTCGAGGAGTACGACACCGACGAGCAGTACGGCTTCGCGTTCGAGAAGGACCGCCCGGACGAGCTGCTCCAGGTGATCAACGACGGGCTCGCCGAGGTGCGCGACAACGGCACCTACGACGAGCTCTACGACAAGTACTTCTCGGCCGAGTAGCCCGACGAAGGACAGCAGGCGAGGGGGACCGGAAACGGTCCCCCTCGCGCGTATCGGCTCCGCTACCGTTCGCCCGCCCGGCCGGATCGACAGGGGATCAACCGTGACGAAGCGTCGCCGGCAGCAACTGGTCCGTGCGGCGAACTATGCCCTGTTCGTGCTCGGCGTCGGCCTGTTGGCGCTGTTCGCCGACTGGGAACTCATCGGGCGCTACTTCTTCAACGTCGAGATCGCCCGGGCGATGTTCCCCGAGGTGCTCACGGTCGCTGCGGTCAACACCCTGCTGTACACCGCGCTCGCCTTCGCGTTCGGACTGGCGCTCGGACTCATGCTCGCCCTGATGCGCCTGTCGTCGGTGGCTCCCTACCGGTGGGTGTCGACGATCTACATCGAGATCTTCCGCGGACTGCCGGCGCTGCTGACGATCTTCCTGATCGGCTACGGGGTCCCCCTGGCGTTCCGCAGCACCCGGGACTGGCCGACCCTGCTCAGCATCACGCTCGGACTCGGCCTGGTCGCGGCGGCCTACATGGCCGAGACGATCCGGGCCGGCATCGAAGGGGTGCCGAAGGGCCAGATGGAGGCGGCGCGCTCGCTCGGCATGAGCCACTCGTGGGCCATGACCTCGGTCATCATCCCGCAGGGGTTCCGCATCATCATCCCGCCCATGACCAACGAACTGGTCCTGCTCATCAAGGACACCTCCCTGCTGTTCGTGCTCGGCGTGACCGTCCAGTCCAAGGAACTGCTGAAGTTCGGTCGGGACCTGCTGCAGGGCAACGCCAACCCGACCCCACTGATCGTGGTCGGTGCGGTCTACCTGCTGATCACGATCCCGATGACCCAGTTGGTCGCGGTCCTCGAACGCCGCAACCGCCGCTCCCGCTGATCGCGGTGGGCTGGCTCGGGAAGCAAACGACGAGCGCCGCCCGCGGGAGAGGTCGGACGGCGCTCGTCTTGTTGGATCGACCACCGCGGCGAGGGCCGAGCGGGAGAGGAGCGGCCCCGCCGCCCGATGTGGTCGGTGTCACTGGCGGATGACGAGACGTACGGTGCCAGTGCTGTGTTCCGTCCGGGTTACGACCGCGTTGGACGTTCGTGACGCTTTGGCCCGACCGGCGGCCCGGTTCCGGTCGCCGTGAGTAGGCTGCCGCGACGCACCGGACCAGGGACAGGCTGGCAATGACCACCGCATCGGCCCCCGCGGCGACCCACGCGATCGAGGTCCGCGACCTGCACAAGTCGTTCGGTGACCTCGAGGTGCTGAGCGGTATCGACTTCACCGTCGGCCACGGCGAGGTCGTCTGCGTGATCGGCCCCTCGGGCTCGGGCAAGTCGACCCTGTTGCGCTGCGTGAACCGCCTGGAGGAGCCGACCGCGGGCCAGATCTTCATCGAGGGGGAGGACATCACCGACCCCGACGCCGACGTGGACGCGCTGCGCAGCCGGATCGGCATGGTGTTCCAGTCGTTCAACCTGTTCCCGCACCTGTCGGTGCTGCGCAACCTGACCCTGGCGCAGAAGCGGGTCAAGAAGCGCTCGAAGGCCGAGGCGATCGAGGTGGCGAGGCGCAACCTCGAACGCGTGGGGTTGTCGGACAAGATCGAGGCCTACCCGGCCCACCTCTCGGGCGGGCAGCAGCAGCGGGTGGCCATCGCTCGGGCGTTGTCGATGGACCCGGACATGATGCTGTTCGACGAGCCGACCTCGGCACTCGACCCCGAACTCGTCGGCGAGGTGCTCGAGGTGATGCGCAAGCTGGTCGACGAGGGCATGACCATGATGGTGGTCACCCACGAGATGGGCTTCGCCCGCGAGGTCGCCGACCGCGTCGTCTTCATGGACGGTGGGGTGGTGGTCGAGGAGGGTCCGCCCGAACAGATCCTGACCGACCCGCAGCACGAGCGGACGCGCCGGTTCCTGCAGATGGTGCTGTAGCCCTAGGGGCCCGGCTCGGGGCGCCACTCGCCGATCCTGGCGATGCGTTCCTTGCGGACCTGGCGGCGGATCTGGGCCTGGGCCTCGCGGCGGCGTTCCTCGTCGGTCTCGGTGAGCAGCGGCGGGATCTCGACCGGGTGGCCGTCCTCGTCGATCGCGACGAACACGAGGTAGGCGCTGGTCGTGTGCCGCCGCTCGCCGCCCTTCCAGTCCTCGGCTTCGACGCGCACACCGACCTCCATCGACGTGCGGCCGACCGCGTTGACGCTGGCCTCAACGATAAGCAGGTCGCCGACGTAGACGGGAGCACGGAACGACAACTCGTCGATCCCGGCCGTGACCGCCGGGCAACCCGCGTGCCTCGCGGCAGCCATGCCGGCGGCGTTGTCGACCTCACGCATGACCACGCCGCCGTGGACGTTGCCGAGGTTGTTCGCGTCGGTGAGCTGCATCACCCGGGCCAACCGAACGCGGCTCGCCGACACGGGACGAGGTTCGAGGGACACGCGCGCCTCCTGCAGCACCGGGAGGAGGGGTTCTACTTGATCCGGCGCTTCGGGTCCCAGTCGGGGTTGTACGGCACATAGGGCGGCACTTGTCCGCCCGTGCTGCCGTGCGTCCCCTGACCGGGGACCCAGTTGACGGGGCGCGCGTCGGTGGCGCGCTGGCCGAATGCGATCTCGGCGGCCCGGTCCAGTCCCCGCGTCGACGCCGTGCGCAGGGCCCTCGACCGGCGCGCCGCCGCAGTGGCCACCACGACGAAGCCTGCGAACAGAAGGACGGCTCCGACCGTGAAACCGGCAGCCGCGGGAGCGACGGCGGAGCGCCAGGCCGCCGGCTCCGGGGATTCGTCCTCGTAGAGGGCACCGTGTTGGCCCACGAGGAACGTGGCGCGTGGATAGGCGGGCCGCGGACTGCCTGTCCGATGGACGAACCGCTCCTCACCCGCGTCGAGGCTCACACGATCGATCCTCAGGTCCCCCAAGGAGAGGCGCTCGGTCGCACGTCCAGCTTGGCGCGTGAGGGTCGCGCGGTCCTCGTGCTCGAAGGCTCGGAGGGACACGGCAATCCGTACGGACGGGGCGGTCGCCATGAGCAACACGGCTCCCACGACGACGAGTACCGCCGCGATCCCTACCTGCACTCTCAGCCGGCCCACGCCACCCCCGCAACGAGCCCAGTCTGCCACAGGAGCGCTGGCCGCGATCAGAAGAGCGCTCTGGCCAGGCGGGGACGGGCGGCACGGACACGGTCGTCGGCGTCGCCGAGGACGCCGAACAGGGCCACGAGTTGCTCGCGGGCGGCGTCGCGTTGTTCGCCACCGAGTTCCACGGCCGCCAGCAGGTGCTCGATCGCCGCCTCGTACTCGTCGTTGGCCGCGCGGGCGCGCCCCAGTGCGAGCAGCGTCCCGGCGTCGGCCTCACCGGCGTCGACCGTGGCCTGCAGGGCGTCGAGGTCGCCGGCGCCATCGGCCAGGTCGATCCGGGTCACGATCGCCTCGGCAGCCGGATCGGGTCGGTGCGGGGCCACCAGGTCACGGGCCGCGTCCGGGTCGGCGTCGATCAGCAGTTCCGCCAGTCCGATGGCGGCCTCGCGGTGGTTCGGGTCGGCGTCGAGCGCCTGACGAAGCGTGACCTCGGCCTGCTCGGGCGGCAGCGCCCGCGCCTGCTTGACCAGCACGTCGGCCTCACTCGGCACCAGGGTGTCGAGGAACCGCTCGATCTCGGCCGCCGGCTGTGCGCCGGTGAACTGCGCGACCACCTTGCCGTCGCGGAAACCCAGGACCTGCGGGATCCCCTGGACGCGGAACGCCTGCGCCAACCCCTGGTTCGCGTCGACGTCCACCTTGGCCAGCACGACCCGGCCACCACGGGCCTGCACCGCCTGCTCGATCATCGGCCCGAGGGTGCGACACGGACCGCACCACGCCGCCCAGAAGTCGACCACGACGGGCACGGCGTGGGACCGTTCGATGACCTGGGCCTCGAAGCCGGCCTGGTCGACGTCGTAGACCAGCGGCAGGTCGCCGCCGTCGGTTCGCGGGAGGGAGAACGAGAAGCTCACGGGGCACACCTCGGTCGTCGGTTCGGGGACCCACGGCGAGCGTACGACCCGGACGGTGCGGGGCACCCCCGATCAGTAGTCTCGGCGGCTCAAGGTCCGCCCGTCGGGGGTGGCCCGTGCCGTCGCACGTCGAGGTGCACCGTCGTGAGCCCGTCCCCACAGACCGACCGCCGCTCGCTCATGCTGCTCGACGGCCACAGCCTGGCGTACCGCGCCTTCTACGCCCTGCCCGACACCCTGCGCACCCAGACCGGGCAGCTCACCAACGCGGTGTACGGCTTCACCTCGATGCTGATCAAGATGCTGGGGGACCGGCACCCCGACGCCATCGCGGTCGCGTTCGACAAGGGTCGCGACGTGGCCCGCACCGAGGCGTTCCCGGAGTACAAGGCCAATCGGGTCAGCGCGCCCGACGAGTTCCGCCCCCAGGTCGATCTGATCAAACAGGTCCTCGAGGTCCTCGAGATCCCGATCATCGAGGTCGCGGGCGTCGAGGCCGACGACGTGCTGGCCACCCTCGCGCAACGCGCCGTCGGCGAGGGTTTCCACGCCTACATCGTCACGGGCGACCGCGACGCCATGCAGTTGGTCGACGAGCACCTGACCGTGCTCTACACCCTGCGCGGCATCAGCGAGATGGCCGAGATGACCCCCGACGCGGTCGAGGACCGCTACGGGGTGCGCCCCGGTAGCTACGTCGACCTCGCCGCCCTACGCGGCGACAACTCCGACAACCTGCCCGGGGTTCCCGGCGTGGGGGACAAGACCGCGGCCAAGCTGGTCAACCAGTTCGGCGACATCGACGGCATCTACGCCAACATCGACCAGATCTCGGGCAAGAAGGTGCCCGCGATGCTGGTCGAGCACGAGCAGCAGGTCCGTACCAACCAGCGGATCATGCGCCTGCGGCGTGACGTCGACTGCGACGCCGACCTGTCCGACCTGCGGTTCGGCGACATCGACACGGCGGCGGTACGCGCGCTGTTCGGCTCGCTCGAGTTCCGGGCGCTGTACGACCGGTTCGTCGAGGAGGTACTCGGCGAGCAGGAGGAGGCGGCGGCCGAACAGTTCGAGCGTGCCCCCACGCGGCTCGAGGCGGGCGGGCTGAAGGCGTGGCTCGACGGCGCCGCCCAGCCGCTGGCGATCGTGCCGATCGTCGCCGACCGGGTGCCGCACGTGACGCTGACGGCGCTCGCCGTGGCCGCGCCCGACCGTGACCCCGCGTCGGCCCGTATCGACGATCTCGACGCCACCGACCTCGACGCGCTCGCAACCGTGCTGGCCGACCCGACCCACGCCAAGGTCACCCACGACGCAAAGACGCTCGACCATGCCGCGCACGCGCGCGGCTGGACCGTGTCGGGCGTCACGCTGGACACCGAACTCGGCGCCTACCTGCTCAACCCCGAGCAGCGCACCTTCGACCTCGAACGGCTCGCCCTGCAGTACCTGCAGCGCACGATCTCGCCCGAGGAGGCCGCCGACGCCGGCGACCAGCTCAGCCTCGACGTCGAGGAGCACGACCCCTGGGAGGAGCGGGCACTACGGGCCGAGGCGACCTTCGAACTCGCCACCTACCTGGCCGAGCAGCTCGAGGAGCGCGGCCAGACGAAGCTCAACGAGACGATCGAACTGCCGCTCGCGCCGGTGCTCGCGCGGATGGAGCGGGCCGGGGTGACCATCGACCTGCACGTGCTCGACGAGATCCGCGAACGGCTCGCCCGCCGGGTCACCGAGATGGAACGCGAGGTCCACGACCACGCGGGCCGCGAGTTCAACATCGGCTCGGGCCCGCAGCTCCAGGCCGTGCTGTTCGACGAGCTCGGGCTGCCCAAGACCCGCCGGATCAAGACCGGCTACACCACCGATGCGCAGGCGCTGAAGAACCTCGCCGGCCTGCACCCCATCATCGACGCGATCTCGGAGTGGCGCGAGACCTCGAAGCTGCTCACCACCTACGTCGACGCGCTGCCGCCGCTGGTGGACCCCGAGACCGGCCGCATCCACACGACGCTGTCGCAGACGATCGCGGCGACCGGCCGGTTGTCGTCGTCCAATCCGAACCTGCAGAACATCCCCGTCCGCCGGGAGGAGGGCCGCGAGATCCGCCGCGCGTTCATCCCGGGCGAGGGGTTCGCGCAGTTGCTGATCGCCGACTACTCGCAGATCGAACTGAGGATCATGGCCCACCTGTCGCGCGACGACGGGCTGCTGGATGCGTTCTCGTCCGGCGAGGACATCCACGCCACCACCGCGGCCAAGGTGTTCGACCTGCCGCTCGACCAGGTCGACGGGCCGCTGCGCGACCGTGCCAAGGCGGTCAACTACGGGCTCGCATACGGATTGACCCCGTTCGGACTCGGTCAGCAACTCGGTATCCCGCCCGACGAGGCGGTCGAGATCGTCGATGCCTACATGGCCCGGTTCCCGAAAGTGCGCTCGTTCCTCGACGCGGCCGTCGAGCAGGCCCGCCGCGACGGGTTCACCACCACGCTGTTCGGCCGTCGCCGGTATCTGCCCGACCTGCTCAGCGACAACCGCAACCGGCGGCAGATGGCCGAGCGGATGGCGCTCAACGCCCCGATCCAGGGCACCGCCGCCGACATCATCAAGCTGGCCATGATCACGCTCCAGCACGCGCTGGACCGCTCGGGCCTGCGCACCCAGCTACTGCTGCAGGTCCACGACGAGGTGGTCCTCGAGGTCCCCGACGACGAACTCGACGCCGCCCGCGACCTCGTGGTCACCGAGTTGTCCGGCGTGGCCGACCTCGCCGTCCCGCTCGACGTCGACACCGCCTACGGCCCGACCTGGTTCGACGCCCAGAAGCACTGATCATGCCATCGACCCGGGCGCGTCACTCGTCGGCGGGCGGCTCGATGTCGAAGTCGTCCATGATCCGTGCCATCGCCGGACGGGCGGCCCGGTAGGCGCCGGCGGTGGTGAGGTGGATGCCGTCGTCGAGGCGCATGTCGACCACGTCGCCGTTCTGGTTGGGCAGGTACTCGCTGAACTCGCCGTCGGGTCCGGCGAACAGCTCCCACACGTCGACGTAGGTCACCTGGGGTCGCGCCTCGGCCTCGCTGGAGTAGATCTCGTTGAGCATGCGGTGCTTGACCTGGAGGTCGGGGCTGCGGGCGATCGGCATCCCCATCCAGTAGACGCGATGGCCGGCCGCGACGAGCTGGTCCATCAGGTCGCTGACCCGCTGGCGGTACTCCTCCTGCCACTCCGGGTCCTCGGGCTGGCGGACGGTCCCGTCGATCTCGAGCGGCTGGGCGTCGTTGCCGCCGAAGTACAGGACCATGACGTCGGGGTCCTGGGTGGCGCTGACCTCGGCGAGCACGGCCGGCCAGTCGATGAAGTCCGGCCGGCTGATGCCGCTGCCGAACTCGTAGCGCACCTCGGTCACCTCGACGACGCCGGTGTCGCTGGCCAGGTCGTCCATCGCGACGCCGAACTGCCCGACCATCGAGTCACCGCCGACATACATCGTGAGCGGGTTGGCTGCGGTGATCGGCTCCTGGGTCGGTTCGGGCTCGGGTTCCGGTTCGGGCTCGTCGGTCGGTTCCGGCGCGGCCGTGGGTTCGGACGTGGGGTCGGCGCTGGGCGCCGGGTCCGAGGGCGCCTCCGACTCGTCCGGTGCGGCGACGACCGGGTCTTCGCCTGCCGGCCCGTCACTGCGCCCCATCGCCTGCTCGATCGCAGCGCGCGGGCGGTCGAGCCACAGGGCCGAACTGACCGCGGCCAGCGGTTCCGCGAACGTCAGCGCGATGTCGCGGGTCCGCCCCAGTTCCTGGCGCTCGGCGGTCGCGAGCACGTCCTGCGCGTTGAGCAGACCGCCGAGCAGCACCGCGATCACGACCGCGATGATCACCTCGCCCGCCGAGCGGTCGCGGACCGCCGCCGGCTCCCGGGCGCCGAGTTGCTCGCCGTGCGTGGTGACGCCGGAGGCGATCGGCGCCTCCTGCTGGGTCGTCTCGTCCCGCATGCGTGCCCCTCAGAACTGGAAGTAGATGAACGGCGCGATGCCGACGGGGCCGAGCGCGTCGACGACCAGCAGGCCGAGACCGCCGACCACGCCCAACGCGACCGGGCCGAGCCGGTCGGCGGCGAGCTCGAGACGGGTGGCCGCGCGGCGCGGCACGTACTGCACGCCGATCCCGATCGCGATCAGGATCAGCGCGGCGGGGGTGAGGATCGACACGGCCCCCGGCGACGCCAGCCGGCCGAGGATCTCGACGGCGTCTCCCACCGAGGCAGCCCGGAAGAAGACCCAGCCGAGGCAGACGAGGTGGAAGGTCACGATGCGGCGCAGCGCCACCTCGACGCCGCTCATCGCCGTGGTGTCGACGTGGGCCTGACCGAGCGCCCGTTCGGCGATCAGGCCGACACCGTGCAGCGCCCCCCAGATCACGAACGTCCACGCGGCCCCGTGCCAGAGGCCGCCCAACACCATCGTCGCCAGCACCGCGGCCGCGGTCCGTCGCGCCCCGAGGGCGCTGCCCCCCAGAGGGATGTAGAGGTAGTCGCGCAACCACCGCGACAGGGTCATGTGCCAGCGGCGCCAGAAGTCACGCAGCGAGATCGCCGCGTAGGGCGCGTCGAAGTTCTTGGGGAAGCGGAAGCCCAGCAGCAGCGCGATCCCGATGGCGATGTCGGTGTAGCCGCTGAAGTCGGCGTAGATCTGCACGGCGTAGCCGTAGACGGCGACCAGCACCTCGAGGGCGCTGAACTGTCCCGGGCTGGCGAACACCGGATCGACCAGGTTGGCCCCGAGGGCGTTGGCGATCACGACCTTCTTGAACAGCCCGCCCAGGATCAGGCCGGTCGCGGTCACGGCGGGAATGGTCCTGGGGTCGCGTGGGCCCGCCAACTGCGGCAGGAACTCGCGGGCGCGCACGATGGGACCGGCCACCAGTTGCGGGAAGAAGGCGAGGAAGACGAACACGTCCAGTGTCGGGGCGACGTCGATCTCGCGCCGGTAGATGTCGATGACGTAGCTCATCGCCTGGAACGTGAAGAACGAGATCCCGACCGGCAGCACGATCTCGAGCAACGGCAACGGTGGCGTGATCCCGAATTCGCCCAGTGCGTTGCGGGCCGAGACCACGAAGAACCCGTAGTACTTGAACCAGCCCAGCAGGCCCAGGTTGGCCGCGATCGCCGCGGCCAGGAACCAGCGCCGCCCGCGTTCGTCCTCGCGTCCCGCGATCGCGCGGGCCAACACCTGGTTCACCAGGCTCGACCCGGCGAGCAGCCCCAGGTAGCGCCAGTCCCACGCGCCGTAGAACACGTAGCTCGCCGCGAGCGCGAACCACTTCCACGCGGTCCGCTGCCGCATCAGCAGCCAACTGCCCGTGAGCACGACGACGAAGAAGACCGCGAACTCGACCGAGGGGAACAGCACCGCGCAGCCTCGTGGTCAGGCGTCGTCGTCGGACGCGGAATCGGTGGCGTCGGAGCCGCCGCCCGGCGCGGCCTCGGTCGAACCATCGTCGTCGGTCGGCGGGCACGCGGCCGGGTCGTCGGCGCCCGCGGCCGGCGTCGGCGGCGTGGACCCGGCCAGGTTGCCCTCACCGATGAACGGTGGGTCGACGCCCTCGCCGCAACTCGGACGCCCCGGCCACTTGATCTCCTCGGCGCCGGGGGCGGCGTTGGGGTCGGCCGTACGCGCCGGCGGCGCCACGTCGGCGGCCTTCAGCTCGGCCTCGCCGGCGGCGAGCACCGACTCGGAGTAGCTGTTGCCCGCATTCCACAGCAGCCAGCTCTCGATGCCGTTGTCGTAGACCGCCTGGATCTGGGCCTCGAGCCGCGCAGGGGAGTGGTCGCGGCCCATCCACGGAGCGGCGAAGTCCTCGAGCCAGGGACGGATGGTCGCGTGCAGGCCCTGGACCCGCATCTGGGCCTCCTGCATGGCGTTCCACACCGTCTCGTACGGGTGATCGACGGGATGGGGGAGCAGGCCGTAGTTTCCGGGTCCGTAGTGCGACGGGTAGACCATGGGCGAGATGAAGTCGACGTGTTCGGCGATGCGCTCGATGACCTGGCCGGTGCCCTGCGCGTCCCAGGTGAAGTCGTAGGTCACCAGCCCGAACAGGTCGGCCGACACCAGCCCGCCGGCGGCATGCACCTGCTCGGTCGCCCGGGCGAGGAACTCGACGACCTCGTCGGGGTGACGCCACTCCTCGCGGGGCCGGTCCTCGGGGACGCCGGGGAGCTGGATCGTGGTGGTGTCGCCGTCACCGCCGTTGGGGAAGCGGATGTAGTCGAACTGGACCTCCTTGAACCCCGCCTCGACCGCGGCGATGCCGACGTCGATGCACCACTGCCCGGCCTCGTCGGCGTAGGGGTTGAGCCACGAGAAGTCCTTGCGGCCGACCCAGGCCCGATCGGTGCCCTGCTCCTGCACGGCGAGTTCGGGATGTGCCGTGGCGACCAGCGTGTCCTTGAAGCACGACACGCGGGCGATGGGGTAGCCGCCCGCGTCGAGCAGTTGCTGCAGGCGCTCGGTCGGGTCGCCGTCCGGCTTCCAGTCGGCGCCGCCGGCCGCGGTGTAGGGGTGGTCGATGGGCCACAGCAACGTGCCGGCCTCGTCCTTGACGTCGACCACCACCGCGTTCAGTTCGGTGGTCTCGACCAGGTCGACGAGGTGGGCCCAGCGTTCGCCCCAGAACGAGTACACGGTCGCATACACGCCGCGGACCGCCTCGGGTGCCTCCGGCAGGTCGGGCTCGGTCTCGGTCGGCTCGGGTTCGGGCTCGGGGTCGGGTTCCGGCTCGGACTCGTCCGACGACCCGTCGTCGGTCACGGTCGGCTCGGCGGTCGGCTCCGGTTCGGGCGTGGCCGACTCCTCGCCGCCCGAGCAGGCGGAGAGCAGCAGTGCTGCGGCGCTCAGCCCGACGAGGGCCGTGCGGGCAGCGCGACCGCGGCGATGGATGGCGACGTGCATCAGATCCCCCGATGGGGCCGGCGCGCGACGCTGCCGGCTGCGGCCGGGAACGTACGGACGCGGCCGCCGGCGCGCCAACCGTGGCCGGTGCGCGTGCGGCACGACGACGCGCCGGCCGGTCCGGGAACCGGCCTGACGCGCGGGGTGGTCAGGCTACTCGCGGGGCTCGGCGGACACGCGCAGCGTGATCCGCTGGCCCTCCTTCACCTGCCGTCCGGCTGCAGGCTCGCTGCGGTAGACCAGGTCGGGCTCCACCTCGGTGGTGCGCACGATCCCGGTCGAGACCACGAAGCCGGCCTCCTCGAGTTGGGCGACCGCCTCGTCGACGGGCAGCCCCACCACGTCCGGCATCGTCGGTCCGGCCGGCTCGGCCTCCTCGGCCTCGGCGGTGCCGCCGTTGTCGGCAGCCGCGGTCTCGGTCCCGCCGTCGTCGCCGCCGCAACCGGCCAGCAGCAGCGTGGCAGCGAGCACCGCGCCAAGCGCCCTACGCGTGATCTTCACCTTGTCGTCCCCACCTTGTCGTTCTCCCGTGCGGCCTCCCGCCAGCGCGCGAAGGCTAGATCGTGCGGACGCGTACGGTCCGCGTTTCCTGTGCGATTGCGCGGGTGTCGCCCGTCGTCGGGACACGCGACCGGTGCGACGGCGCGACCGGATGCGCCACGATGGCGGCATGGAGACCCTGTCCGCCGACGGCTACCTCGTTGCCCGCGAGCTCCTCCAGCGCGGGGTCGCCCTGGTGTACGTCCTGGCCTTCGCCGCCGTGGTCCACCAGTGGCCCGCACTGCTGGGCGATCGGGGGCTCACGCCGGCGCGGGCGCTGCTGACTCGGGTCCCGTGGCGACAGGCCCCGAGTCTGTTCCATCTGCGCTACAGCGACCGACTCGCCGTGGGAGCGGCCTTCGTCGGCGTCCTCGTCGCGCTGGCGCTGGTGGCCGGTCTGCCGCAGCGCATCGGCAGCCTGACCACCCTGGCGGCCTTCGCGCTGCTGTGGGTGCTCTACCTGTCGTACGTCAACATCGGCCAGATCTGGTACGCGTTCGGCTGGGAGTCGATCCTGCTCGAGGCCGGATTCCTGGCCACGTTCCTCGGCGGCCACGACAGCGCGGTCCCCTGGCCGACACTGCTGCTGGCGCGCTGGCTGCTGTTCCGGGTCGAGTTCGGCGCCGGCCTGATCAAGTGGCGCGGTGACCCGTGCTGGCGCGATCTGACCTGTCTCGACTACCACCACGAGACCCAGCCGCTGCCGGCCGGTTTGAGCTGGTGGTTCCACCGCCTCCCGACGCCATTGCACAAGGTCGAGGTGGCCGCCAACCATGTCACGCAGTTGCTGCTGCCGGCCCTGCTGTTCCTTCCCCAGCCGTTCGCGGGCGTCTCCGGGGTGGCGGTGCTGGTCACGCAGGGATGGCTCGTGGTCAGCGGCAACTTCGCCTGGCTCAACCTGGTGACCATGGTGCTCGCGACCGCGGCGTTGCCCGACGCGTGGCTCGGCGGCGCGGGCGGTCCGCTGGGCGCTCTGACCCCGGCGACCGCCCCGGCAGCCGTGCCGACGTGGCTCGCGGTCGTCGTCGGCTTCGTCCTCGCGACCCAGACGGTGATGAGCTGGTGGCCGGTGCGCAACCTGCTGGCGCGCGAGCAGCGGATGAACGCCTCGTTCAACCCGTTCCACCTCGTCGGGACCTACGGCGCCTTCGGCAGCATCACCCGCCAGCGCTTCGAGTTGGTGATCGAGGGCACCGAGGACCCGCACCCCGACGCATCCGGTACCTGGCACGCCTACGAGTTCCCGGCCAAACCCACCGACCCGCGGCGCCGGCCGCGCCAGGTCGCGCCCTACCACCTGCGCCTCGACTGGCTGCTGTGGTTCGCCGCGATGTCCCCGGCGCCGAACCGGCGTGACGCCTGGATGCTCGCCCTGCTCGACCGGCTGCTGACCGGCGATCCGACCGTCCGACGGCTGCTGCGCCATGATCCCTTCGATGGCCGGGCGCCGACCGCGGTCCGTGTCCGCCGCTTCCACTACCGGTTCACCACCCGGGCCGAGCGTCGCCGGACCGGGGCGTGGTGGCACCGCGAGCCGGTCGGCGACTACACCGGCATCGTCCGACGTTGAGCGGCCGTGTCACAGGGCAGCTCTAGCGTGCGTGGGTCCGACACGACGGCGAGGAGGCGCACATGCGCGAGACCGATGCCGACCTGCACCACCTCCAGCAACTGCTCGACGCCAGCTATGCGCGGGCGGGCGCGCACCTGCGCGACATCCACGCACCGCAGACCCGGGTCGACGCCGCCCGGCTCGTCGCCGAACTCGATGGCATGCGCGTACTGGTCCTGGCCACTGTCACCCGCGACGGGCGGCCGCTCACCGGACCCGTCGACGGCTGGTTCTACCGCGGCCGTTGGCTGTTCGGCTCGAGCCCGACCTCCGTCCGTGCGCGACATCTCGCGCGTCGGCCGGCGGCGTCGGCCACCTACGTCGACGGCGAACGGTTCGTCTGCACCGTGCACGGCGCCGCGCGGCCGATCGACGTGGCAAGCCACGATGCCGGTGGGTTCGCCGCCGTCCTCCGGGCGTTCTACGGCGACGGCTGGTGGGACGAGATGGCCTCGGCTCCCTACTGGGAGCTCGATCCCGACCGCCTGCTCGCGGCCGACGTGTCGGTGTTGTCCGGCGGCTGACGTCGGCGCCGCCGGGAGGCAAGCAGCACGCCGACGACGAATCCGGCGACCGTTCCCACCGGCACGACGTTCCACAGCAGGCCCTGCAGTTCGCGGACCCCGGTCGAACTCGTCTCGAGGAGTGGGTCGAGCACCAGGTAGATCGCGGCCGAGACCGCGAAGCCGAGCAGCGCGCCCAGGACACCCGCCGCAGCCACCACCAGGGTGCGCCGCCGCGGGCGAGCCGTCGGAGGCGGCGACGTCGGGACCGGTGTCGGGTCGGACGGGGACATCTCACACCTCCACGACGCTCACTCGACCGTGGTGGCCGCCCGCGTCTCGCCCGCGGTGGGATCGAACTGCAGGCCACCGGCGGCGACGTCGAGCACCTCGATCGCGTACTCGCCGCTCGGGCCGGTCGCACGGAACTTCAGCCGTCCCATCAGGTCGGTGTTGCCCGACACCACCCACTCGCGCTCGGGGCCGCGCAGGCGCGCCTCGACCGCGAGGGTCGAACAACGCTGGTCCTCGCTGTCGCGGACCTCGACCAGGAACGCCACGGTGACGCGCCCGCCGTCGGCCTCCTCGGGATCGAGCACGCGAATCGAGGCGACCCGGACCGGTTCGGCGAACAGGCCGGTCTTGGGCAGGGCATCGGGTTGGCGCTCGAGCGTGAACGCCGGCGCGGGACGCGTCCGGCGGATGGCACGGCGGAGACGGTCGAGCGCCACGGTGGTACGTCCTGGATCGGAGGCCGTGGACGGTACCGCTGTGCCGGACGGTCAGACCACGCGGCGCCAGCATCCGGCGAGATGGTCGTCGACCAGGCCCATCGCCTGCTGGAAGGCATAGACCGTGGTCGGACCCACGAAGGCCCAACCACGCTTCTTGAGGTCCTTCGACATGGCCACGGACTCGGGTGAGGTGGCCGGGATGTCGCCGACCGTGCGGGGGACCGGACGTGTCGCCGGTGCGTAGCGCCACACGTAGGCGTCCAGCGACCCCTCGGCGTCGACCAGGTCGAGGTACGCCCGCGCGTTGGTGATGGTGGCCTCGATCTTGGCCCGGTTGCGCACGATGCCGGTGTCGGACATCAGGCGGGCGACGTCGTCGGGCCCGAATCCGGCGACCACGTCGGGGTCGAACCCGGCGAACACCTCCCGGAAGCGGTCGCGCTTGCGCAGGATGGTCAGCCACGACAGGCCGGCCTGGAACCCTTCGAGGCACAGCTTCTCGAACAGCCGCCGGTCGTCGTGGACCGGTACGCCCCACTCGGTGTCGTGATAGGCGACATAGGCGGGGTCGTCGCCGCACCACCAGCACCGTGCCCTGCCGTCGTCGCCCGTGATCACCGCGTCGTCCATGGCGCCTCCTCGGTGCGGTGACGCTAGGCCACGATGCGGTCCGTGCGGGGTCCCGCACGCCCGGTGGCGGCACGTCCGATTGACAGGGACCCGGGCGGCTGCGACCCTGTCGGGTCATCCGGCGCACGCGCTCGCTTTCGCCATGCCCGCGTACGCCACTCTTGTTCGAAGCACCACTCCTACAACGAAGAGACCCGACCCCGATGTCCGACGCCCCCCAGACCCCCGACCAGCCCACCACCGGTGCCGCACCCGACAACTTCGTCGTGATGCAGGACCCCGGCAACACCATGACGTCCACCGGCGACGTCATCGTGGACAACGACCTGTCCGACGAGGACTTCGAAGCCGCACTCGAGGGCACCGTCGGTGCTGTCGAGGAGGGCAAGATCATCGAGGGTGTGGTCGTCAAGGTCGACCCCGACGAGGTCCTGCTCGACATCGGCTGGAAGTCCGAGGGCGTCATCCCCTCGCGTGAGCTGTCGATCAAGCTCGACGTCGACCCCAACACGGTCGTCCAGGTCGGCGACGTCGTCGAGGCGCTCGTCATGCGCTCCGAGGACGAGGAGGGCCGCCTGGTCCTGTCCAAGAAGCGCGCCCAGTACGAGCGCGCCTGGGGCACGATCGAACAGATCTACACCGAGGACAAGACCGTCCAGGGCACCGTCATCGAGGTCGTCAAGGGTGGCCTCATCCTCGACATCGGGCTGCGCGGCTTCCTGCCCGCCTCGCTGGTCGAGATGCGTCGCGTGCGTGACCTCGCCCCCTACGTCGGCGAGACGCTCGAGTGCAAGATCATCGAGCTCGACAAGAACCGCAACAACGTCGTGCTCTCGCGCCGCAAGTTCCTCGAGGAGACGCAGAGCGAGTTCCGCAACGAGTTCCTGACCTCGCTGCAGAAGGGCGAGATCCGCGCCGGCGTCGTGTCGAGCATCGTCAACTTCGGTGCGTTCGTCGACCTCGGCGGTGTCGACGGTCTCGTGCACGTCTCCGAGCTGTCCTGGAAGCACATCGACCACCCGTCCGAGGTCGTCGAGGTCGGCGACGAGGTCGAGGTCGAGGTGCTCGACGTGGACCTCGACCGCGAGCGTGTCTCCCTGTCGCTCAAGGCGACGCAGGAGGACCCGTGGCAGAAGTTCGCCCGCGAGCACGCGGTCGGCGAGGTCGTCGAGGGCGAGGTCACCAAGCTGGTGCCCTTCGGTGCCTTCGTCAAGGTCGCCGACGGCATCGAGGGCCTGGTCCACATCTCCGAACTGGCCGAGCGCCACGTCGAGGTGCCCGAGGCCGTGGTCAACGTCGGTGACAAGATCGAGGTCAAGGTCATCGACATCGACACCGTCCGTCGTCGCATCAGCCTGTCGCTGAAGCAGGCCCAGGCGCCCGACAGCGAGCCCGTCCCGCAGGACCCCTACGACGCCGGTCCGGCCGTCTCGACCGCCTACTCGTCCGGTGGCGACGACGCCCCGGCAGGCGGCACGCTGGCCGCCGCGTTCGCGCAGGCCGGGTTCGGTCGCGACGACGAGCGGACCCCCGAGGAGATGGCGCTCGCCGAGGCTGAGCTCCCCGAGGCGCCGGCCGAGGAGGCCGCGGCCGAGGACGCTCCGGCAGCCGAGGCGCCCGCGGAGGAAGCTGCCGGTGAGGAGCCTGCCGCTGAGGCACCTGCCGAGGAGCCTGCCGCCGAGGCACCTGCCGAGGAGCCTGCCGCCGAGGAGCCCGCGAAGGCCGAGGCTGCGGCGGACGAGGCCACCCCGGCCGACGAGACTGCCCCGGCCGACGAGGACACCGACGAGGCGTGAGCCCGTCGTGACCCACGCGTTCGCGCCCCGGCTTCACCGCCGGGGCGCGGCGCGTTTCGTTACGGAAAGCACGGCATGTACCTCGTCGGACTGACCGGTGGGATCGGCAGTGGCAAGTCGACCGTCGCACGCCGACTCGCCGAACGCGGGCTGGTGGTCGTTGACGCCGACCTCGTCGCGCGCCAGGTGGTCGAACCCGGCGAGCCCGCGCTGGCCGACATCGCGGCGCGGTTCGGCGATCATCTCGTGCGCGCCGACGGCGGGCTCGACCGCCAGGGGTTGGCCGACGTGGTGTTCGCCGACGACGGTGCGCGGCACGACCTCGACCGGATCATGCACCCGCGGATCGCGGCCCGCATCGCCGAACGCATCGCCGCCCTCGACGCCTCGTGGGAGGGCGCCGGCCCCAAGCTGGCCGTGGTCGACCATCCACTGCTGATCGAGACCGGCCAGGCCAACCGGTTCGACGCCGTGGTCGTGGTCCTCGCGCCGATCGAGGTCAGGGTCCGGCGCCTGGTCGAGCAACGTGGGCTGGGCGAACCGGATGCACGCGCGCGGATCGCGGCGCAGTGCACCGACGACGAGCGCCGTGCGGCCGCCACGCACGTCGTCGACAACACCGGCGACCTCGCCGCACTGCAGGCGGCGGCGGACCGGCTGTTCGACGACCTCGTGGCCGCCGCGGCGGCCGGCTGACGGTCGGCGGCTCGGGTGCCGGCGACGTCGACCGCTACCCTCGCGGCGCCGGGGGAGAGCAAGACCGTGGATGCGCAGCCGCGGGCGTGAAGGGGTGTTGGTGGTCGACCAGCCGGACCTGATGCGTGAGACCGACGACGGTGGGTCGGAGCGCGCCTACCTGAGCACGCTCGAGGAACTCACGGGTCTGCTCATCGAAGAGGCGTCGCTCGACGAGTTGCTGTCCCAGGTACTCGAACTGACCTCGCGGGCGGTGACGACCTCGGCGGCCGTCAGTGTCACGATCGCGGACGAACGAGGCCGCTACCGCACGGCGGCAAGGTCGAGCGACGCCGCCGCGCTCGTCGACGCGCTGCAGTACGAGTTGGCCGACGGCCCCTGCGTCGAGGCGCTCGAGACCGGCGAGGAACGTCACGTCGACGACTTCGCCCACGACACGCGCTGGCCGAAGGTCGCCGAACGGGCGGTCGAACTCGGCTTCCGGTCGGTCGTCGCGGTGCCCCTGAGCGTCAAGGGCATGGTCATCGGGGCGCTCAACGTCTTCGGTGCCAAGCCGGAGGGTTTCGTCGAGGCCGACCGCGAACTGATCCGCCGTATCGCGGCACCCGCGGCCAGCACGCTGGCCAACGCGCGCGCGTTCCTGCGGGTCAGCCGGCTCGCCGATCAGTTGCAGGAGGCGCTGGCCAGTCGGGTCGTGATCGAGCAGGCCAAGGGTGTGCTGATGGCCCGTGAGGGTTGCGACGCCGACGCCGCCTTCGGCCTGCTGCGCAAGGCATCCCAGGACGCCAACCTGCGGCTGCGTGACGTCGCCCGGACCCTGGTCGAGCAGCACGGTTGACGGTGCCAGCGGCCCGGACCTGTCCGGGTCGCAGGGGTACCCTCGCCACCATGTCATCGACCGCGCCCACCCCTTTCTCGCCACGCCGCCGCGACCTCGACGAGCGCCGTTCCGGGGACGGCAGCTTCCGGGTCGTGAGCGATTTCAGCCCGTCGGGCGACCAGCCGCGCGCGATCGAGCAGATCACCGAGGCATTCGAGGCCGGCGAACGTGCGGTCACGCTGCTCGGTGCCACCGGGACCGGCAAGACCTTCACGGCCGCGAAGGTGCTCGAGCGCCTCCAGCGTCCCTGCCTGGTGATGGCGCCGAACAAGACGCTGGCGGCGCAACTCGCCAACGAGTTCCGCGACTTCCTGCCCGACAGCGCGGTCGAGTACTTCGTCAGCTACTACGACTACTACCAGCCCGAGGCCTACATCGCCTCGAGCGACACCTACATCGAGAAGGACTCGTCGATCAACGACGAGATCGACCGGCTCCGCCATCGCGCCACCATGGCGTTGTTGTCGCGACGTGACGTGGTCGTGGTCGCCTCGGTGTCGTGCATCTACGGGCTCGGTTCGCCGCACGAGTACGAGAACAAGATCCTGTGGCTGCGCTCGGGCGAGGAGGTCGGCCTCGAGAAGGCCATGCGCAAACTGGTCGACCTGCAGTACTCGCGCAACGACCTGAACCTGATCCGCGGCACCTTCCGGGTGCGTGGCGACACGCTCGAGGTGTTCCCGGCCGACGACGAGCGCGCCGTGCGGGTCGAGTTCTTCGGCGACGAGATCGACCGCATCGTGCGTGTGGACCCCCTGACCGGCGAGGTGTCGCGGTCGGTCGAACAGGTCGGCGTGTTCCCCGCGTCGCACTACGTCTCGTCGACCGAGGCCGTGCTGCGGGCCCAGGCCTCGATCGAGGCCGAGCTGGCCGAGCAACTCGCCGACCTCGAGTCGCAGGGCAAACTGCTCGAGGCGCAGCGGCTGCGCATGCGCACCAACTACGACCTCGAGATGATCCGCGAGGTGGGTTTCTGCAACGGCATCGAGAACTACTCGCGCCACTTCGACGGTCGCGCGCCCGGTAGCCCGCCGTTCACCCTGCTCGACTACTTCCCCGACGACTTCGTGGTGTTCATCGACGAGTCGCACGTCACCGTGCCCCAGATCGGCGGGATGTACGAGGGTGACCGTTCCCGCAAGGAGTCGCTGGTCGAGCACGGCTTCCGGTTGCCGTCAGCCTTCGACAACCGGCCGTTGACGTTCGACGAGTTCCTCGAGCGCATCGGTCAGCGGTTGTTCATCTCGGCCACGCCCAGCGCCTACGAGCGCCGCGAGTCCGACACCATCGCCGAGCAGATCATCCGGCCGACCGGTCTGGTCGACCCGCAGGTGGTGGTCAAGCCGACGACGGGCCAGATCGACGACCTGATGGAGCAGATCCGGCTGCGCACGGAGAAGGACCAGCGGGTGCTGGTCACCACCCTGACCAAGAAGATGGCCGAGGACCTCACCGACTACCTGCTCGAGCACGGCGTCCGGGTGCGCTACCTGCACTCCGACATCAACACCGTCGAGCGGGTCGAGATCCTGCGCGGCCTGCGGCTGGGCGAGTTCGACGTCCTGGTCGGCATCAACCTGCTGCGCGAGGGCCTCGACCTGCCCGAGGTGTCGCTGGTGGCCATCCTCGACGCGGACAAGGAAGGGTTCCTGCGGTCCGAGACGTCGCTGATCCAGACGATCGGACGCGCCGCCCGCAACGTCGACGGCGAGGTCGTGATGTACGCCGACCACGTCACCGACTCGATGCAGCGCGCACTCGGCGAGACCGAACGCCGGCGCGACAAGCAACTGGCGTACAACCGAGAGCACGGCATCGACCCCCAGACGGTGCGCAAGCGTGTCGGCGACATCATCGCGGCCGTCCGGGCCGAGGAGCAGGGCGAGGACTACCGGCCCGACGACGCTCCGGTCGGTCGCGAACTCGTCGACGTCTCCGAGGTGCCCCAAGAGGATCTGCGTGCGCTCATCCAGCGGCTCGAAGAGGAGATGCACGAGGCCGCGGCCGACCTGCGCTTCGAGTTCGCCGCCCGCCTGCGCGACGAACTCGCCGACCTCAAGCGCGAACTGGCCGCGATGGAGGCCGCGAACATCTAGCGCGCCGTGGGTGCTCGGCATCGCGCCGGCGACCGACGGACGGGGCTAGCCCGTTGTGGTGGCTTCCGGCTTGACCTTAATGCCTCGTCGTGGCCTGCCGATGGGGATGCCGAGGGACGGGGTCGGCTGGGAGTGGTCCGTGCAGCAGCAGCAGGCGGAGAAGCAGCGCGCGATGCTGGTCGTGCGCTTCCGCCGCCTGTTCAGTTGGTTCACGGGCGCCGTCGCGGTCGGTCTCGTCCTGCAGGTCGTCGACACACCCGTGCCCCAGCGGCCGGTCGCACTGGCCGCCGCGGTCGGCGTCGCGCTCTGGGCGGCGGGGATGCGGTACTTCGGCGACCGGTCCGTGCTGGTCGACCTGGCCGGTTTCGTGCCCCTGACCGGGGTCGGGTTCCTCGTCGTCTCGCAGCTGAACCTGATCCCTCTGCTGTTCGCCATCGCGTTCCAGCGCGGCTTCCACGCGCCCGCCCGGCGCGCGCACGCGCTCGCGCTCGCCTCGGTCGTGGTCTGGCAGGTGACCCGCACCGCGGTCGCCGTGGCGCCCCGGGCCGGGTCGGCCATCGCGCTGGGCGTCGTCCTCGTCGGCGCCACCTCGTTCGCCGGCACCGTCCGCCGCGAGTCCGACCGCCGCGACCTCGCCACCCGCCGGGAGCAGCGACTGCTCGAGTCGGTACGGGCCATGGCGGCGCTGTCCGACCCCCGCCACATCCTGCACGAGGTGGCGTTGACCGGCGTCGACCTCGTCGAGCGCACCGGCACCGCGGCCGTCGTGTGGGAACGCGACGGCGACGTCTTCCGGGCGGTCGCAACGAGTGGGACGATCCGGTCGGTGGTGGTCGAGAGTGCGAGCCTGCCCGGTCAGGTGCTGCACGTGTTCGAGACCGGTCAGCCGACCGTGCTCGACGGCGCGGTCGCCCGCGAACTGCAGCACACCGGGCAGGACACCCGGTTCTACCCGGCCTACGTCATGGTGCCGCTGCCCCGTGCCGACCGTCCCCAAGCCGCGCTGCTGCTGTACTGCACCGTGGCTCCGGACGCCGAACTGCTCGAGATGTTGCGCCGCTTCGCGATCGAGGCCGGACTCGCCGAGGAACGCGCCACCCTGCAGAGCAAGCTCGCCGAGCGGGAGGCACGACTCAGCAGCATCATCGAGCACTCGTCGGACGTGATCGCGCTGCTCGACCCCGAGGGCCGCTTCACGATGGTCAACCGGTCGGCGGAACTGCGGTTCGGGCACCGCGTGGAGGACGTGCTCGGTCGCAGCGTGTTCCACCTCGTGCATCCCGACGACCGCGACGCCGTGACCGAGGCGATGCGAGGGGTGTTCGAGGACGACGCGATCACCACCAGCGAGCGTCTGTCGGGCGTGCAGATCGCGTGCCGGATGCGCACGGCGAGTGGCGAGTGGCGTGACGTCGAGAGTCGTCTGACCTCGCGTGAGGGCAGCGGCTACGTCCTCAACTCCCGTGACGTGACCGAGCGCAAGGCACTCGAGGCCGAGATCGTCCACCGGGCCTTCCACGACCCGCTGACCGACCTGGCGAACCGGGCGCTGTTCTTCGACCGCCTCGAGCACGCGATCGAACGCGGACGGCGGACCGGCGCCGGCGTCGCCGTCCTCATGATCGACCTCGACGACTTCAAGCCGGTCAACGACACCTACGGGCACGCCGCCGGCGACGCCGTCCTCGTCGAGGTGGCCGAGCGCCTGCGGTCGGTCGTGCGCGACTGCGACACGCCCGCGCGTCTGGGCGGCGACGAGTTCGCCGTCCTCGTCGAGGGGACGGGAAACCTGCCCGAGCTCGGGAACTTCGCCGACCGGGTGCACGGGGCGCTGCGTGTGCCGATTCGCCTCGGCGGACACGACGTGCGCGTCTCGGCGAGTATCGGCGCCGCCACCTCACGGCCGGGGGAGCACCACGAACAGTTGATGCGCCGCGCCGACGACGCCATGTACGCGGTGAAGTTCCGTGGCAAGGACGAGGTCGAGGTGGTGGCCGACGACGGGACGCCGCCCGCGCTGGTCGATCTGCCCGCCGGTGACGCTCAGCCCTCCGCCATCGACTGATCGACCCTGGCGCGGTCCGCGCCGAGGCCGAGCGACCGCAGCGCCGCGACATCGGCGGCCCCGGCCGCGAACATCGCCGTGCGCAACTCGTCGAGGAAGCGGTCGATCCAGTCGACGACGGCGTCGGGGCCCTGCAGCGCCGGCTCGAGCAATGGCCGCGCGACCGCGACCGCCGTGGCACCCAGCAGCAGGGCCCGCGCGGCGTCGGTCCCGCTGCGGATGCCGCCCGAGGCGATGCGCGCGACGCCGGGCAGTTCGCCGGCCACCTCGATCAGCGCCCGAGCCGTCGGAACGCCGATCTCGGCGAGGTCGGGTTGCGGGACGTGGCCGTGGCGGACGAACTGCTCCACGCGGGCCCACGACGTGCCGCCCGCGCCGGCGACATCGACGGCGCCGAGCGGCAGGCCACGCAGCCGGCGGGCGGCGTGACGACCGATGCCGTGGCCGACCTCCTTGACCACGAGCGGGACCGAGAGCCCGGCGGCGAGTTCGGCCAGCCGACGACGTCCGTCACGGAAGTCGACGTCACCGTGCTGGACCGCCTCCTGCAGGGGGTTGCAGTGGACCGCGAGTGCGTCGGCCCCGACCTCGGCGACGGCGCGTTCGGCCTCGGCCGTGCCGTAGCCGGCGACGAACTGGGCGAGGCCGAGGTTGCCGACCAGGAGGACGTCGGGCGCGAGATCGCGGACCTGGAAGCTGGCACGCGCCTCGGGGCGCTCGAGCATGATGCGTTGCGAGCCGAGCATGAACCCGACCCCGCGACGCTGCGCGGCCTCCGCGAGGGCGCGGTTGATGCGCCCGCCCCGCTCCTCGCCGCCGGTCATCGCGCCGATCAGGAAGGGTGCGCGCAGCCGCCGGCCGAGCAGCGTGGTCCCGAGGTCGATGTGGGCACGGTGGAGTTCGGGAAGGGCTTGGTAGGGGATCTCGACGTCCTCGAGACCGGTCGTGCGCGTCTGGAAGGCGACGTCCTCGGTGAGGCACACCTCGAGGTGGCGCCGCTTGCGTCCCAGGATCTCGTCAGCCACCGATGCGCTCCCCGACCCGCGCGGGCGGCCGGTCGTCGACGATGCGTTCGGAGACGAGTCGGGCCGAGAGCATGACCATCGGCACGCCCGCACCCGGATGGGTCGACGACCCGACGTAGTAGAGGTCGTCGAGGTGGTCGTCTTTGTTGTGGGGCCGCAACCAGCCGACCTGCGAGACGCCGTGCGACAGGCCGAACGTGGCCCCGCGCTCGAGGGAGAATTCGTCCGCCCAGCGCGGCGGGTCGATGACCTCCTCGAGCACGATGCGCTCGCGCAGGTCCACGCCCTTGGCGGCCAGGTCGGTCAGCACGTACTCGCGGACCCGCTCGCGCTCGCCCTCCCAGTCGATCGGGGCGTCCGAGTTGGCGTGGGGGACCAGGACGTACACGACGTGGTGGTCGTCGGGGGCGAGCGTCGGGTCGACCAGGCTCGGGACGTGCACGTAGTACGAGGGTCGTTCGTGGACCCGGCCGGCGAACACGTCCTCGAAGTTGCCGGCGTAGTCCCCGCCGAACACCACGTTGTGGGCCGCCAGGTCGCCGACGTCGCCCCGGACGCCGAGGTAGAAGTTCATCGCGGACGGCCCGTAGCGCAGCTTCCGCCCGGGCAACGGGTGGCGCGGTTCACGTCCGAGCATGCGTCGTTGCGCCCACGGCCAGTCGGCGTTGACCAGGGTCAGGTCGGCCTCGACGTCGCCGTCGGCGAACCGCAGCCCGGCCGCCCTGCCGTCCCGCTCGATCACGGCAGTGGCGGGATGGTCGCAGACGATCTCGACCCCGAGATCGGTGCACAGGCGGACCAGGCCCTCGACCAGGCCGTACATGCCACCGTCGGCGAAGTGGACCCCCTCCACGGTGTCGTTGTAGGGCAGCAGCGCATAGATGGCGGGTGCGGTGAAGGGGTTCATGCCGATGTACATGGCGTTGAACGTGAACAGCTGGCGCAGTCGAGGGTCGCGGAAGTGGCGGCCGACGAGGGTGTGCATGCGCTCGTAGACCCGCAGCGACACGAACTGGGGCAGGTTGGTGACGCCGAACATCTCGCCGAGCGAGCGGAAGTTGCGCTCGACGAAGTGTTCGCGGGCGCCGCGGTACAGCTTCTGTCCGATCTCGGCGAAGTCGTCGAACCGTGCCCCGGCGCCGGGTTCGATCGCGTCGAGTTCGGCGCGCAGTTCGGCCCGGTCGACACGGGCCTGCAATTGCGACCCGTCGTGGAAGAACACGCGGTACGCGGGGTCGAGGCGCCGGATCGAGACATAGTCGGCCGGGTCGGCGCCGACGTCGGCGAAGGTGCCCTCGACGATGTCGCGCATCAGCAGGATGCTCGGTCCCGTGTCGATGCGGAAGCCGTCGCGTTCGATCAGGTTGGCCCGTCCGCCGGGCCGCGACAGCCGCTCGTGGACCGCGACGTCGTAGCCGGCGTGGGCGAGCCGGGCGGCGGCGGACAGCCCGCCGATCCCCGCTCCGAGGACGAGTGCGCGTGTCACGGTCGCTGGCTTTCGTCGAGGCGCGAGGTGGCGCCGTTCGAGGTGGTGGGCGTCTTCGGTGTGGCACGGCCGAGGCGGAGCGGACCGCGCGGCGCGATCGTCACCGCGGCGACGGGTGAGGGGTCACCGTCGAAGGCGTGCAGCGGGCGTTGGAGCACGACATCGAGCGCCTCGTCGAGCATGAGGCGCGCGAGGTGGGTGCCGAGACAGGTTCGTTGCCCGGCACTGAACGGGATGTATGTCCAGGCCCGGATCCCGGCCTCGAAGCGGGTCGGGTCGAACCGGTCGGGCTCCGGCCACAGCTCGGGACGGCGATGGGTCAGCATCGGGCTGTAGAAGACCAGCGTGCCGGCGGGCAGCGGCGTGCCCTCGAACTCGGTGTCGCGCGCGACCCGGCGCGAACCGATGAATCCGGCCGGATGCAGTCGCAGGACCTCGTCGACGGCGGCCCGACGGCGGTCGGGAGCCTGCCACGAAGGATTGGCGCCGAGGTACCACAGCGCCCACGCCAGGGTGTGCGCACTGGTGTCGAACCCCGCGGCCAGGCCGACCCGGAGTTCCTCGACCGCGCCCGGGACGTGGGCGAGGCCGGCCGCGAGGTCGTCGACGGACGGATCGTCGCGACGCAGGCGCAGTTGGCGGGCGAGTTCCTTGCGGACCGCGTGGCGGGCCCGCGGCCGGGGGATCAGCGCGGCCGGCATGCCCTGCTCGAGCGGGTGGAGGTACTCGGTGAGCAGGTCGGTGGGGAAGCGGCCCGAGAACAGCGCCGCGTTGAGCATGGCGGGCACCACGCGAAGCGCCCAGTCGAGGCCGTCGAACTCGTCGCCCGGCTCCAGGTCACGCACGGCGTGGCGGACCCGGTCGCGGAGGTGGCCGACATCGCGGTAGCGGGGTTCGAGGACGACCCGGCGCGGGCGGTGGTTCGGCGCGTCCGTGATGATGATGCCACCGCGCAGGTGCGGTACGAGCGCGACGAGGCTGCGACGCGCCACGAACGTCTCGCCGTCGCGCAGCACGAACCGGTTCCAGGTGGGCGAGGTCCCTACCACGGCCGGGCTGCGGGGCAGGCGCAGCTCGAACAGCGGGCCGAGCGCGGCACCCTCCTCGAGCAACCCGAGTGGCTCGGTACCCCAACGACCGAGGTGACCGTGGACGGGGTGTCCCGTGGGGGAGGGCAGGCCGGTCATCGGCCGACCTCGAAGCTGCGGCCCTTCCAGGACTGGGTGCGACGCATGGCGCGTGCGGCGACGGGCACGCCCGCCAGCGGCAGCAGCGGGGCCAGCAGCGCCTCGACGCGGGAGCGGCGGGTCGTCGCGGCGACGATCAGGCGTTGCACGATCCCGAGGACAAGCGGCAGTCGCCAGGCGCGGGACCGCGGGGCCAGGAGCGCCGGCAGGGTGTACGCGGCCGCGTGCCAGGTGACGTCGGCCGCCAGGAGCGCCCGGCTACCGCCGTGTGCGGTCAGCAGGTTCTTGCCGAACCCGGCCATCGCCTCGGCGTAGCCGCGGTACATGCGCGTGTGGACGACGCCGTCACCGAGCATCAGCGCGACCTCGTGGCCGCGGCTGCGGGCGAGGCGACCGAAGGCGACGTCCTCGACGATGCGGCCGGCGACCGCGGACCAGCCACCGATGGCGTCGTAGACCTCGCGGTGGATCGCGATCGCCTGGCCGTTCATCGACACGGCGTACGGGGACACCTCGGCGTGCAGGATCGGATACGGCAGGCCGGACAGCAGCACCTCGTCGATGACCGGCACGGTCGGGCGCTCCCCCCACGTCTGGGTGTCCTGGGTCGGGAAGATCGATCCGACCCGCGCCCCCTGGGCCTCGACCTCGGCGATGAAGCCCGCGACAGCGCCGGGTTCCCAGTGGACGTCGGCGTCGGTGAACACGAGCCAGTCGCCGCGGGCGGCGGACGCCAACTGCTGCAGCGCCCAGGCCTTGCCGAGCCAGCCGTCGGGCAGCGGTGCGCCGGTCAGCACCTTGACGCCGTCGACGGCGCTCGCGACCTCGGCGGTGCCGTCCTGCGAGTGGTCGTCGAGCACCAGCACCTCGCCGACGCCCTGGGCGGCCATGCCGGGCAGGGTGGACGGCAGGTTGGCGGCCTCGTCGCGGGCGGGCACCAGCAGCGACACCCGGTCGAGGTCGACCGGGGCGCCCGGGCGCAGGCGCGGGAACGTGCGCCAGTTGACGAGGTTGACGGCGATCCGGGCGAGGAGGAACGCGGTGACCGCGCGGCGCAGTCCGTTCACACCCATGCCGGCTGGCGGCGACGGACGGTCGCGAACAGGACGAGGCCCTGGACCACGACGAGGTTGGTGACGAGGAAGAAGGTCGCCTCCTCGAGGGGGAGCGGGCCGAAGGTGATGCCGGTCGTGTAGCGATCCGAGAGCGACCAGATGCCGTTGGCGATCGCGAAGCCGTCGGCGAACCACAGATACAGGGTAGGGACCACGATCGCGGGCCACAGCGTGCGCAGACGCTCGCCGAGCCAGCGACCCCCGTACCACCACTGCAGGGCCAGCGGCGGCGCGATCCAGACCAGGATCAGGCCGAGGTAGCGGGTCGACTCGCCCAGGGCGAGCAGGCCGCTGACCACCGTGACGGCGATCCAGGTCGCGACGGTCCCGCGCCCGGCGCGCTGCGTCGGGCCGGCGGGGTCGAGCAGGTCGTGACGGCGCATCAGCAGCACGGTCCAGCCGCCCGTCATCAGGGTCTGGAGGCCGAAGAACGCGTACTCCTCGACGGGGACGTACCAGATCGTGCCGAGCACGCGTCCGTCGCCGTACCCCCAGACGCCGCTGGCGACGAGGTAGTTGTCCCAGGGCGTGGTCCACACGTAGGCGACCACGACCAGCAGGCCGATCCCGCCGGCCAGCCATGGCCGCAGCCTGAGCGTGCGCACGACCGGTACGGCGAGCAGGACGAGCACGGGCAGCAGGAAGACGAGGTGGAACTGCAGATAGGTCACCCGCGACCTCCCGCACGGTCGAGTGCGAGCAGGTGGCCGCTCGGCGGGGACGCGACGGCGCGCGCGGCGGCGTGGGCGGTCCCCAGCAGACCCGCCCGGCGGCGTGGCGGCACCACGGCGCGGCGGCGCAGGTTGTCCCAGCCCGATGCCCGCAGTTCGTCGAGGATGCCGCGGTACTGCACCGCGGCGTACGCGATGGCGGTGCGGTGGTGACGCAGGTGGCGCAACCCGGCGAGGCCGATCTCGTAGCGTTGTTCGGCCTCGCGGGCGAGGTCCTCCATCAGCCGCCGGTAGCCGGGTCCGCGGCGGTCGGCACGCAGGTCGTCGACCGTGACCCCATTGGCCGCCATGAGGTCGGCCGGCAGGTAGACGCGATCGCGGGCGAGGTCTTCGCCGACGTCGCGCAGACAGTTGGTCAGCTGCATCGCCCGCCCGAGCTGGTCCGCGGCCCGGTCGGCCTCGGGACCGTCGGCGCCGCACACGGGCGCGATCATGAGGCCGACGGCGCCGGCGACCCGGAAGCAGTAGTGGTCGAGTTCGTCGAACGTGGCCATGCGCACCGGTTCGAGGTCACTGCGGAACCCGTCTGCGAGCGCGTCGAACGCCCGACGCGGCACGGCGTAGCGGCGGACCGTCCACGCCAAGGCGCGCTCCCAGGGTTCGACGGGGCGGCCGAGGTACGCCCGTTCGATGCGAGTCTGCCAGTGGGCGACCGCCTCGCGCGGGCGGGGATGCAGGTCGGCCGCGTCGTCGCCGATGCGGCAGGCGGCGTAGACGGCCCGGGCGGCACGGCGGCGGTCGCCGCTCATCAGGCACGTCCCGAGCCAGAACGTCGTCGAGTGCCGACGGATCACGCTGCTGACCTGCGGCCACACGTCGGCGGTCACACCCCCACCGCCTGGACCGGGCGCGACGGGACCGCAGTCGCGGCCGGCGCCATCTCGACGTCCGGGACGAGCGTGCGCCCGAGCTCGCGCAGTGCCCGGCTCGCCGCCCCCGCCGGCAGTTCGGCGAGGTGGCCGTCCGCCCGGACCAGCAGGTGCTTGACCAGCGCGGTCGCGCGGTCGAGGGAACCGCAGGCCCGCACGATCGCGACCGCCCGGTTCACGACGGCGGGGTCGTGGGGGAGCGGGCCGTCCAGGAGCCGGCGGAGCGCCCCGCCGGCAGACGTCGTCAACGCGTCGAGCAGCGGCCAGGTGTAGACCCCGAGCGCGAGGTCGTTGCCGACGGGCTTGCCCGCCTGTGCCGCGGTGCCGGTCAGGTCGAGCACGTCGTCGGCGACCTGGTAGGCCAGGCCGATCGTGCGGCCCCACGCCTCGGCCGCGTCCCGCGTCGCCGGTGTCGCGGCGGCGGCGGCCGCGCCGGCCCGCGCGGCGGCGGCGACCAGCGACGCGGTCTTGCCGTCGATCGCCTCGAGGTAGGCCGGGATGCCGGTTTCCAACCGTCCGGCGAGGCGTGCCTCGAGTCGTTCGCCGGCGACCAGGCTGGCGTAGGTGCGCGCCAGCAGCGACGGGACCTCGTCGCCGACGTCGGCGGCTGCCTCGAGCGAGAGGGCGGTCAGGCGGTTGCCCGCCATCACGGCCAGCCGGTCACCCCAGCGGGCATTGACGCTGGCGACGCCACGCCGGGTGGCGGCGGCGTCGATGACGTCGTCGTGGTACAGCGTCGACAGGTGCAGGAGTTCGACCGACACGGCGGCGTCGCGGACCGGGCGGGGGTCGGTCGCCGGGTCGATCGCCGACGCGGCGAGCACGACGACGAGCGGGCGGAAGCGCTTCCCGCCGGCGGCGAGCAGGTGTCGACTGCTGCGTTGCACGAGGCCGCCCGGCGCAGACGTCACCGCGTACAGGCGCCGCTCGATCGCGGCGAGCTGGTCCGCCACCCGTGGGGCGAGGCTCGGCGCGAGCAGGTGACCCAGGTCCACGGACACGCTCCCGACAGTTGTCTGCATCGTGCAGCATTCGACTCTGGAGCCCGGGCCGGATGGCCACCCCGCCGCCGCGACGATCGTTGACGCCGCCGGCACGCCTTCTTATGCTTTGTAGCCTTCCCTTATACATAGTGCATTTCCCCGCCCATCGGCGAAGGTGGCCACCATGCTGCAGGTGATCCGATCCGAGGAGCGCCCGGTCCGGGTCTCCCAGCGCGACGGCCGCCGCCGGGTCGACGTCGTCACCGAGGAGATGCTCGGGACGCGTGCCGTGCAGGTCGACATCGTCTACAACGACCCCGGTGTCATCGGTTCGCCCCACATGCACGCCAACGCCGATCACGTGTTCATGGTGATCGGCGGTCACGGGATCATGCACACCGACGACGCCTCGGTCGAGATCTTCCCCGGCGACGTGGTGTTCATCCCCCGTGGCGACTACCACTGGTTCCACAACACCAGCGACGTGGTGTCCGAACGGATCGAGATGTGGATCCCCGCCCCGGACGGGACCGTCTGGCGGGACCCGGACGACACGTGCAACTTCCAGCCGGCAGCGGCGCCCACCCCCACGACGTGAAGCCCGGCCAGCCGGTTCCCCCGGCGCCGGGTGCCCTGCACCCGGCGTCGATGCACTGGGGCAACTACCTGGCCGAGGTCCACGACGGGGTGCTCGAGGCGCTGCATGCGCGACCCGAGGATCCGGCGCCCTCGCCGATCGGCCCGGGGGTCGTCAGCGCCCACCGCTCGACGGCGCGCCTGCATGCGCCGATGGTGCGCGCGGGATGGCTCGAGCACGGTCCCGGCGATACACGGGAGCACGGCGGCCGGCGCGGCGCCGAACCCTTCGTGGAGGTCAGCCACGACGTCGCCGTGGCCCTGGTGGCCGACGAACTCGACCGGGTCCGCCGCGAGCACGGCAACGAGGCCATCTTCGCCGGATCCTACGGCTGGGGCTCGGCCGGGCGCTTCCATCACGCCAAGAGCCAGTTGCAGCGTTTCATGGCCGGCCTCGGCGGATTCACCGACGTCAGGAACACCTACAGTTCCGCGGCGATCTCGGTGATCCTCGACCGTGTCGCCGGCGGCAAGGACGCCGCACTGGCATCGACGCCGACCTGGGACGACATCGCCGCGCACGGCGAACTCGTGCTCGCGTTCGGTGGCCTGCCCGTCAAGAACCTCCAGGTCACCGGCGGCGGCGTGTCCAGCCACGAGGCCGCGGGGTGGCAGACGCGGTGCCGCGCTGCGGGCGTCGAGTTCGTCAACATCGGCCCCCAGCGCGACGACGTCGCGGCCGAACTGCACCCACGGTGGGTGCCGTGCCGTCCCAACACCGACGTGGCCGTCATGCTCGGGATCGCGCACTCGCTGGTCGGCGACGACCGGCACGACCGCGAGTTCCTCGCCCGCTGCTGCGAGGGCTGGGACGTCTTCGAGGCGTACCTGCTGGGTGTCGTCGACGGCCGCCCGAAGGACGCCGACTGGGCCGCGGACGTCTCGGGCGTGCCCGCCGAGACCATCCGTGGCCTGGCCCGACGCATCCCCGACCGGCGCACGGTGATCGCCGCCAGCTACTCGCTGCAGCGGGCCCACCACGGCGAACAGGTGCACTGGATGGCCATGACTCTGGCCGCCATGTCGGGCAGCATGGGGCGGCCCGGCGGCGGGCTCGGTGCCGGGCTCGGCGCGATGCACCACCTCGGCATGCCGCGCTCGCCGATCCCGAACGCGGGGCTACCGGTCGGTCCGAACCCGGTCGCGGCGTTCATCCCCGTGGCACGCATCGCCGACATGCTGCTCCATCCCGGTGCCCGCTACGCCTTCGACGGTCGCGACCGGACCTACCCCGACATCCGACTGGTCTACTGGGTGGGTGGCAACCCGTTCCACCACCACCAGGATCTCAACCGGCTGGTCGCGGCCTGGCAGCGGCCCGAGACGGTCGTGGTCCACGAGCACTGGTGGACGCCGGTGGCCCGCCGCGCCGACATCGTCTTCCCGGTGGCGACCACGCTCGAGCGCGACGACATCGCGCGTGGCCACGGTGACCACGTGCTCTCACCCAGCTACCGGGCCGTGCCACCGCCGGCCGGCGTCCGGACCGACCACGCGGTGTTCGTGGACCTCGCGACGCGGCTGGGGACGGCGGACGCCTTCACCGAGGGACGCTCCACCCCGGAGTGGATCGAGCACCTGTACGAGACGACCCGCGCGGGCGCAGCCGCGCACGGCGCCGACCTCCCGCCCTTCGCCGAGTTCTGGGCTGCCCGCGAACCGGTCCGCATGCTCCGTCTCCCGCGGGAGCCCACGCCGTACGAGCGTCTCCGGGAGGACCCGGGGCGGTTCCCGCTGCGCACGCCCTCGGGTCGCCTCGAGATCCACTCGGCGACGATCGCCCGCTTCGGCTACGACGACTGCCCGGCGCATCCGGCCTGGCTCGAGCCGGCCGAGTGGTTGGGTGCCCCCGCGGCCTCCCGCCACCCGTTGCACCTGTGTTCGAACCAGCCGGCCACCCGCCTGCACAGCCAGTACGACCACGGTGAGCTGAGCCGGGGCAGCAAGGTGGCGGGTCGGGAACCGATCCTGATCAGCCCGGCGGACGCGTACGCCCGCGGCGTCACCGACGGCGACCTCGTACGGGTCTTCAACGACCGCGGTGCCTGTCTGGCCGGCGTGGTGGTCAGCGACACCATGATGCCGGGCGTCGTGTCGCTGGCGACGGGCGCCTGGTACGACCCGCTGGATCCCGCTGTCGACGGTTCACTCGACGTCCACGGCAATCCCAACGTCCTCACGCTCGACATCGGGACCTCGCAACTGGCGCAAGGGCCGAGTTCGAACACGGCGCTCGTGCAGATCGAGCGCTTCACGGGCCCGGTGCCGCCCGTTCGGGCCTTCGATCCCCCAGAGAGCGTCTCGCCGCCGCAACGGCCGAGGACGGACGCCGCTAGCGAATGATCGCGCGCGCGGCGTCGCGGAGGGCAGCCGTGATCGGCTCCCGCTGGGCCAGGATGCGGTCCACGGGCCCCGAGAGCCCGATGGCTGCGACCGCCTGGCCCCTGGCGCCGACGAGAGGGACGGCGAGGCCACCCACGTCCTCGCGCCACTCGCCCCGGTTGACCGCCACCTCGCCGGCGGCGACCCGCCCGAGCACGTCGCGCAGTTCGTCGCCGTCGACGATGGTCAGTGGCGTGTGCCGAGCGAGGCCCGCCGCGATGACCCGGTCGACCTCGTGTGCGGGCTGGTGGGCGAGCAGTGCCTTCCCGGTGGCCACGCAATGGGCCGGAGCCCGGCCGCCGAGCCGGGTGTAGCTGCCGATGGCGTGCGTCCCCTCGACCCGGTGGATGTAGACCACCTCGCCGCGGTCGTAGAGCGACAGGTGCGCGGTCTCACCGAAGCGTTGCACCAGTTGGTCGAGGTGCGGCGAGGCCGCCTCCCGGACCTCGGCGGCGAGATCGGTGTGGGCGCCGAGTTCCCATGCGGCGAGTCCGAGGCGGCACAGGCCGGTCCGGCCGTCGCGGACGACGTACCCGTGGTGCTCGAGCGTGCGCACGAGCCGGTAGACCGCGGACCGCTCGACGGCGATCAGGTCGGCCAGGTCGTTGACCGTGCGGGCCCCCTGCTTGAGCGCCTCGAGCACCTCGATACCCCGTGCGAGGGTCTGCAGGTAGCTACCGGGCATGGGCGACGACCGTTTCGCGTGGCGGCGGGGGCACTACGACGGCTCGGCCCAGCGGGAGACGAAGCTCGTCGCGCGCCCGGTCTCGGGGTCGAAGGCATGGCGCTCGAGCGTGCCGATGTCACCCCCGTAGACGTGCAGCGCGACGGTCGGGGTCGACGAGGCGCACGCCACCCGGTGCACGTCCTGATCCGACGTGCAGCAGACCTCGACGTCCCCCGGCCCCAGCATGCGCTGCTCGATGAAGGTCGGTGGGCGGCCCTCGGCGTCGGGCCGGTCGTAGCGCGACTCCTGCTCGACACCGTCGAGGATGCCGATCACGCCCCAGGTCCCGTGGTCGTGGATCGGCGTCACCTGGCCCACACCCCAGACCGCCACCGCGACGCAGAAGCTGCCGTCGTCGGCCACGTGGAGCGGGTACATCGCGTAGCTGTCGTCGCGGGGGCGCCGCATGGGCGCCGGGACGACATCGGGTCCGTGCGCGGTGAGGTCGCGTAGATGGGGGACGACCTGGGCGGTCACCTGCTGTTCCGAACCGCCGCGATCGACGATGTCCGCCACCGCGGCGACGAACCGTCCGACGGCGGGGTCGAGGGTCAGGCGGGTCATGGCGACTCCTTGGCCGGTCCGGCGCCGCGGTCGTGGACGTACGCCCTGCCGAGAACTATATGCAGGGGACGAGTACATAGAACAACGGGATCTGCCCCGAGATGTTCGGCCTCGGCGGCATCAAGGTCGATCGCGTCATCTACCAGCCGGGCGACACCCGCGTCGGCGCATCAGCACCCGGACGCCGATCACCTCTCTTCTACGTGCTGCGTGGCGCAGGGGTGGTGCAGGCGGGCGAGGCGTCCGACGCCCTCGCGGCCGGCGACGTGACGTTCATTCCGCGGGGCGAGTTCCACTGGTTCGAGAACACCGGCATCGAGGTGTTCGAGATGGTGGAGATCTGGGTGCCGGCGCCCACGCAGACCATCTGGGCCGACCCGGACGATCCGTGACGCTGGACCCCCGAGGCGTGAGTTCACGCCCTTCTGCCTGACCGAACCCGATGATCTCCTCGACTGCTGCGCGTCCGCGCGGCGCCGGGCGGTCGGGATCGTGGTTGCCGACAGCTAGGCTGCGGCCCGACCAGGAGGCAACCGTGGATGTCGTGACCACGATCCACCAGTTCACGGGCTACATCGTCGGTCTCGTCGTGCTCGTGGCCGCGGCCGTGGCGTTCGGCCGGGCCCGCGATGCCCGCGAGTTCACGGCCGGGCCGTACGTGGTCGCGTCGGTCCTGCTCGACATCCAGGTGCTGCTCGGCCTGGCGGTCTACGGCATGGACGGCTACTGGGAGCACTCGTCGATGCTGCTCCGCTACGTGCATCCCGCGCTGGCCCTGCTCGCGCTCGTTGCCGCACACGTGGGGATCAAACGGGCTCGGGGGCAGCAGATGGCGGTCGACGCACACCACGCGGCCGGGCGTGGCCTCGTGCTGGCGCTGGTCCTCGTCTTCGGGGCCGTGATGACCTCCACGCTGGCGGTCCGCGGCATCCTGTAGCGACAGCGGCGGTGTCGTCGGTGGAGGAACGCGGGCTCAGTCCGCGGGTGCGAAACTGAACTGCCGGCCAACCTCGGCGTAGCCCACCGCGGCCGCCAGGGCCCGGGAGGCGGGGTTGTCCGAGGCCGCGCGCCACTGGGGTGCAAGTCCGGCCCGCTGTGCACGGACCGTGCCGGCCACGGCCAACGCGCGTCCGACCCCTCGCCGCCGGTGGTCGGGGCCGACCACGATCCCGATGTGGGCGACCTGTTCCGGCCAGGCGAGGTGACCGACCGCGCCCGCGATGTCGCCGTCGACCAGGGCGACGACGACACGGGACATGTCGATGACCGAGCTCTCGGCAAGGTCGTCCTCCGGCAACGTCCTCAACCAGTCGCGCAGCCCGGCGACGTCGCGTTCCTCGAGGACCACGCCGTCGTGCCGGATCTCGGGCGCCACCCAGTTGTCGGGCAGATAGGCCAGTTCGGCCGGCCCGAGCGCCTGCTGCGGGGCGAGGACCGTGCGCACCTGCGTTGGGTCCGTGGGGTCGTCGAGGGCGAGCAGTCGGCCGATGACGTCGGCGTCGGCGACCCCGGGATCGAGCGCGTACGCGTCGCCGAGCCGGACGACACCGACCCAGCCGGGCGGACAGAACCCGTTCGTGTCGCGGGTGACGCGGCGGGTCCCGGGCGCCAGCGCGGACGGGTCGTCGGCGAGGCGCCGCCACAGACGCAACGCGGCTGCGGGCACCGTGCTCACGAGGTCACCGGCCGGCGGGCCACGACCGAGGATTCGTGACGGTCGTCGTCGGTCCAGCCCTCGTCGGCGACGACCACCTCGACGTCGGGCCAGGTGCGGGCGGCGGCGTCCAGTTCGCCGGGTTCCAGCAGCCACTCGCGTGACGGGCGGTCATGACGCTCGAGGTTGTGGACGGTCGGCTGGCTGATGAGCAGGACGCCGCCGGGCGCGAGCGCCGCCGCCGCGGGCGCCCACAGATCACGGTCGAGGAAGTGGTGGAAGACGATCACGTTCCAGGGACCGGGCGGCAGGCCGGCGGCGGACACGTCGCGGCGCTCGACGACGATCTCGACACCGGCGTTCGAGGCGGCGTCCGCGGCCAGTCGGCAGGCCTCGTCGGCCACGTCGACGAGCGTGACCTGCAACCCACGCTGGGCGAGCCACACCGCGTTGCGGCCGCTCCCGCCCGCCACGTCGAGCGCACGGCCGCGTGGTGGCAGGAGCGAGGCGTGCCGGACCAGGAAGTGGGCCGGCTCGGTCAGCGGGGCGCGCCCGGCGTGGCGGGCGTTCCACCGGGTCCGCTCGTCGCTCATGTGCGCGCTTTCGAGGGCGAAGCGCGGACGCTAGCCCGTGTCGTCCCCCTGTCCGGCGTGCGTCCCCGTCCGACGGCGGTGGAGCAGCCTGGCCGGACCGGCGGACAGGCCGTGGACGAACGTGCTCACCGCGACCACCAGGGTGCCCGCCGCCCACAGGCGCGGGTCCGTTGCGCCCTGCTCGTGGACGAGGCCGAGGTAGAAGAGGGCCGCGACGCCGATGGGTCCGAACCAGCCGAGCCACACCACCTGCGGCCAACTCGCCTGCAGCGGCCGTTTGAGGGCCGCGATCACGGGCAGGCGGCGGAGCAGCAGCGCGACCACGACGAAGACGGCGCCGCGCCAGCCCAGCTCGCCCCAGTCCCGCCACGGGATGACGACGCCGACCAGGACGAACACGGGGACCACGAGGTACTGGTTGAGCGCCTCGTCGATCGCGACCTCGGACGCGCGCTCGCTGCTGCTGACCATGTGGTTGTGCACCAGCCCGGCGACGAACACGCTCAGCAGGCCACCGACGCCGATGACCCCACTGAGCCCGAGCACGAACGCGGCCAGCACCAGGGCGTACAGCGACGCGACCGCCGGCCGGATCTCGCGGTGGCGGTCGGCCCAGCGCAGCGCGCGTCCCGCCCCGAAACCGGCCAGCGCACCGACGGCGACCGCACCGAGCACCTCGTAGACGGCCCGGCCGAGCTCGTCCCCGAGCGGCTGCTCGAGGAACCACGCCAGCGCGATGACCACGAACGGCAACGCCAGACCGTCGTTCGCGCCCGACTCGAGCGACAGGATCTGCCGGTTGGACGCCGGGATGTCCTCCTCGGCGGGTTCGCCCGTCACGATGCCCGAGGCGAGGACGGGATCGGTGGGCGAGAGGCAGGCGCCGAGGACGGCGGCGAGGGCCAATGGCAGCGACAGCAACCAGGCTGCGCCGACGGCGACCGCCGCGGCCATCGCCGGCATGGCGACGATGAGCAGCAGGGCCACCGGTCGACGCCGCGACCTCACCTGGCCGATGGGGTAGCGCAGTGCGATGCCCATGAGCGCGACGGCCAGCAGCAGGCGGGCCGCGACCTGCACGACGTGGATCTCGTCCGAGGCGGGGATGGTGACCGCGCCCAGCACCTCGGGGCCGATCAGGACGCCGGTCAGCAGTCCGAGCAGCGGCGGCGTGATCGACCACCGTTCGAGGTGGGTGAACAGCGCACCGACGAACAACGCGACCAGGCCGGCGGCGAGCAGTACGGGGTCCATGGTGCCGCGACCCTACGGTCGGACGTCGAGATCCGTGTCCCGTCCGCTCGGCCGAGGGGACCCCGAGGTGGGCGGGCGATCGGCTGAGGTGTCGCGTCGCGCCGTTGTCCATCGCCGCACGAGGACGGCGGCGGCCACGACCGCGACCGCCGACAGCACGGCGCCGTCCGGCACGGCGGCGTCGATGCGCTGCAGCCACGCCTGTGCCGTCGCCTCGGTCTCGAGCGTGCTGGGCATGCCCGGGATGCCCGAGCCCGTCCCGCCCGTGGTGAGGAAGAGGACACCGATGCCGGCGAACAGCAGGCCACTGATCACGGAGGTGCTGTGGAGGCGGAGCCGCCCCAGCCGGAAGCTGCGGCCGCGCAGCCACGACCGGTGGCCGAGGTCGAACCGGTCCCAGCCCAGGGCGAGCAGGAACATCGGACCGGCCATCCCCAGGGCGTACACGGCCAGGAGCGCCCCACCGTGCAACGGGCGGCCGTTGGTGGCGGCGACGGTGAGTACCGCGCCCAGGATCGGGCCGGAGCAGAAGCCCGCCAGCCCGTAGACGGCGCCCAACCCGTAGACGGCCCCCCAACCGCTCCGTCCGGCGAACCGGCCCTGGGCGCGTTGGGCGGCCTGCAGCGCGAAGCCGCCCCCCAGGGCCTGCGCGACCCCGAGCCCGATGAGCAGCCAGCCCGCGACCAGGATCAGCAGGTCCCGGTGGCCGAAGAACAGCGCGCTGGCGAGCGACGCCCCCATGCCGAGCGGGATCAGGGTGGTGGCCAGGCCGAGGTAGAACACGCCGGTCCGGCCCAGCAGCGCGCCGGTCCCCCCGAAGGCGTAGGCGAAGAACGAGGGCAGCAGCAACGCACCGCACGGGCTGATCAGGGTGAGGACGCCGCCCAGGAACGCGGCGAGATAGCCGATCTCGATCATCCGGCGGCCTCGGCCGCCATCTGCTCGATCGCCTGCGCGAACACCTCCGTCGGCTGGCCACCGATCAACAGTTGCCCGTTGATGAGGAACGCCGGGGTGCCGGTGATGCCGAGCGACTGGGCCCATTCACGGTCGGCGCGGATCGCCTCGGCCGCGGCCGGGTCGTCGAGGTCGGCTTCGAACCGTTCGACGTCGAGACCCAGGTCACCGGCCAGGGCCAGGAGTCGGTCGGGTTCGAGTTCGCCGCTGTTGACGGGGCGCTCGTCGGCGAACACGGCATCGTGGAAGGCCCAGAAGGCGTCCTGCTCGGCGGCGGCGCGGCCGGCCAGCGCCGCGGTCTGCGACTCGGGGCCGAGCATCGGCAGGTCGCGCCACTCGATACGCAGCGTGCCGTCCTCGACGTAGCGCGCGAGCAGTTCGGGCTTGGTGTCACGGGCGAACGAGCCGCAGAACGGGCACTGGAAGTCGGCCCACTCGATCATCAGGACCGGTGCGTCCGGTTCGCCGATCGCCAGGGGGTCGCCCGCCTGTCGGCGCTCGAGCTGGGACAACAGCTCGGTCAGCTGCGCGTCCCGGTCGTCCGCCGCGGGCGCGGTGGACGGTGACGCCACCTCGCCCGTGGGAGCGTCGTCGGGCGCGGTGGTCGGCTCGTCGCCGCCGCCGGCGAACGCCGCGAGTGCGAGACCGAGCGCCGCGACGAGCGCGATGGCCGGGACGAGCAGGTTCGTGCTGCGCGCCTTCGCAGGCCCGCGGCGGGAGGCGGGAGGGATGTTGGTCACGCGGGGGATCCGTTCGGGGGGCGGGGAACGGAAACGAGGCTACGATATGTCCGTACATTTATTCGGCGGCGTCCGTTGCGCGGTCGCCGGGAATGTTCACGGGCCGGAACGATCACAAGGAGTCACACGTGCGGGACTGGGGACGACGACGCTGGACCGCCGCGGTGCTGGGCGCGGTTGCGGTTGCGCTGCTGATCGGGCTGCCTACCGTGATGATCCCCAACCCGGTGTTCTCGCGGATGACCCCCGTGCTGTGGTGGAACTGGCCCATCTGGCTCGCCACCTCGGTGCTGTCGGGCCTGTTGCTGGCGACCTACGTCCGCGACGGCGAGACGGTCGTCGACGACCGTCCGACCCGCCGCGGCGGTGTGGGCGGGCTGTTGGCCTACTTCGCCGTCGGTTGCCCCGTCTGCAACAAGCTTGTCGTGGTGGCGCTGGGCACGTCGGGGGCGATGAGTTGGTTCGCGCCGCTCCAGCCGATCCTCGCCGTGGCAGCGCTCGTCCTGCTCGTGGTCGCGTTGCGGGGTCGGCTGCGCAACGCGACCAGTTGTGCCGTCGTCGTGACCGCGTCCGAGCGGGGCTGAGCACCGGAGCAGCGCCGACCCGTCACCAACCGCGGTCGCGCCACTCCTGCAGGTGCGGGCGCTCGGCGCCGAGCGTGGTGTCGTCACCGTGGCCGGGGTAGACCCAGGTGTCGTCGCGCAGGCGGCCGAAGATCTTCTCCTCGAGGCCGTCCATGATCCGGCGGTGGTTGTCGGCGTTGCCGAAGGTGTTGCCAGGCCCGCCGGGGAACAGGGTGTCGCCACTGAACAGGTGGGCACGCTCGTCGCCGTGGACGAGGTAGAGCAGCGACCCCTCGGTGTGGCCCGGCAGGTGGAT
>DATHUR010000188.1:0-33533 GCA_035462025.1 Egicoccus sp. | reverse complement strand
TCGCCAACTACGGCCGTTCCGAGTCGCGCTGGGCCACCGCGTACCAGAAGCGCCGGGCGGGCGCGGCCGAGTTCCACGAGCTGCTCAGCTATGCCCGCCAGATCGTCGGGCTGGACGCCAAGGGCCAGCTGCAGATCTGCCTGATGGGCCACGCTGGGCAGGGTGCCTGCATCCCGCTGTGGGTGCCACGCGACGAGGTCACCCTCACCGTGCAGCCCAACGACATCATCCTGCGCTTCGACGACATGTCGTTCGACTGGTGAGTCGGTTCGCCGACGAGCTGGCGTTCGCGCACGAACTCGCCGATCTCGCCGACGCCCGCACCGCCACCGCCTTCGGTGGTCGCCAGGCTGCGGACACCAAGGCCGACGGGACCTGGGTGACCGCGGTCGACATCGACGTCGAACGGACGTTGCGCGCCGCCATCCGGGCCCGCTTCCCCGACCACGCGGTGCTGGGGGAGGAGGACGGGCTCGACGGTCCCGCGGACGCGCCGACCTGGGTCCTCGACCCGATCGACGGCACGACCAACTTCGTGAAGGGCAACCCGGTCTTCGCCACGCTGATCGGCCTGCAGGTCGGTGCCGACGACGTGCTCGGGGTCGTCAGCGCACCCGCACTGGGCTCGCGCTGGAGCGGGGTCGCGGGGGAGGGCGCGGACCACAACGGCCGGCCGATCACGGTCAGCTCGGTGGACCGGCTGGCCGACGCCGAGGTGGCGTTCGGCGGGATCGACTACTTCCGGGCCAACGGCTACGGCGACCTGGTCGCCGACCTGGCGGCCCGCACGTCGCGGCAACGCGGCTACGGCGACTTCTGGCAACACTGCCTGGTCGCATCGGGCAGCACGGAGGCCGCGCTCGAGGCCGAGGTCAACCTCTGGGACCTCGTCGCCGTCAAGGCGCTGGTCGAGGCCGCCGGTGGGCGCTTCACCTCGCTCGCGGGTGAACGCACCGCCGCGGCCGGGACCGCACTCAGCAGCAACGGCCATCTGCACGACGAGGTGCTCGCCGTGGTGGCCGCCAACCGCTGAAGCGCGGGCCCGGCCCGCGAGGTGTCACGCCGTGGGCACGCCCGCCGCGGCGAGGTCGTCGAAGCCGCCACCGTTGACGACGTCGGTGAAGCCGAGGTCGGTCATGATCGCGATCGCCTCGGCGGACCGGTTCCCGGAGCGGCAGTAGACGAGGTAGGGCTCGTCCCGCGGCAACGCACCGACCCGCTCCGCGAAGTCGGGCGCCTGCAGGTCGATCAACAGCGCACCGTCGAGGTGCCCCTCGGCCGTCTCTGCCGGCGTTCGGACGTCGATCAGCGTGCGGGCCTCCGCCTCGGCGACCACGCCGGTCGCCGGGTCGCCGCCCGCCTCGGGCGCCGGTGCGGCACTGCATCCGGCCACGGCGACCGCGAGCGCGAGGGCGGCGGCCAGACGACGCACGCGGCGGTTGTCGGTACCCGTCATCAGGCCGTCTCGCGCTGCGCGGCGATGTCGCGGTGGACCTCGTCCATGTCGAGTTCACGGACCTGCGTGATCAGGCTCTCGAGCGCGTCGGCCGGCAGGACCCCGGCCTGGGAGAACAGCAGCACGTTGTCGCGGATCACGGCGAGGGTCGGGATCGAACGGATACCGAACTCGCCGGCCAGCGCCTGCTCGGCCTCGGTGTCGACCTTGCCGAACACCAGGTCGGGGTGCTTTTCGGAGACCTGCTCGTAGATCGGCCCGAAGGTGCGGCACGGGCCACACCACTCGGCCCAGAAGTCGAGCAGGACGATGTCGTTGTCGTTGAGGGTGTCCGAGAAGTTCTCGGCAGTCAGGTTCATGGTGGCCATGGGCGGCTCCAATGGGGAGGGGACACGTGGACACAACGCGCCGTGTTGTCCGGACATTCCGGCCCGTCCACCGGGTCGCCGGACAAATCCGGGGAGGTGTCACTCCCGGCGGTTACCCTCGCCAGCGATGACCGAGCCCGCCCCCGCCCCGTCCCTGCCGCCGGACGACGCCGTCCCGCCGCCGTTCGACGGCCCCGACGGCGCGCTTCGCCTGCTCGACGTCGAGGGTGCACCACCGGGCACGTTCGGCGAACTCGAACCCGAGTCGCCGCCCCTGATCGACGCCGAGGGCCGGGTACGGCTGTCGTTCAGCCGCGTCGACGCCTACGACAACTGCCCACGGCGGTTCCGCTACGCCTACGTCGACAAGCTGCCGGGCAAGCCCGGCCCCCACCTGTCGTTCGGGACCTCGATCCACGCCGCGCTCGAGGACTTCTACGACCGCAAGCTGCCCGCGTGCCCCACCGAGGACGAACTGCTCGGCTTCCTCTACGCCCGCTGGGACAGCACCGGGTTCTCCCACCTCCCGCGCGAGGAACAACTCGCCTTCTACCGCCACGCGCAGGACATCCTGCGGCGCTACCACCGAAAGATCGCGCCGACCTACCGGCTACCGGCCGCCACCGAGGCCTGGTTCGAGCTACCGATCGGCTTCGAGGCCACGGTGGTCGGCTCGATCGACCGCGTCGACGTCGACGACGAGGGCCGCTTCCACGTCATCGACTACAAGACCAACCGCAAGGTCAAGAACCGCGAGCGCGTCGCCGGCTCGCTGCAACTGGCGATCTACGCCCTGGCGTGCCGGCACCTCTTCGGCGTCCTGCCCGCCACCGTCTCGCTCGACTTCGTGGTGCCCGGCGTGACCATCACCGTGCCACTCGAGGACCTCGACCTCGACGCCGCGCGCCAGACCGTGCTCGACACGGCACAGGCCGTGCGCGACGAACGCTACGAGCCGACCCCGAACCCACTGTGCGACTGGTGCGACTTCCGGGCCATCTGCCCCGCCTGGGGGGCCGGGGAACCCGACCAGCTCCTCGGGCCCGCGGTCGAGCAGTTGCGGTCGTTGCGGCGCCAGGTCGTGCGTGACGTGCGCACCCTGCGCGAGCTCGAGGCCGGCGTGGCCCGCATCGCCGACGAACTCGCCGGCGCCGACCCCGACGGCGCGTCCGCCGGCCCCCGATAGGCTCGGCGCGCCCGCCAGCGAAACGGCGGCGGGGGTCCACGGACAAAGGCACGCCGGCAATGGGTGAGCGCGTCAGCGACGAGACGACCGTCGACGCGTCGATGGACACGGTGTGGAACGTCATCACCGACCTCGACGTCTACCCGCAGTGGGCCGAGGGTGTGATCGAGGCCGAGGTGCTGACCACCGACGCCGACGGCTATCCCGACACCGCCCGTTTCCGTGTCGACGCCCGTGTCGCCGAGGTGACCTACACGCTGCGGTACCGCTACGAGGACTACGACGTGCGATGGACCCTGATCGAGGGCGAGACGATCTCGCAACTCGACGGTGCCTACGAGTTGTCGCAGACCGAGGACGGCACCCACGTGCGCTACAGCCTCGAGGCCGACGTGGATCTGCCCCTGCCCGGCTTCCTCAAGAAGCGGGCCGCGAAGCAGATCCTCGACCAGGGGTTGCGCGGGCTCAAGTCGCGTGCCGAGGCCCAGGACTGACCGTGCCCCGCGACGAGACCGAGGCGGCCTACTTCACGCTGCTGCGCGCCCGCGAGGACCTCGCGGCCCTGCAACGCTACGAGGAGTACCTCGCCGACGAGGTGCGGCGCCTGCGTCGTTTCATCAGCGAAGGCGACGCACTCGCCGACCCCGTCGATCCGCGGCTGCGACGCGGCGTGCGCCACACCGAGCAGCCGCTGCTCGACGCGCTCAAGCGGCGGATCGCGGTCATCGCCGACGAGCAGGCCCGCCTGCCGCAGCGCATCGAGGACGCCGCGGCCTTCGTGGGCGAGTGCGAAGAGCAACACCAGCGCCTGCGCCAGCGCGGCTGAGGAGCCGGGCCATGTACCGAGACGACCCCCTCGACGACGAGATGGAACTCCGCGCCATCGTGGGCGACGACGCCGTCGACGGCCTGCACGCCGCAGCGGGCGACCGCGAACGCCATCCCGTCGAGGTCGCGCTCGACGTCCTGCGCGTGCTGCAGGGCTGGGTCGACGAGCCCACGGCCGGACGCTGGTTCGACCAACCGCAGAAGCGACTCGAGGGACGCACGCCGTTGCAGGCCCTCGCCGCGGGAGCGTACGAGGAGGTCGAGGACGCGAGCCGGGCGTGGGCCGCGGCGCACGGCTGAGCCGTCGTCCGCCGACCGGATCGGGCCGGTGCGCGTCGGCGGGGACGAGCCGCTACGCTGCCGCACTCGCGGTACGTCATGTGCCGCCGGTCCGTGATGCGGTCTCTGGTCGACAACGAGCAGACCCCAGCCGACCACTTCGTCTTCGTCTTCCCACCGAGGTAGCCCTTCCCATGCCCACCGGACGCGTCAAGGTCTTCAACGCCGACCGCAACTTCGGCTTCGTCACCACCCCGGAAGGCGACGACTACTACGTCGCCGCGGACCAGGTCACCGGCGGCAGCGCGCTGCGTTCGGGCGACGAGGTCGAGTTCGAGGTCGGCGAGAGCGAGGGTGGCCGTCGCGCCGCCACCGGCGTGACCGTCACCAAGCAGGCGCCGGCCGACAACCCGATCGGGCGCACGATGGCACCGCCGCCGTCGTGGGAAGAGCTCGAGGAGCGCGAGCGTCAGCGCCGCATGGCGCGCCGCCGTCGCCGCTGACGCCCCCTTCCGCCTCGGCGCCGTGGCACCGACGCGTATCCACAACGAAACGGCCGCTGCCGAACTCATCGGTGGCGGCCGTCGTCGTGGCGGTACTGTGGCGACGCAGGCAGGCGTGGACACGAAAGGTGGCGGGGTGCGGCTCGCCGGTCCGGCTGCGACCCCGGTCAGGGACCGTCAGCAGCAACTCGACGAGGTGGTCGACCCCGACCGGCCCTGGGACGTGATCGTCTGGGACGATCCCGTCAACCTCATGTCCTACGTGGTGTTCGTCTTCCGGCGGGTGTTCGGCTTCAGCGAGGACGTGGCGCGCAAACTCATGCTCGAGGTACATCAGAAGGGCAAGGCGCTGGTCGCGTCCGAGCCGCGCGAACAGGCGGAGATGTACGTGCAGCAACTGCACGGCTACGGGCTGCAGGCGACCATGCAGCGCTCGACGTGAACGCTTCCGGGGGCCGGTCATGAGTCGGGCGTTCCGCCGCCAGGGCGAGCACATCCGGATGCAACTCGACCCGGTCGAGATCGACCTGCTGCGCTCGCTGCGCGACGGACTGCGCGGCACGCTGTCCAGCGGTGACGACGAGGACCCCGTGCTGCACCGGCTGTTCCCGGCGGCCGTCGTCGGCGACGACGAGGCCGACCGCGAACTCCGGCGGCTGCTGCGCGACGACCTGCTGCAGTCACGCCTGAGCGGTCTCGAAGCGCTCGCCGACCTGCTCGACCGGGGGGTCGAGCACCGCGGCCACGTGCGGGTCCGCCTCGACGGCGAGGAGGCCGCACTCGTGCTCGGCGTCCTCAACGACCTGCGGCTCGCCATCGGCGCGCGCATCGGGGTCGAGACCCTCGAGCGCGACGCACTCGACGCCGATGACCCGGTCGCCTACCGCCTCGCGGTCATGGACCACCTGGCCTGGCTGCAGGAGCAGTTGCTGGCGATCCTCGACCCCGCGTCCGTCGCCCACTACGACCATCCGCCCGAGTCGGACTGACCCCGGCTCAGCCGGCCAGTCGGCGCCCGAGGTCGGTCGCGGCGGCCCGGGCCGCGACCTCGACCTCGTGGGATCCCCGCGACAGGCTCGTGGCGGTCTCGGCCATCGCCCGTGCGACCTCCGGGCTGCCCCAGCGCCCGCCGTCCACGCCCGCGGCCTCGGCCCGGTCCTCGGCCTCGCGCGCCCAGTAGACGGCGTCCTCGGCGGCGATGCCGGACACGATCTGCAGACGTTCGTGGAGCGCGACCGCGTCCTCGAGGGGGAGCGGCTCGCGTACCCACCGATGACGCTCGAGCGTGACGATCGCCTCGAGCAGTACGGCCGCGTCGTTGGCGTCGAGGTAGAGGTCCCACACCGAGGGCACAGCTGATCCTTTCGGTCCGACGATGCCCCGCCACCGGACCGGACCACGGCACCCTAGCGTCGCACCAGCCGTTCGACCCGGCCGGTCAGTTCGCGCGCCTCGGGGACACCGAGCAGCCGGGTCGTGACCAGGTAGGCGACACCGATCATGCCCATTGCGACCAGGCCCGTGACGGTCGGATGCCAGGTGAGCCCGCCGAGCAGTGGCCGGGCGGCCAGCGCCGCGGCGATGCCGGCGAGGGCACCGGCGGCGAGCCGCGGTGCGTAGGCACCGCCCAGGCGGACGCGGCCGAACACCACGCGCAGCCGGACGCGCAACAGCACGAGTTCGAACCAGGCGCCCACGGCCGCGCCGAAGGCGAGCCCGGCGGCACCGAGGCGGAACAGGTTGCCGTCGGAGAGGCGCAGTCGTTCCGGTGCGACCTGCCAGCCCAGGTCGCCGACGACGGCGAAGCCTTCCACGGTCGCTGCCACCGCGTCGAGCGGGAACATGACCGCGATGCCCACCAGCAACGACAATGCGACCCGCATGACCGCGTAGATGGCGGGGTTGCGGGTGTCCCCGACCCCGTAGAGCGCCGACTGCAACAGCCGTGAACTCGTCGACGCCAGCATGCCGAGGCTGTAGACGGCGAGGACGACGCCCACCTGCCGCGAGGCGTCGGCGCTGAAGCTGCCGCGCTGGAAGACGGTCGCCACCACGAGGTCACCGGCGAACAGGAACGCGACCGTGCTCGGGACCACGAAGAAGGCGACGCGCCCGAGGCCGCCGTCGATCCGGTCCAGGACGCGGGCCCGGTCGCCGTGGTCGAGCGTCGACAGCGTCGGCAACTCGGCGGCCGCGATCGCCATGCCGAACAGGCTGATCGGCAACAGGTAGAGGATCTGGGCGAAACCGAGCGCGGACATCGCACCGGCGGCGAGCAGCGAGGCGACCATGACGTCGACGTAGGCCGCGAGTTGGACTCCGCCGCGGCCGGCGACGACCTGGCCGAACCGGGTGACGACGGGCCGGACGCCGGGCACGGCCAACGAGGCGGACAGGCGCAGCCCGCGCACCAGTCGCAGCACGCTGGGCAGTTGCACGCCGAACTGCAGCGCCGATCCGAGCAACGCGCCCCAGGCGAAGCCCTGGGCGATGGTGAACTCGTCGCTGGTCGAGAGGCCGACCGCGAACAGCAGCACGATGATCGCGGTGTTCCACGCCACCGGTGCGACGTAGGACAGAAAGAAGCGGCGGTGGGAGTTGAGCACGCCGAGACACCACGCCGAGAGCACGAGCAGCCCCACGCCCGGCGTGAGGATGCGTACCAGCATCACGGTCAGCTCGTACCGGTCGCTGCCGGGCGTCCAGCCCGGCGCGAGGACGCGGGCGATGGGTCCGGCGAACACCGTGCCGAGCACGACCAGCGTGCCCGTGACCAGCATCAGCAGGCCCGCCACGGCACCGGCGAGCCGGCCGGCGTCCTCCTCACGGCCCTCGGCGAGCAGCCGCGAGTAGGCCGGGATGAACGAAGCCGACAGCACCCCTTCGCCGAGCAGGTTCTGCATCAGGTTCGGGATCTTGAGCGCGGCCCGCAGGGCGTCGGCCCCGACGCCGGTCCCCAGGAACGCCGCGGTCGCGGACTCGCGGACCAGGCCCGCAGCCCGCGACAGCAGGATGCCGGCCCCGACCAGCAACGAACTGCGGCGCAGGTCGTCGGCGGGCCGCGGGGCGTCGAAAGCGCCGGTGGGTTCGCTGCTCACTACGACCAGGCCGTCGGGCGTTCACGGAGGGACTCGGAGGCGACCTCGTCGCACCAGCGCCGCCAGACGTCCCGGTCGGCGCCCCGCCAGGCGAGGTCGTCGAGCGTCCCGGGCAGGTCGAGGTCGGTGATCAGCGTGGCGAGTTCACGGTAGAGCAGCGCGTCGTCGCGGTGCTCGACGAGCGTCTGCGCGAGGCGCGCCGCACCGCGGACCTCGACGTCCCAGTCCGCCCCGTCGGGCGGGATGTCCTCGAGGTGGCCGTAGCGGGTGAGCACGGCGGCGGCCCCGACCTTGCCGAACCCCTTCAGACCGGGGATCCCGTCCGCGGTGTCCCCGACCAGCGCGAGCAGGTCGGGCACCGAGGCCGGCGGGACGCCGAGGCGGTCGCGCACCCCGTCCTCGTCGTAGAACTTGTCGCGCAGGCGGTCGACCTGGACGATGCGCCGGCCGCGGACGACCTGGCCGAGATCCTTGTCGGGGGTCAGGATCCGGACCTGGTCGACCTCGCCGGCGAAGCGCAGGGCCGCGGCGCCGAGCGCGTCGTCGGCCTCCTGCTCACGCATGGACCAGACGGTGACGCCCAGCGCCCGCACCGCCGCCTCGACCCCGTCGAACTGGGCGAGCAGGGCCGGATCCACGCCGCTGCTGTCCTTGTAGGCGGGGAAGCGGACGTTGCGCCAACTCTCGATCGGGTTGTCGAACGCGACGGCGAGATGTGTGACCTGCTCGTCGGTGTCCTCGAGCAGTGACAGCAGCGCGGTGACGACGCCGACCGTCGCCTTCACGTCGCGTCCGTGGACGTCGGTGCGGTCCGGGCGCTTCGAGAAGTGGGAACGGAACAGTTCGTAGGTGCCGTCGACGAGGTGCAGGCGCACGCGGGGTCCCTCCAACCGGACGCCGGAACGGTAGCCGTCGTGCCCGGCGACCCCGCGGTATTGGCCGGACCGGGCGTCACAGGCCCCTGCTAGCGTCCGGTCACCGACACCGGGGATCGCGTGGCCGGAGCGCACAACAGCGAACGGGCGGGGGAGCGACGGTGGCTCGGCCGCCGGGCTGCCGTGCCCGCCGAGGGGGGTCTGGCACGGCCACCGCAGCCCGTTGCGCCCTCGGCCTGGGTGCTGCCCGAGCCCGAGGAGGCGGACGAGGACGGCGTGGTCGGGGTCGGGGCGGACCTCGCACCCGGCACGCTCGTCGACGCCTACCGTCGCGGCATCTTCCCGTGGCCGCATCCGGGGGTCCCGCTGCCATGGTTCTCGCCCGACCCACGCGGTGTCCTGCCGGTCGGCGAGTTCCACGTCAGCCGCTCGTTGCGACGGCGGCTGCGGACCTGCGGGTGGACCACGACGGTCGACGCCTCGTTCGGCGCGGTCGTGGCCGGTTGCGCCCAGGACCGCGGCGAGCACGGCACCTGGATCACGACCACGATGGCCCGGGCGTACGCGCGACTGCACGAGCTGGGCTGGGCCCACAGCCTCGAGGTGTGGGACGGCGGCCGGCTGGTGGGCGGGGTCTACGGGGTACAGGTCGGCGGGGTGTTCACCGGCGAGTCGATGTTCCACCGCGCGACCGACGCGTCGAAGGTCGCGCTGCTCGACCTCGTGCACCGGCTCGCCGCCGCCGGCGGGAGTGTGCTCGACGTGCAGTTGACCACCGCCCACCTCGCCGGCCTCGGCGCGCGCGACGTGGGGCGTGACGACTTCCTCGCCGAACTCGCCGTCGCGCGCGAGGCCGACGTCCGGCTCGTCACGACGGAACTGCCGGTCTCGCGGCTGCTCGAGGGGGACCGCACCGCCCGACCGTGAACGATGGTGGCGCGACCCGGGGCCGGTGAGGCACACTGGACCGACCGAGGCGGCCGAGTCCGGCCCTCCCTCTTCGCGTCGTCACCCCGAGTCCGGGGCCGTCGCGGCCCGTCGCGGCGCGCACGCGCCCGTCGACACCACGTGCGACGCCCGGCCGGCGTCCACGTCGCCCGCCCGCCGCATCGGTGGCCAACTTCCAGGAGTGTCCTGTCGTGCCCGAGAACCACGCGAACGAACCCACCCCCGCCGCCCCCGACACACGCCAGATCGACCGGCGCTATCCCGATCGTGACTTCGAGGTCCGCGACCTCGAACTCGCCGACTGGGGCCGCAAGGAGATCGGGCTGGCCGAATACGAGATGCCCGGCCTGATGGCGCTGCGCGAGCGCTACGCCGACGAGCAACCGCTGGCGGGCGCCCGCATCGCCGGGTGCCTGCACATGACCGTGCAGACCGCCGTCCTGATCGAGACGCTGCAGGCGCTGGGCGCCGACGTGCGCTGGTCGTCGTGCAACATCTTCTCGACCCAGGACGAGGCGGCCGCCGCCGTCGCCGCGGCCGGTACCCCGGTGTTCGCCTGGAAGGGCGAGTCCGAGGAGGAGTACTGGTGGTGCATCGACCAGACGCTCGAGTGGCCTGACGGCTCGGGCCCGACCCTGCTGCTCGACGACGGCGGCGACCTGACCGGCTACGTCCACGACCACCGCGCCGACCTGCTCGCCGACGTCGTCGGTGTCTCCGAGGAGACGACGACGGGTATCAAGACCCTGCGCCGTCTCCAGCAGCAGGGACTGCTGCGGATGCCCGCCATCAACGTCAACGACTCGGTGACCAAGTCGAAGTTCGACAACCTCTACGGCTGCCGCGAGTCGCTCATCGACGGCCTCAAGCGGGGCACCGACGTCATGATCGCCGGCAAGGTCGCCATCGTCGCCGGCTACGGCGACGTCGGCAAGGGCTGCGCCCAGGCGCTCGACAGCCTCGGTGCCACCGTCTACGTCACCGAGATCGACCCGATCAACGCCCTGCAGGCGGCCATGGAGGGCTACCGCGTCGTGCGGATGGAGGACACGATCGACGAGGCCGACATCGTGGTCACCGCCACGGGCAACATGTCGATCGTCACCCGCGATCACGTGCTGCAGATGAAGGACCACGCGATCCTGTGCAACATCGGCCACTTCGACACCGAGATCGAGACGGCCGCACTGCGCGAGTACGAGTGGACCAACGTCAAGCCGCAGGTCGACCTTGTCCATCTGCCAAACGGCAACAGCGTGATCCTGCTGTCCGAGGGGCGGCTGGTGAACCTCGGCAACGCCACGGGGCACAGCTCGTTCGTGATGTCGAACTCGTTCACGAACCAGGTCCTGGCCCAGATCGAACTGTGGCGCAACCACGGCGAGTACAAGCACGAGGTCTACGTGCTGCCCAAGCACCTCGACGAGGAGGTCGCCCGTCTCCACCTCGACAAGATCGGCGCGAAGCTGACCACGCTGACCTCCGAGCAGGCCGACTACCTCGGCGTCGACGTGGGCGGTCCGTTCAAGGACGACAGCTACAGGTACTGATCCGTCATGCCGATGGACTGGCCGGGCCCTCGTGGCCCGGCCAGTCGTCGTATGCAGGAGCCTCGATGAAGCTCGTCAGTGCGGTTCTCGCGCTGCTCGGTGTCGGCGTGCTCCTGGCCGTGGTCCTGACCGGGGGAGGGGTCGCGGGCGCCGACGTCACCGCGCAGGTCTCGGCGGACACCCTCGCCACGCCCGTGGCAGGCCCCGAGCAGTTGCTCGACGACCTCGCCGCACTCGAGTCGGCGCTGCCCGAGGCACCACCGCCGACCGGCGTCGAGATCGACCCGACCGCCACCTGGGGCCGTCTCGAGGGCGACGCGGGCGCCGCGCGTGCCCGCCTCGACACCGTCGAACCCGACCTGCGCGCGCTGTTCGTGGCGGCCGACGACGCCGACGGCGAGGTCGCCGACGCGGTCGCACTGGTCGCCCGCGGCTGGCTCGACGTGTGGAGCGGTCTCGCGCCGCTGTCGACCTGGGAGACCAACGACCTCGAGTTCCCGTCCGACACCGACGACGTCGACGGTGTCGCGACCGGCGGCGACGAACTGCGTGGCGCGGCCGAGCGAGGGCTCGAACAGGTGCTCACCGGCCAGCGGCGGCTGCGTGACGGCTACGGCCGGCTCCGCACGCTCGGCGCGGCAGCGCCCGAACACCAGGTGACCTTCGACGTCCGCGCGGCACAGGCCGACGCGTTCGATGCCGACGTCCGGCCGCTGGTACGCCAATTGCTGTCGCAGACGACGCCGACGGTCCTGGTCACGACCGAACGGTTCGGTACGACCGCCCCCGGCGCACAGGCACGGGCACGCAGCAGCACCGTGGTGTGTGTCGACCGCGAGTCGCTCGAGGCGCTCGGGCGTACCCCGGACCCGCAGGAGTTGGCCGCGCTCGCGGACGCGGCCCGTGATCGGGTCGACTGCCCGGACCTGTCGCCGGCCGGCTCGGCTCCCTAGGCTGCGGCCTCCCCGCTGCGCAGCACCCGGGCGGGCCCCGGTCCCGCTTGCTCGAGGTCGATGCGCCATGGAACCGTTGCCGAAACCGGACGAGCTGCTCGCCCTTCACGACGTGACCGAGGTGCTCTTCGACACCTTGCGCGCATGGTTCGACGTGCCGGAACGTGTCACGCTGTCGCTGCACGACATCGATGCCGCCGTCACCGAACTCTCCGACCCGGTGATGGTCGCCGCCCTCGCGATGCGCAAACTGCAGGCACTGCGGTTGCTGTCGCAGCCGGGGGTGCGCACCAGTACCGATGTCGTGCTCAGCATCGTCCAGGACCTCGATCGGGCGTTGCTGCACGCACCCGCGCTGCACCTCGAACGGCAGGCCCACCTCGCCGACTGGGACGCCGCCTTCGCCGACCTGGTGACCGCCGAGCCGCCGGCGCCGAGCGGGGATCCCACCGACGAGACCGAGGACGCCGACACGGCCGCCTTCCGGTCCCTGCACGCCCGTCTGCACGAGGCGGTCCACGCCGTCGTGCAGGCCTCGGGCGGCGAGATCCGCTACTTCGTCTGACGGGAGCGTTCGCCGCTCGACCCGTCGAACCTCGTGCGCGCCCTACGAGCCGAGTAGTACGCTGACGGGGCGGCCGTCGAGGCCCACCGCGGGTTCGCCGTGCCCGATCCGGGACGGCATACGCCCAGCCCGGCGACGTCTGCTTTCGCGACTCGATCCCCGGACGCCGGTGAGAAACCCTCCCGGCAGGGAAGGACAGGAAACTCCATGAAGACCACCCGCCGCATGTTCGCGGCCGCTGTCGTGGGCGCACTCGTGCTCACGGCCTGTGGCGATGCTCCCGAAGAGGAGACGCCGGAGGCATCCGAGGAGCCCGAGGCGACCGAAGAGGAGACCGAGGGCGAAGCCACCGAGGAAGAGTCCGAGGAACCCGAAGAGACCGCCGACAACGCCGACTTCCGCGCCTGCATGATCACCGACCAGGGCGGCATCGACGACGGCTCGTTCAACGAGACCGCCTACAACGGTCTGCTTCGCGCCGAGTCGGAACTGGGCATCCAGGTCGACTACCTCGAGTCGCAGTCCGAGACCGACTTCCAGCCCAACATGCAGGCCTTCACCAGCCAGGGCTGCGACATCATCATCCCGGTGGGCTTCCTGCTCGCCGAGGTGACCGGCGAGGCCGCCGAGGCCAACCCCGACCAGAAGTTCGCGATCGTCGACTACGCCAACGCCTTCGGCGAGGACTTCTCGACGAGCTACGACAACGTGCTCGGCCTGACCTTCAACACCTCCGAGGCCGCGTTCCTGGCCGGCTACGCCGCCGCCGCCTACACCGAGACCGGCACCGTCGGTACCTACGGTGGTCTCAACATCCCCACCGTCACCATCTTCATGGACGGGTTCCTCGCCGGCGTGAACTACCACAACGAGCAGAAGGGGACCGACGTCCAGGTACTGGGCTGGGACGGTTCCGACGGCCAGTTCACCAACGACTTCTCCTCGCTCGACCTCGGCCGTAGCGTGACCGAGACGCTGATGGACAACGGCGCCGACATCATCCTGCCGGTTGCCGGCCCGGTCGGTGGCGGCTCGGCGGCGGCCATCCAGGACCGCGGCGAGGGCGTGCTGATCTGGGTCGACACCGACGGCTACGAGTCGACCGACTTCGGCGACATCATGTTCACCTCGGTCATGAAGCAGATGGACGTCGCGGTCTTCGACGCCATCCAGGCCGCGCTCGACGGGTCCTTCGCGGGCGGTGACTACGTCGGCACGCTCGAGAACGAGGGTGTCGCGCTCGCGCCGTTCCATGACTTCGAGGCCGAGCTGCCCGAAGGTCTGCAGGAGGAACTCGACGGTCTGCGCGAGCAGATCATCGCCGGTGAGCTCGAGACGACCCCGTAAGTAGGGTCGTTCGGCGGCCGGGGCCAGGCGCTTCGGCCGCACGGGGAGGGTGTCAGCTGTGGCACCCTCCCCGCTCGCAAGTTGAGCCCCACGCCGTGGCGGTGTGAGAAGGGACCGGCGAAGTGCGTCTCGAACTGCGTGGCATCACCAAGCGCTTCCCGGGCGTGGTGGCCAACGACCACGTCGACCTGACGGTCGAGCCCGGCGAGATCCACGGCCTGCTCGGCGAGAACGGTGCCGGCAAGTCGACGCTGATGAACATCCTCTACGGGCTGTACTCGGCCGACGAGGGCGAGGTCCTCATCGACGGTCAGCCCGTCCACTTCGCCGGGCCGGGTGACGCGATCGCGGCCGGGATCGGCATGGTGCACCAGCACTTCATGCTGGTGCCGGTGTTCACCGTCGCCGAGAACATCACGCTCGGCGTCGAGCGCACCCGTGGGCTCGGTCGCCTCGACCGCGCGTCCGCGAGCGAGGCCGTGCGCGAACTCGCCGAGAGCAGCGGCCTGCCGGTCGATCCCGACGCCGTCATCGAGGACCTGCCCGTCGGGCTGCAGCAGCGCGTCGAGATCCTCAAGGCGCTCTACCGCGAGGCGCGGTTGCTGATCCTCGACGAGCCGACCGCCGTGCTCACGCCGCAGGAGGCCGACGACCTGTTCGAGGCCGTCCGCGCGTTCGTGGCCGAGGAGGGCCGTTCGGCCATCTTCATCTCCCACAAGCTGCGCGAGCACCGCCAACTCGTCGACCGGGTCTCGGTGCTGCGTCGCGGCAGGATCGTGGGCACCGCCGACCCGCGCACCGCCAGCGAACAGGACCTCGCCGACCTGATGGTCGGCCGCCCGGTCGACCTGACCGTCGACCGACCCGAGGCCACGCCCGGCGAGGCGGTCCTCGACATCCGTGACCTGGTCGTGCGCAACGTCGCCGGCAAGGCCGTGGTCGACCACGTCGACCTCGAGGTCCGACGCGGCGAGATCCTCGCCGTCGCCGGTGTCGAGGGCAACGGCCAGTCGGCGCTGGTGCGTGCCATCACCGGCCTCGAGCACGGCTTCGAGGGCGAGATCAGCCTGTCGGGGCGGTCCATCGCCGGACTGACCCGCAAACAGGTCCTGCGCTCGGGCGTCGGTCATGTGCCCGAGGACCGCACCAGCGAGGGCCTGGTTGCCGGCTTCTCGATCGCCGAGAACCTCGTGCTGGACCTGTGGGACGCCGAACCGTTCGCCAGGCGCGGCGCGCTGGACTTCGGGGCCATCGAGGACAACGCCCGGCGGCTGGTCGCCGACTTCGACGTGCGCACCCCGTCGATCCAGACCAGCGCCGGGTCGCTGTCGGGCGGCAACCAGCAGAAGGTGGTCGTCGCCCGCGAGTTCCAGCGCGACCTCGACCTGTTGGTGGTCGCGCAGCCGACCCGCGGCGTCGACGTCGGCTCGATCGAACACATCCACGCCCGTCTGGTCGCCAAGCGCGACGAGGGCACGGCCGTCGTGGTGGTCTCGTCCGAACTCGACGAGGTGCTCGCCCTGGCCGACCGTGTCGCGGTGATGTTCCGCGGCAAGTTGCTCGGCCCGTTCCCGACCCCGATCTCCAAGGACGCCGTCGGCCTGATGATGGCCGGTGCGTCGCCAGACGAAGCCCTCCGGAAGGGAGCCTGAACCGGTGAGCGACCACTCCCCGCCGCCGCCCGCCGAACCGGGTGAACCGCTCGACGACGAGGTCAAGGCGGCAGCCGAACGCGACCAGGTGACCCCCACGGCCACGCTCGACGCCTCGGTCAGCCAGCGTCTCGTCCGGGCCGTGACCGGCGCGAGCGTGCTGACCACGCTGCTGGCCATCTTCAGCGCGCTGGTCGTCGGCGCCCTGGTGATCGTGCTCTCCGACGAAGCGACGCGCGAGGCACTGGGCTACTTCACCTCGCGCCCTTCGGACACCTTCTCGGCCGCCTGGAGCGCGGTCGGCGGGGCCTACTGGGCGCTGCTGCGCGGCTCGGTGGGCGGCGTCGGCCAGATCTCCGAGACGCTGGTGGCCGCGACGCCGCTGATCCTGACCGGCCTCGCCGTCGCCATCCCGCTGCGGGCCGGGTTGTTCAACATCGGTGCCGAGGGCCAGCTGATCGCCGGTGGCCTGGCCGCCGCGTTGGTCGGCTTCTCGTTCGACGGGCTGCCGTTGGTCGTCCACCTGCCGCTGGCCGTGCTGGCCGGCATCGTCGGCGGCTTCGCCTACGGGTGGTTGCCGGGCATCCTCAAGGCGCGTACAGGAGCACACGAGGTCATCACGACCATCATGCTCAACAACATCGCGATCCTGGGCACCAACTTCCTGCTCACCACCGCGCTGTTCCGGCGCCCCGACCGCACCGACCCGATCTCGAAGTCGGTGGCCGACGCGGCCGAACTGCCGCGGCTGCCGTTCCTGACCGGTCAACGGGTCAACTACGGCCTGCTGCTGGCGATCCTGGCCGCGGTCGTGATGTTCTGGTTCCTCGAGCGCTCCACCCGCGGCTTCGAGATCAACGCGGTCGGTCAGAACCCCATCGCCGCAACCGTGGCCGGCATGAATCCTCGCAAGGCCGTGATCCTCGCCATGGCCCTGGGCGGCGCGCTGGCCGGCGCCGGCGGTGCGGCCGAGATCCTCGGGATCCACCAGCGCATCACGCCGGGCTTCTCGGCCGGCCTCGGCTTCGACGGCATCACCGTCGCCCTGCTGGGCCGCGGTGGCGTCGGCGGGACCGTGGCGGCCGGTCTGCTGTTCGGCGCGTTGCGCTCCGGCGGCCGCACGATGCAGGCATCGACGGGCACCTCGCTCGACCTGGTCGTGGTCATCCAGGCCCTCATCATCGTGTTCATCGCCGCGCCGGGCCTCGTACGGGCCATCTACCGCATCCGTACGGCGGACACCGGAACCGGTCAGATCGCCAAGGGGTGGGGCTCGTGAGCGCCGTCGCCGTCCACAGCGAAGCCGTCATCCGCCGCCGCAACCTCCGGTTCGGCCTGTTCTCGCTGCTGCTCGCCGCCGTGATGCTCGGCTTCTTCGCGCCGGGTTCCGGGGGGTCGACGGCGCGCTTCATCGTCGACGCCACGCGCGGCGGTGTCCCGCCCCTGCGCGTGTCGGTGTTCCCGACCGTGACCATCCTCGGGGTGGTCGTGCTCGCCCTGGCCGCCTACATGCTCGTGCGCGGGTTCGGCGAACGGGCACTGCTCGTACTGGGCCTCGCGACCGGCCTGTTCGTGTTCGCCTTCCTGACCTGGGCCGCGGCCGAGCAGTCGCTGTCGCTGATCGGCCTGCTGCGCTCGACGCTGTTCTCGGCCACGCCGATCGCCTTCGGCGCGCTCGCCGGCGTGCTGGGGGAGCGGGCCGGTGTGATCAACATCGCCATCGAGGGCCAGTTCCTTGCGGCGGCGTTCACCGGCGCGGTCGTCGGCAGCGTCACGTCGAGTTCGTGGATCGGCCTGCTCGGCGGCATCGCGGCCGGCGTCCTGATCGCGGCGATGCTGGCCGGCCTGTCGATCACGTTCAAGGCCGACCAGATCGTCTCCGGTGTCGTGCTGATCGTGTTCGCGACCGGCCTGACCTCGTTCCTGACCAGCCAGGTCCTGTCCGGTTCGGCCGGGCTCAACCGCCCGCCGCGTTTCGGGTCGTGGGCCATCCCCGGCCTCAGCGAGATCCCGGTCGTCGGGCCGCTGCTGTTCACGGCGACACCGCTGACGTTCGCGATGCTCATCGCGGTGATCTGGCTCCAGTTCGCGCTGTTCCGGACCCGGTGGGGTCTGCGCCTGCGCGCGGTCGGCGAGAAGCCGCGCGCCGCCGACACCGTGGGCATCCCGGTCATCCCGACCCGCTGGAAGGCCGTGCTGTACGGCGGCGTCCTCGCCGGCATGGGCGGTGCGTGGTTCACCCTCGACTCGGTCGGATCGTTCAGCCGCGAGATGACGGGTGGCCGCGGCTTCATCGCGCTGGCTGCCCTGCTGGTCGGGCGCTACAGCCCGCTCGGTGCCTTCGGCGCGGCGCTGTTGTTCGGGTTCGCCACGGCGATGGCCTCGGCACTGCAGTTGCTCAGCACCGGCGTGCCGTCCTCGCTGTTGCTGACCATCCCCTACATCGTCACCATCTTCGTGGTGGCCGGCTTGATGGGGCGCCTGCGCGCGCCAGCGGCGGACGGCCAACCCTACGAGAAGGAATGACGGGCAACTGGCTGATCGCGGCCGTGGTGCTCGGCCTGCTCGTCTACCTGGGCATGGGTCTCCGCGCCGCGCTGCTGTTGCGGCGCGCCGGTGTGCCGGCCGCCAGGGCATGGCTCGCTGGCGTCCTCGCCTGGCCGCTGGTGCGTCACGTCGCCCGACCGGACCAGCACGGGCCGGAGGCGTAGTCCGCCGGCTGGTCTGCGGCGGCGTCGGTCAGCGGGCGAGGAAGTCGCCGATCCTGCCGATGCCCTCGGCGAGGTCGTTGTCGCCGAGCGCGTACGACAGCCGGGCGTAGCCGGGTGCCCCGAACGCCTCACCGGGCACCAGGGCCACCTTGGCCTCCTCGAGCAGTACCTCCGCCAACTGCAGTGTCGTGTCGACCCGCCGTCCGGCGTACTCGCGACCGAGCGCGCCCTCGAAGGACGGGAACACGTAGAACGCGCCTTCGGGCTCGACCACCTCGACGCCGTCGATGGCCGAGAGCAACTCGACCGCGGTGCGCCGGCGCCGGTCGAACGCGGCACGCATCTCGGCCACCGCGTCCTGCGGCCCGGTGAGCGCCTCGAGCGCCGCGAGTTGCGAGACGTTGGCCACGTTCGAGGTGACCTGGCTCTGCAGCTTGTTGATGCCCTTGGCGACCTCGAGCGGCGCGATCGACCAGCCGACGCGCCAGCCCGTCATCGCATAGGTCTTGGCGACGCCGCTGACGACCACGGTGCGTTCGACGGCCTCGGGTGCGACGACGGGAAGCGAGGCGAATTCGGCGTCGCCGTAGACGAGGTACTGGTAGATCTCGTCGGTGACGACCCAGATGCCGTGTTCGGCGGCCCAGCGACCGACGGCCGCGATCTCGTCGGCCGGGTAGACGGCCCCGGTCGGGTTCGACGGCGACACGAACACGAGCACCTTCGTACGGGCCGTCCGGTGCTGCTCGAGCACCTCGACGCTGGCACGGAAGCCGGTGTCCTTCGTGGTCGGCACCGCGACCGGCACGCCGTCGGCCAGCTTGACCTGCTCGGGGTAGCTGACCCAGTACGGCGCGGGGATCAGCACCTCGTCACCCGGGTCGAGCAGCGTCATGAAGACGTTGTAGAGCGCGTGCTTGCCCCCGTTGGTGATCGTGACGCCCGCCGCGTCGGCCTGCAGTCCACTGTCGGCGGCCGCCTTGGTCACGATGGCTTCGCGCAGCGCGGGCAGCCCGGCGGCGGGGGAGTAGCGGTGGCTCGCGGGGTCCTTCGCGGCCCGCTGGGCCGCCTCGACGATGTTCGCCGGCGTGGGGAAATCGGGCTCGCCCGCACCGAAACCGATGACCGGTTCGCCGGCGGCCTTGAGCGCCTTCGCCTTGGCGTCGACGGCCATGGTCGGAGAGGCTTCCATCTCGCTGATGCGACGCGACAGGGACACGGGACACTCGCTTCGTGGGGCAAGGGGGCGGGGTTTCGAGCCTATCGGCACCGTGGTTGGCACAGGAGCGGGGGAGCGGGTTGACTCGCCGCCGCGCCCACGTTCTTCCCCTTCGCACCGACGAGGCCACCCATGCCCGATCTCGTGATCCCCGCCGACCTGCTGCCCGCGGACGGGCGGTTCGGATGCGGGCCTTCGAAGGTACGACCGCAGGCGCTGGCGCGGCTGGCCGAGGTGGGCGATCAGTTGCTGGGCACCTCGCACCGTCAGGCCCGGGTCAAGGACCAGGTGCGTCGGCTGCAGCAGGGGCTGGGCACCCTCTTCGGGGCGCCCGACGGCTACGAGGTCCTGCTGACCGTCGGTGGCGCGACCGCGTTCTGGGATGCGGCCGCGTTCGGCCTGGTGGAACAACGGGCTCGGCACTACGTGTTCGGCGAGTTCAGCGGCAAGTTCGCGGCGGCCACGGCCGCGGCACCCTGGTTGGCCGCGCCCGACGTCGTCGAGGCGCCGGCCGGGGCGCGGCCGCGGGCGACGCCGGCCGAGGACTGCGACGTGCAGGCCTTCACCCACAACGAGACCTCGACCGGCGTGATGCAGGACCCGCAACGCGTCGACGACGCACTCGTGCTCGTCGACGCCACGTCCGGGGCCGGCGGTCTGCCCGTCGACCTCGCCCAGACCGACGTGTACTACTTCAGTCTGCAGAAGGGCTTCGCGTCCGAAGGCGGACTGCTCGCCGCATTCGTGTCACCGGACGCCACCGAGCGCATCGCCGCGATCTCGGCCGGCGACCGCTACGTCCCGGCGTTCCTCGACCTCACGACGGCGCTGGACAACAGCCGCAAGCACCAGACCTACAACACCCCCGGTGTCGCCACCGTCTTCCTCGCCGCGGAGCAGGTCGACTGGATGATCGAGACGTTCGGCGGACTCGACGGTGTGGTCGCCGAACAGCGTCGCAAGTCCGATGCCATCTACGGCTGGGCCGACGCGCGAGCGTGGGCGACGCCGTTCGTCGCCGACGTCGATGCCCGCTCCCTGGTCGTGGCCACCATCGACCTCGACGACACCATCAGTGCCGACGAGGTCAATGCCGTGCTGCGGGCCAACGGGATCCTCGACACCGACGCCTACCGCAAGCTCGGTCGCAACCAACTGCGCGTCGGGATGTTCCCCGCCGTCGACCGCGCCGACGTCGAGGCCTATACGGCCTGCGTCGACCACGTGGTCGAGCGCCTCGCCGGCTGAGCCGCCCGACGCCGGCAAAGGACGTGCGCCTATCGGTCGGGCATGGGCCGCGGTCCGTCCCCTTCCCGGCAGCGGGTCTAGCGTCGTCGTATCCCGCATCCAAGGTTCCCGCTTGACCACTCCTGATCTCGTCACCGACCGGCTCGGTCGCCACATGCTCGTGGACGGCTACGACTTCGTGCTGGATCTCGAGGCGAGTTCGGGCTCGACGCTCGTCGATGCGAGGACGGGCACGGCCTACCTCGATCTGTTCACGTTCTTCGCCTCGAACGCGCTCGGGATGAACCACCCGGCGATCACCGACCCGCAGGCCCAGGCCCGGCTCGCGCGTGCCGCCAGTCACAAGCCGTCCAATTCCGACGTCTACACGACCGACCTGGCCGACTTCGTCACCACCTTCGAGCGCGTGCTGGGCGACCCGGCACTGCCGTACCTGTTCCTGGTCGAGGGTGGGGCCCTCGCGGTCGAGAACGCGCTCAAGGCCGCGTTCGACTGGAAGTCACGCCACAACGAGGCCGCCGGTCGTGACCCCGCGCTGGGCAGCCAGGTCCTGCACCTGACCGGGGCCTTCCACGGTCGCACCGGCTACACCATGAGCCTGACCAACACCGACCCGAACAAGGTCGCCCGGTTCCCGAAGTTCGACTGGCCGCGTATCGACACCCCCTCCCTGGCCTTCCCGCTGGACGCCAACGCCGAGCACAACCGTGAGGCCGAGGACCGCGCCCTCGCCCAAGCCCGGGACGCCTTCGCGCAACGCCCGCACGACATCGCCTGCGTCGTCGTCGAACCGATCCAGGGCGAGGGCGGCGACCGTCACCTGTCCGCTCGGTTCCTCCGCGCCCTGCAGGACCTCGCGCACGAGCACGACGCCCTGTTCGTCTGCGACGAGGTCCAGACCGGGGTCGGCCTGACCGGGACCGCCTGGGCCTACCAGCAGCTGGACCTGACCCCCGACCTCGTCGCCTTCGGCAAGAAGACCCACGTCTGCGGCGTCATGGGTGGCGGCCGCCTCGACGAGGTCGACGACCACGTCTTCCGCACCTCGTCGCGCATCAACTCGACCTTCGGAGGCAGCCTGGCCGACATGGCCCGCGCCACCGTCATGCTCGAGGTCATCGAACGTGACGGCCTGATCGAGCAAGCCGCGAAGCTCGGTGACGTGCTGCTCGCCCACCTGCACGACCTCGAGGCCCGCCACGACCTGGTCACCCAGGCCCGTGGACGTGGCCTGATGTGCGCGATCGACCTGCCCGACGCCACCGTCCGTGACACGGTCACGAGCCGGATGTTCGACGACGAGCACGTCTTCGTCCTCGGCTGCGGTTCGCGCACCGTGCGATTCCGGCCGACCCTGACGGTGACCGAGGACGACCTCGAGCGCGGTATCGACGCGCTCGACCGCGTCCTCACCGGCCTCGCCTGACCCACCGCCGCGGCGTACGCGGCCCGACCCGTCTCTCGCCCCGAAAGGCTCCCGCCATGGCGAACGCGCCCGAACTGAGCTCGCGGATCGACGGTGCCCCCGTCGACGGTGGCGAACTCGTCGAACTGCGCAGCCCGGCCGATCTCGACGATCTCGTCGCGACGGTCAGACTGGGCGACGCGGACACTTTCGTGCGGGCTGCCGCGGCAGCGGCCGCCGCGCAGGCGGCCTGGGCCGCGACACCCGCACCGGTGCGCGGCGTCGCGATCGGCGACCTGGGACGGATCATCGCCCAGAACAAGCAGGCGTTGGCGACGCTCGTCACGCGCGAGATCGGCAAGCCCTATCCCGAAGCCCTCGGCGAGGTGCAGGAGGTCATCGACACCTGCGTGTTCTTCGCCTCCGAGGGCCGGCGGCTGTACGGACAGACCGTGCCGAGCGAGATGCCCGACAAGCAGTTGTTCACCTTCCGCGAGCCGGTCGGGACGATGGCGGTGATCACCGCGGGCAACTTCCCGATCGCCGTGCCCTCGTGGTACCTGGTCCCGGCGCTACTGGCCGGCAACACCGTCGTCTGGAAGCCGGCCGAGTACGCGCCCGCGATCGCCGACGCATTCGTGCGCTGCATCGAGGCGGCGGGCATCCCGTCCGGCGTGGTCCAACTGGCATTGACGGACGGCCATCAGACCGGCATCGGCCTCGAGCGCGCGCTCGAGGCCGGCCACCTGCACAAGGTCGGGTTCACCGGTTCGTCCCCCGTCGGGCGCGACATCGCGGCGCTGTGCGGACGGCACCTGGTCACCCCGACCCTCGAACTCGGCGGGAAGAATCCGCTGGTGGTGATGCCCGACGCGGACCTCGACCTGGCCGTCGAGGGGTCGCTGTTCTCCGGCTTCGGCACCGCCGGACAGCGCTGCACCTCACTCGGGGTGGCGATCGTCCACGAGTCGATCCACGACGACTACCTGGCCAGGTTCACGGCCGCACTCGAGCAGTCGGCGGTCGGCGACCCGTTCGAGCCGGTGCTGTTCGGACCGATGATCTCGCAGAAGTTCGCCGACGGGTTCGACCGCTGGCTCGGCGAGATCCAGCCCCACCATCGCACGTCCGGTTCACAGGGCCTGGGCCGCATCTCGGCCGACAACCCGCGCGAGGGATTCGTCGGCGACCCCGGCAAGGGGCTGTACTGGCATCCCGTCATCGTCGACGGCGTCACGCCCGACGACACGCTGTACCAGAACGAGACGTTCGGACCGATCGTGCCGGTGGCGACCTTCGCCGACTTCGACGAGGCGGTCGAGCTGGCCAACGGGCACGGCTACGGGCTGTCGTCGGCGATCTACACCAACGACCCGACGTCGGCCTTCCGCTTCCGCGAGCGGGTCTCGGCCGGCATGGTCAGCGTGAACAACTCGACCTCGGGCGCCGAGGCGCACCTGCCGTTCGGCGGCAACGGAAAATCCGGCAACGGCGCGCGTCAGTCCGGGATCTGGGTGCTGGATCAGGTCACCCGGTGGCAGAGCATGAACTGGGACTTCTCGGGCAAGCTGCAGAAGGCCCAGATGGACGTCGCCGAGATCGAGGCCGACTTCGACTTCCGGGTGTAGGGCTACTCGGCGCGGCCGCGGAGGAAGCGTTCGATCTCGGCCGCGAGTTCGTCCGCCGAGGGGACCTGCACCTGATCGAGGTCCTGCTCCCCGGATCCCCCCTCGGCGAGGCGCTCCGCCTCGAGTTCGGCGTCGTAGAGCCGCTCGAGTTGGTGCACGTGCTCGGTGACCTCGTCCGAGGACGCGGCCGCGAGGTCGAGCTTGGCCCGGTTGTCGGCGACAGCCGCGTCGAACTGGCTCAGGTCGACCGGCGTGCCCAGGTAGCCGGTGAACCGTTCGAGTAGGGCCCGGGCACCGTCGGGGTAGTCGCCGGCGATGTAGTGCGGGATACGGGCCCACAGTCCGAGGGTGGTGACGCCGGCGCTGGCGAGCACCGCCTCCATCGCGGACTGGCACGAGGACGGCACGATCAACTGCTCGTGCGGATGACCCATCCGATCCAGCAGCGTCGCGTCGTTCGATGTCGCCAGGATCTGCACGGGCCGGGTGTGGGGGATCGGGCCGGGGACGGCACCGAGACCGACGTAGCGGCCGGCACCGAACCGTCGGGCCAACGCAACGAGTTCACGCCCGAGTCGCTGCCAGGACAGATCGGGTTCCGCGCCCGTGACCAGCAGCAGTGCCGGCCCGCTCGACGGGCGCAGCGCCTCGACGGTCAGCTCCGGCCAGACCGGATCGGCCAGGACGCCGCGGTCGATGGCCAACTGCGGCCGCCGGTCGCGGTAGTCGTAGAGCGCGTCACCGTCGAAAGTGCCGATGCGCACCGGCTCGGCGACCTCGCGGAGCGCGTCCGCGGCGGCGCTACCGCCCTCGCCGGCGTCGGTCCATCCGTCGAGTGACAGCACGAGGACCGGATCGGGACCGAGGTCGGGGAGCGCGGGATCGAGTCGCAGAAGTTCCATCCTCGCAACGTAGCGGTGTCCACCCGGGGGCCCCTCCGTCTTGCGTCCCCCCAGCGCAGAGTGCCCGGCCCTCGACGCCGCCTGGAAACGGCAGATGCCGGGGCGAGTGGCCCCGGCATCCGCACGCGTTCGCGACTACAGGTCGTTCGGGCGGACCGTGCCGCGACCGTTGCCCTTGGCTCGGGCAACGGCACGGGCGAGCACCTCGTGGACATGGACGTTGAGTGCCTCGACGAGATCCGAGGCCATCCGCACGTCGTGCGTGCGGATCGCCTCGCGCAGCTTCGAGGTGACGAGCAGGTTCTCGCCGCCACCGCTGCTTCCGCGCGCGGCGGTCTTCCTGGCGGCGGTCTTCTTGGCGGCGGTCTTCTTCGCCGTCTTCTTGGCCGACGTCTTCTTGGCGGCGGTCTTCTTCGCCGCCGTCTTCTTCGCGGCCGTCTTCTTGGCAGTTGCCATCGGGTTCGTGCCTCCCATCGGGTGCCGTACCACCCCACGGCGGTACTCCGCCCAGACTGTAGGGAACCCTGTGCAACCCTCCTAGTACCGCCGGCCCGTCGGATCGGCCGGGCCCGACCGCTTCCCCGTCGAGGACGACCCGTGGACGAACTCGATCTCGCCGTCGCCGAGTGGCTCGTCGACGTGGGACGGCCCCATGTCGTCGACGTCGCGGCCGCGTTCGACCGCGGGGAGCCCGAGCTCGCCGTCGTCGCTCGACTGCGGGCCGGCGGCCTGTCCGCGCAGCGGACCAGCGCCGTCGTCGCTGCTGCGACGGCACGGCGACGCGCCCGCGGGACCTGGGCCGCCGCCGACGAGCTGCTGTTCACCCGCACGGCGCTCGAGCAGGCCAGCGATCCGCAGGTGAGTGCCTGGCGGACCGTACGACTGGCGGACACCGACGTCTGGGACCTGTGTGCCGGCGTCGGTGGCGACACGCTCGCGGCGGCCGCCCACGGTGCCCGCGTCACCGCGGTCGAGCTCGACGCGGCACGGCTGACCCTGCTCCGCCACAACGCGGCCGCCCTCGGGGTCGAGGTGACCACGTTGCACGACGATGCCCTGCGCGTCCGGGTGCCCGCGGAGGCGGTGGTGCATGCCGACCCCGGGCGGCGTCGTGGTGAGCGTCGGGTGCGCCGGCTGGCCGAGCACCAACCTCCGGTCGGCGAGCTCCTGCGGGCACATGCGCAGGTCCGCGGTCTCGGCGTCGTGCTCTCGCCCGGGGTGGATCTCGACGATCCCGACCTGCCGCCCGACGCCGAACTCGAGTTCGTCCAGGTCGGGGGCGAGTTGCGCGAGGCCGTGGCGTGGACGGGGGACCTGCGTAGCCCCGGTGTCGCCGCGCGGGCGACCCTGCTGCCGCAGGGGCACACCCTCACGCGGGCCGACGCCGAACCGCGTCCGCACCTTCCGGTCGGCGAGGTCGGCGAGGTGCTCCTCGAGGTGGCACCCGCCGCCGTCAGGGCCCGTCTCCACGACCGCATCGGCGCGGAACTCGGTGCCCGCAGGATCGCGCGCGGTCGTGCCCTGCTCACACTCGACGACCTACCCGACGACGACACCTGGTCGCGCTGGCGCCGTGTGTACGCCGTTCTGCCGGTCCGGCCCAAGGCCGTGCGGGCGTGGCTGCGAGGACGGACGGTCGACTCGGTCGAGTTCGCGGCCCATGGGATGCCGCTCGACGCGGATGCCTGGTGGCGCGCCCTGGGGCGGCCACCGCGCGGTCCTGCCGGTTGGCGTATCGAACTGGTGCGGATGGACGACGGGGGACGTGTACTGCTCACTCGCGATCCGACCTCGGCCCCCGGCTGAGCAGTATGTTGCGAGTGCGGTAAGCCCGTGACCGGACGGTCGCAGCCGCTGCGACGAACGGACCGGTCGGGCAGGTAGGCTGGAGTCATGGACGAGACCACGTTTCCCGCTGGCGGCACGGCTCTTGCCGACGTGCCGGCCCAACGCTCCTGCACGCGCTGCGACGGCGAGCAGCACCTCGTCGCGGGCATGATCGGCCTCGGCAAGTACCGCTGCGAGCGGTGCTCCATGAGCGTGGGCTTCGACCTCGAGTCCGACCCGGCCGAGTTCCTCATCGACCGTGGCCAGCCCAGTCGCTACACCAAGGACGTCTTCGGTTCGCGGCTGCTGGTCGCCGAGCAGCGCCTGTAACGACGGGTCACCGGCGGCGGGTACGGTCCGCCGCATGTCGGATTCCCGAGCCCTCGTCTGCCGTGCCTGTGGTGACACGTTCACCCCGTCCGCCGAGTTGTCGGCGCGTTTTCCGGGGTGGACGCCTCGTGACTGCCCGCGCTGCTACCGCGGCGCCAAGGCCGGCGGGCGTCGCGGCGTCGCGGCGATGGCAGCGGCGGGTGAGCAGCAGCTGACGCTGTCGGAGGTCCTCGAGCGCTATGCCGACGGCCCGGACGAGGGCGTGTTCACCGATGGCTCCGCCAGCCCGAACCCCGGACCGGGTGGCTGGGGTGCGGTCTACGTGGTCGGCGGCGAGGTCGTCGCCCAGGATCATGGCCACGAGCCCCACACGACCAACAACCGCATGGAGCTCACCGCGGTCCTGCGCGGCGTCGAACTCGTGCCGGCCGGGACGCCGGCGGTGGTGTACAGCGACTCGAACCTGGTCGTGCGCACGATCAACGAGTGGGCGGCCGGCTGGGCGGCGCGTGGCTGGCGGCGCAAGACCGGCCCCGTCGAGAACCTCGATCTGGTGCAACCGCTCTACGAGCTGGTCCGGTCCCGGCCCGAGCTCGAGCTGCACTGGATCAAGGCTCACGCCGGCAACCGCTGGAACGAGTACGCCGACGCGCTCGCGACCGCCTACGCCCGCGACCGGCTCTGATCGCAGGGGCGCGGCCGGTGGCCGCCCGCGCGTCCGCCGCTCGGGCCCGGCAAACGACCGGGGTCGGGTGATGGCCACGGCCCGTCCTCGGCGTCACCCTGGGCTGGCGTCGCCATCGCTCGAGGAGGGCCCACATGGGCATCATCGGTTTCGTCGTCCTGGGCCTGCTGGCCGGCTACCTCGCGCATCTGGTCCTGCCCGCGCGCCGGGGGATGGGCGCGGGAGGTGCGGCGCTGGCGGGCATGGGCGGTTCGGTCGTCGGCGGCCTCGTCGGCTCGCTCATCGCGGGGGAGGGCCTGCAACTCGGCACCGCCGGGTTGATCGGCTCAGTGCTCGGGGTGCTCGTCGCCGTGCTGCTCGCCGCCCGCGCCGGACGGCCGAGCAACTCCGGTGTCAACCGCGCCTGACGCTCGGGCCGCGCACGTCCACTGGAGATTTGCTGAGTCTGGCCGTCTGGACACTGGCCGCCGGGTAGCGTGCGCCCCCACACGGGGGTAGCGCGTCATCGGCGGTGGAGGCCGACGGCATGAGACGCTCCGATCGAAGCCCCCGGCGCCGCATGCGCGCGACCAAGCTGCTGGTGCTCGCCACCGCAGTGGCGCTCGCGCCCGTCCCGTGGGTGCACCTGGTCGACGAGAACCCACCCGGCAACGCCTGGAAGCTCGACGGCCGTCTCGTCGTCGAGGGCGAGGTGGTCGACCCACCGGGTCGGTGGTCGTGGCTGACGGTCGGGCGCCCGCCGATGTTCGCCGAGGTGCTCGCCGATCGGCTCGTGAACACCGGTCACACCCGCGACATGCGCACCGCGGCCGACGCACAGCGGCCACGGGTCAACGAGCCCGCCGCCGCGGCGGTCGGGCTCGCCCGGGCGGGCCACGACATCGAGTTCGGCCTGCTCGTCGAGGCGCTCGAGCCGGAGTACGCCTACCTGCCCGAGCAGGTCGTGATCACCTGGCTCAACGGGATCGAACTCACCGACCGGGCCGCGTGGCAGGCGGCCGTTGCGACCGCGAAGGACCCGGTGGTCTTCCGCACCGCCGACGGCGACACCTACACCGCTCCCGGCACCCTGTTGCCCTATGACCGCGTCCACGTGGTCGACCTCGCGCCTCCCGACGTTGAGGCTGCTATCGGCGGACAGTTGGCCAGCTTCGCACCGGTCGGCTGGTTCCGTGACCTCGCGCTCGGCCGCAGTCACGGCCTGATGATCGCGCTGATGACCTACGCCGACGTCGCGGACCACGACCTCGCCGACGGGCGCCATGTCGCCGGTACCGGCGGTATCCGAGGCGACGGGGCGGTCACCCGGATCGGTGGGCTGCTCGCGAAGGCGACCGCGGCGCGCAGCAGGGGAGCGGACGTGTTGCTGTTCCCCGCGTCGCAGGCCGCTGAGCTCGAGGACTTCCGTCCGGGCCGCATGCGGCTGCTGCCGGTGGACAGCATCGACGAGGCGATCATGCTCCTCGAGGCGGGCGACGCGGCCAAGCACGGTCTGCCGGTCAACTGAAGGCGGGCATACTGCCGACCCGCACGTCGTCGTGCCGCCCTCCCGATCTGGTCATATTACGAGCTTGCGGAGCGCGGGGTCGGTGGCGTTTCGCTCCTGCTGACCGTGGAGGTCGTCTTGTTCGAGGTACGTCAGTCGCCCGTGGAGGGTCGCGGCCTGTTCGCGACCAAGAAGATCGCGGCCGACACGCTGCTGATGGAAGCACCGGTGCTCGTGGTTCCGGGTGAGCAACGCGACGCGCTGCGCGAGACGCTCGTCGACGACTATGTCTACGAGTGGGACGACGCCGGTGCGGCGGGCCTGGTGCTCGGCGTCTCGTCGATGTGCAATCACAGCAACGACCCGAACGCCTACCTGTGGCTGGTGCCCGACACCGACTCGGCCGAACTGTGGACGATCAAGCCGATCAGGAAGGGCGAGGAGATCACCGTCTCGTACCGCGCCGAGGGTGGCGGCGAGCTCTGGTTCGACGTCGTCGATGCGTGAGCGGGCCGGCGTCGCCGGCGATCGCCCCGCTCTCGGCGATCCCACGCAAAGCCCCATAAGCTACATTACGTAAACTAACGTGGATCGGGGTCCGTGGACCACGCCTGCTCCGCACGGGCCCCTTCCCCGTCTTCAGGCTTGCCCGTCTCCGATGGTCAGGGACGCGACCACGTCCTCGAGGTCGTCGCCGAGGCCGAGTCGCGCGACGGCGGTCACGAACGCCGAGCGGTTGAGTCCACAGGCCACGGCCTGGTCGTCGAGTTCGTCGCGCTCGTCCGGTGTGAGGTAGAGCCCGGCGAAGGCGGCGTCTTCGACCTTGGGGCGCTTTTTCACCTCGACCTGTCCGAGTCGCTCCCGCAGCGCGGGTCCGAACTCGGCGGCCGAGGCGAGCACCCAGTCCCCCACGGACCAGTCGTGCACCGACGCGGCTTCGGTCGCGCCGGCCTTCACCCGCCGTGGCAACGTCAGGCCGACGTGGCGCCGCTCGGACGGTGCGCGGTCGCCCTTTCGGGACCGGTTCGTGGCCATGTTCGACTCCTTCTGGGGGCTCGCCGCGCGCCCGCCACACCCAGGATAGCCCGTTATATGACGATGGTCCAGGCTGGCCTCTGCCTGGCGTGACCTGCGCAAACGCGCCCAGATCCGCGCGGTGGCCGGACGACGCCCGTACCCATGCCTCAGCCTGCGCGTTGGACGTCCCAGGATCCACCTGGGAGGACATGATGCGAAACCGCCGCGGCCTGGCCGCACTCGCCGTAGCGCCGCTGGTGGTGGCCGCCACCCCACTCGATGCCGTGTGGATCGAGACGGGGGTGCTCGACGACGCGCCCCGGGTCGTCGAGGCCACGTCCGACGACGTCCTGCCGAGCCCGAACGTCGACCTCGTCGGCCTGCTGCCCGAGCCGTCGGTGATCTCGGTCGCGTTCGCCGGCGACGCACCGGTGATGTACGCCTCGACACTGTCGGGCGTGCGGACCTACGACATCAGCGATCCGACCCGGCCGCAACTGCTCGGGGCCGTGCCCATCGCGCTGTTCCAGAACGAGAACGTCAAGCTCGGCGAACGCGCCGACGGCACCAAGTTCGTCCTGATCGGGTTCGACACGGTCGGGGTCACGCCCACCGACGACCCGACCGACGTCGGCACCTACGACGAGATCGTGGTGGTCGACGTGACCGACCCGACCGAGCCCTGGATCCGATCGCGCGTCGACGTCGGCTCGGACACCCACACGGTCGGCTGTGCGAACCCCGCCTGCAGCCACGCGTTCTCGTCGGGACGTGACGGCGCGTTCGACGTGGTCGACCTCACCGACCTCGACGCGCCTGTGCTCCTCGAGCAGGTGACCGGTCAGCCGATGGAGGCCAACGCGGCGTTCCCGACCGGGATCGGCCACGACTGGGACGTCGACGCCGACGGCGTCGCCTGGTGGGTCGGGACCGGGGGCATCGTCGCCTACGACGTCAGCGACCCCACGGCGCCGGTCGTGCTCAACTCCTCGGACGTCCACGGCCGCGACCAGGAGTGGAACAACTTCGTCTCGCACAACAGCCAACGGCCCAACGCCGACGACTTCACCGGCCCGCGACACCGACCGGGGAAGCTGCGCCCCACGGGCGCCAAGGACCGTGCGAGGTGGCAGAAGCTGACGTACGCGCCCCACGTCGACCGCGGCAACGTGCTGCTGCTCACCGAGGAGGACTACGCCGACGTGACCTGCGCGTCCGAGGGCTCGTTCCAGACCTGGCACGTCCCCGGCCTCGACCGGCGCATCAATCCCGACGGCACCCAGGACGCCGGCACCATCACGCCGCTGGACCAGTGGAACACCGAACTGCTCGGCAGCGGGGTCAAGACGCCCGCCGGCGCGTTCTGTTCGGCCCACTACTTCGACTACCACCAGGACGGCTACGTCGCCCAGGGCTGGTACCAGCAGGGGCTGCGCATCCTCGACGTCAACGACGCCACCGACATCCGCCAGGTCGGCTACTGGATCACGGGTGCCCAGGAGACCTGGGGCGCCAAGTGGGTCCCGGAGTACGACGACGCCGGCCAGCAGACCGGGCGCAAGACCAACCTGGTCTACACGCAGGACCCGACCCGCGGCATGGAGATCCTACGGGTGGACCTGCCGACAGATCGCGGCGCTGCCCCGACCGTGACCGCGCCGGTGCTGGCTTCGTGGCTGACCGTCTCCCCCGACCTCGCCGCGCGTGCCGCCGCCAGCCCGTTCGGCGGCGTCTGCATCCTGCCGCCCGCCACGAGGGAGTCGTGAGGCCCCGCCCGGCGGCCGTCGGCCGCGCTCAGACGAGGTCGGCGCCGTCGGGGTCCTTCAACTCGGCGTCGTCGTAGCGGGCGAACAGGTCGAAGTCGAGGTCCTCCGTACGGACCTCGACGGTCAGGGTCTGGCGGGTGCCGTCGGGCGCGGTGGAGCGGCCCTCGAGGCTGAACCTCGGCGCCCACTGGCCCGGACGGGGCTCGGGACGACCGAACAGCGGCGGGCGCAGCGTCGCGCCCCCGAGCGCTGCCGTCACGTCGAGCAGTTGGGTGTCCTCGAACGTGTGCAGTCGGCGGGTGCCATCGGGCATCAGGCCGCGCAGGGAGGCGAGGATCGTCGACACCGGGTGGACCAGCAGTTGGACGCGGCGGTCGGCCACCTCGCCCGCCGGGTGGAAGTCCGGCGCGAGTTCCAGGGTTACCGCCAGGACCCGGAACCTCGGCTCGAGCTCGAGACCCCACAGCGTCGCCCCGGTGAAGACATGCTCGTGATCGACTGCTCGCATTCCCACCATCCCTGACCGGTCCGAACCTCGCACCCGGCCACCGCGACGCTAGCGCCGAACCCCCTCAGGCTCGCCTAGGGTCGGGCCGCCCGAACACCAGGAGGTCCGCGGTGCCCGAGACGACCGACGCACCGGTCGCAGGGGCGGCGGTGCCCAGCGACCCGATGATCGCGCTGCGCGGGCTGACCAAGGTCTTCGCGGGCCAGGAACACCCGGCCGTCGACCACCTCGACCTCGAGGTCCCGCGCGGCGAGATCGTCGTGCTGGTCGGCCCGTCGGGGTGCGGCAAGACGACCACCCTGAAGATGATCAACCGCATCGTCGAGCCCACCAGCGGCGAGGTGATCATCGACGGCCAGCCGACGGCTGCCCGCCCCGCCCACGAGTTGCGCCGCGACATCGGTTACGTCATCCAGCAGATCGGGCTGTTCCCGCACAAGACGATCGCCCAGAACATCGCGACCGTCCCGCGCCTGCTCGGCTGGGAGGCCGACCGCATCCGGGCCCGCACCGCCGACCTGCTCGAACGCATGGACCTCGACGCGTCGTTGGGCGCGAGGTACCCGAGCGAGTTGTCGGGCGGCCAGCGCCAGCGCGTCGGCGTGGCCCGGGCCCTGGCCGCCGACCCGCCGGTCCTGCTGATGGACGAACCCTACGGCGCCGTCGACCCCCTGGTCCGTGGCCGCCTGCAGGACGAGTTGCTCGAACTGCAGCGCGAACTGGGCAAGACGATCGTGTTCGTCACCCACGACATCGACGAGGCGATCAAACTCGGGGACCGGATCGCGATCCTCAACGTCGGCGGCGTCCTCGAGCAGTACGCGACGCCCGCGCAGATCCTGCGCGAACCGGCCAACGACTTCGTCCGATCGTTCCTGGGGGCCGAACGCGCCCTGAAGCAGTTGTCGTTGGAGACCGTCGGGGACGCCGCCCTGGTCCGGGGGCCCGTCGTGGCGGCGCAGGCGTCAGCTGACGACGCCCGCCGCACGGCCGAGGGCGAGGGCGTGGACTGGGTCGGCGTGCTCGACGGCGAACGACTGCGTGGCTGGCTGTGGACCGACGACCTCGACGAGACGCGCCCCGTCGGTGACCACCCGACCCGGGACTTCCGCGTCATGGTCGACCACGCCACCTCCCTGCGGGGCGCCCTCGACGCGATCGTCACCTCGCGCAACCAGGTCGCGGTCGTCGTC
>DATHUR010000187.1:0-2585 GCA_035462025.1 Egicoccus sp. | reverse complement strand
CACCTCGCGGTGATCGGCCCCTCGGGCGGCGGGGCGGCGATCAGCCGACCAGACCCTGTTCGGTCAGCCAGTCCCCGGCGATCTGGTCGGGCGCGACACCCTCGCTCGAGCGCAGGTTGAACTCGGTGAGCACCTCGGTGGTGAGCATCGCGCTGACCTCGTCGAGCAGCGCGACCAGGTCGTCGCCGTAGGCGTCGACCACCTCGGTGCGGATGACGGGCACGATGTTCTCGGGCGGGACGATGCCGTCGGTGTCCTCGAGTTGCACCAGTCGGTCGTCGGCCAGCGGCGCGTCGGTCGAGAACAGCAGGATCAGGTCGACGTCACCGGCCTCGAGCGCGGCCAGCCGGGCCGCCGGTTCCTGGATCGACTCGAACGTGACGTCGAGGCCGTAGCCGTCGGTCAGACCGAGCAGGCAGGTGTCACGCTCCTCGCACTCGGGCGGACCGGCGAACGTGACGCCTCCGTCGACGTCGGCGAGATCACCGATCGTGCTCACGCCGTTCTCCTCGGCGTAGGCCGTGGTGGTGACGAAGGCGTTGGAGTTGACCGCAGGGGCCGGTTCCAGCACGGTCACCCCGTCCGCCTCGAACGCGGCCTGCAGCGCCTCGACGCCGGCGTCGACGTCCTCGGGCGGCGCCTCGCCGAACCCGGTCACCAGCGCCGAGCCGAGGTACTCGGGCAGGAAGTCGATCTGGCCGTCGGCCAGGCCGGGCAGGGTCACCTCGCGGGTGCCGAGGTCGAGTTCGCGACCGACGGGGTACCCGGCGTCCTCCATGACCTGGCCGTACACCTCGGCGAGGATGGTGGACTCGGGGAAGTTGAACGAGGACACGACGATCTCGGGTCCGTCGGGGACCTCGGCGGCCTCCCCGTCCTCGGCGTCGGGCGTGTCGGCGGGATCGCCGTCGTCACCGCAGGCGGCGAGCAGCAGGGCGAGGGCGGCGAGCGGGGCGAGGGCCCGCAGGACGGGCCGGGAGTGGAACGGGGAGCGCATGGGGCGTCCTGTCGTGGGTGGCGGGTCAGGGGTTCGAGGCTAGGCCGTGGATGCGGACGGGTGCAGTCCGGTGATCGCGCTCATCCGGCGGCACCGACCCGGTTGGCGACATCGGCCCGGTGCGCGTCGTCCCGCACGCCGTCGGGCACCAGCAACCGTTCGAGCAGCCCGAAAGCACCGTCGGCGAGCAGGGTCAGGGTCGCCAGCAGCAGCGCGCCGGCCAGCACCGTGGGGCGGCCGGCAACGCCACGGGCGAAGCCGTCGACGACGTAGCGGCCGAGCCCGCCGCCGTTGGTGACGATCGCGCCGATCGCCGTGGTCGCGACGACCTGGACGAACGCGATCCGGATGCCCGCGAGGATGACCGGGCTGGCCAGCGGCAACTCGATGCTTCGCAGCACCTGCGGTTCGGTGTAGCCCATGCCGCGGGCCGCCTCGACCGTCGCGGCGTCGACCTCGCGGACGGCGGTGTAGGTGTTGGTGAACACCGGCGGCAGGGCCAGCGCCGTCAGGGCCAGGACGAGCGGCCAGAACCGTGTGCCGACCAGGCCGGTACGGGTGGCGAGCAGCCAGAACAGCACGATCAGGCCGAACGAGGGGATCGCACGGCCGATGTTGACCACCGAGGACGCCAGCGCCTCGGCCCGTCGCCGGTGGGCCAGCCGCAGGGCGAGCGGGACGGCGACCCCACACGCGAGCAGGGTCGCGGTGACCGACACCCACAGGTGCTGGAAGGTGCGGAACGGGATGCCCGCCTCGCTCGTGAGCGCCCACCTCGCGGGATCGGTCAGCCAGGCGATCGTGTCGCCGAACAACTCGGTCACGTCGCGGCCTTTCGCCGCGCCCACGGCGTGAGCGAACGTTCGACGCCGAGCAGCACCAGGTCGACCGCGACCGCGAGGACGACCGACAGCAGCGTGCCGACCACGATCATGGTCGGGAACGGCGGCAGCGTGCGGAAGCCCCGCAGGATCAGTGCACCGAGACCACCCCGCCCGATCAGGGCCGTGACGGTGACGAGCCCGATCACGGTCACCGACGCGATCCGCAGCCCGGCGACGACGACCGGCAGCGCCAGGGGGAGTTCGATCTCGAGGAAGCGCCGCGCGGGCCGGTAGCCCATGCCATCGGCGGCCTCGACCACCTCGCGGGGCACGCCGTCGATGCCGGCGACGATGTTTCGCACCAGGATCAGGATCGTGTAGGTCACCAGCGCCGTGATCGCGAGGCCGTCGCCGATCCCGAGGACCGGCAGCAGCAGCGCGAACAGGGCCAGCGACGGGATCGTGTACAGCACGCTTCCGAGGCCCAGGATCGGCGCCAGCGTCGCCCGCCAGCGCAACGCGACGACCGACAGTGCCAGCGAGACGACCAGCCCGATGCCGACCGCCACGGCGGTGAAGTACAGGTGCTGGCGGGTGAGCTCCCACAGCAGGTCGGTGTTGCGTGCGACCCAGTCCCACTCGAGCAGTGGCCGGGCCTGGGCGACGACGCCGCTCATATTGTCAACCGTCGCGCGACGTCCTCGATGAACAGCATGCCGCGGTAGTGGTCGTCGTCGACGACGACCGCGACCGGGGTGCGCGAG
>DATHUR010000186.1:0-6975 GCA_035462025.1 Egicoccus sp. | reverse complement strand
AGTTCGGCGGCCTCGTCCGCGTCGACCGTGTCGAGGTTCACGAGCACGATCGGGTGCCCGTCGTAGTGCGGCGTCGTGGAGAACACCGACGGGTTCGACCCCAGCAGCGCCTCCTTCTCCTCGATTGACTCGACCCACACGACCAGCACGTTCAGATCCTCGCGCACGGTCGCGAACATGCGCGGCCTGGTGCGCCACGACGGCTGGCCGCCGTGGCTGGGCTGCTCGTACGCGCCCGGCAACGCCAGGGCGATCCGGCGCACCTCCTCGATGGTCATCCGGCGTCCTCCCTGGACGGGCCACCGGCGTCGAGGATGGCACAGGTCAGCTCGTGCTTGTTCTGGTCGAGGTGGAACAGCTGGGCGTTGGGCAGCGCGGCGAACCGGGCCGCGACCGCGTGGTCGGTCGGCCCCTGGAACTTCACCGTGCACACGAGGTTGCGCACCTGGCCGGCCTCGAGCCACCTCGTCACCAGCTCCAGCAGCCGCTCGGGGTAGGCGACGATGTCGCTGCACCACCAGTCGACCGGTCCGATTCCGGCCGGGTCCAGCGCGAACGCCGAGCCCTGCTCCCAGGTCACGTTCGGCAGCGCGGCCACTTCGTCGGCCAGCGGCGCCTTGTCGACCGCGACCACCTCGGCGCCGCTGCGCGCCAGCAACCAGGTCCAGCCACCGGGTGCGGCACCGAGATCGAGGCAGCGGTCGCCGGCCTCGGGTTGGCGGCGCAGCCGCGCGAACGCCTCCCACAGCTTGAGGTAAGCCCGGCTCGGGGGACCGTGACGGTCCTCGACGAACGCGGGCACGCCGTTGGGGAACGGCACCGCGCAGTCGGTCGCCGCCAGCACCACGTCGCGCTCGAGCAGCGTCCACGACCCGAGCGGCGCGTCGGGCGCGACCTCACCGAACTCGAGCGGCCGGGCCGACACGTGGGGCAGCTTGTCGGCGATCAGCTCGGCCCGCCCCCGCAGCTCCGGCGCGTACAGGGCCCAGTTGCGCTGCCGGTCGCGCAACTCGCGGGCGGCATGTCCGATCGAGGTGATCTCGATCCGTTCGGTCTCCCACCAGGTGTTGGCCGCCCATGCGGCGTGCACCGGCGGGCTCTCGCTGATCCGCAGCAGCCCGTGCCGCTGGTTCACGACCGCGCCGGCCAGGCGGAGTTCCTCGTCGAGCTCTGCCTCGTACTCCTCGGCGGCGAGGTAGGCCGTGGTCACGTGTGCTCCGGCTGGTGGGGATCGTCGTCCGGGCCATGGAAGCAGACCGGTTTTCGCGCGTCGGCCGGGTCCCGCGGGGTTACCCTGTGCGACATGCACCTGCTGTTCCTCTGATCCGACGGACACGGCGAGCGCCTCGATGTGCGCCCGCCGGGGGCCCTGCGCGTCCAGGGCCGGTTCCGTCCGTCGCAGAGGAAGAGGCAGGCAATGTCGATCCATCATGGATCCGTGGCGCGCGAACGCGCCCAACTCGTCGCAACCGCCGTCCACGTCGAGCGCGGCGGCCGACCCGTGCTCACCGACGTCACCGTCACCGTCAACCGCGGCACCCGGCTGGGCGTCGTCGGTGAGAACGGTCGGGGCAAGTCGACGCTGTTGCATCTGCTGGCCGGGACGCTGGAACCCGACCGGGGGCAGGTGCGGCGGATGGGCAGCCTCGGGCTCGCCGAACAGGAGATCGCCGTCGACGAGCACCGCACCGTCGGTGGGCTGATCGACGTCGAACTCGCTTCCGTGCGTGCGGCCCTGGCTGACGTCGAACGGACCAGCCGCGACCTCGCCGCCGACCTCGACGGTGCCGAGGAGGCGTACGCCGACGCGCTCGGCGTCGCCCTGGCGCTCGACGCCTGGGACGCCGACCGGCGCGTCGACATCGCCCTCGAGGCGCTCGGCGCCGTCACCGACCGGTCGCGGCCACTGGCGACGCTGTCGGTGGGGGAGCGCTACCGGGTCCGGTTGGCGTGCCTGCTCGGTGCCGGCCACGACTTCCTGCTGCTCGACGAGCCGACCAACCACCTCGACCGGCAGGGCCTCGAGTTCCTCACCGAGGAGTTGCGCAGCACCGAGGCGGGGGTGGTCCTGGTCAGCCACGACCGACGTCTGTTGGCCGACGTCGCGACGAAGATCCTCGACCTCGACCCGTCCAGTGACGGCCGGCCGCGCGTGTACGGCGACGGCTACGACGGCTACGTCGACGGCCGCAGAGCGGAGATGGCGCGATGGGAACAGCGCTACGACCGCCACGTGGCCGAGCACCGGCGGCTGGCCGACGACCTCTCGACCGCGCAGAACCGCCTGCAGGCCGGCGGTTGGCGGCCCCCGAAGGGGACCGGGAAGCACCAGCGCGCGACCCGGTCCGCGGGGACGGTCCGGGCAGTGCACCGGCGGATCGAGGACCTGGCCGCCCACGAGGTGACCCGACCCCAGGCGCCCCTGCGGTTCCAGATGCCGGCGCTGCCGTCACTGCCGGGTCAGACGCTGCTGCACGCCGAGGAGGTCGCCGTAGTCGGACGGCTCGACGGGCCGGTGTCGGTGTCGGTCGAGCCCGGCGGACGCCTGCTCATCACCGGACCGAACGGCGCCGGCAAGTCGACTCTGCTGGCGGTCCTGGCCGGTGAATTGGCGCCGGACCGAGGCCGGGTCGCGATCGCGCCGCGAGCGCGCCTGGGGCTGGTGGCCCAGGAGTCCAGTTCGGCCGACCGGCGCAGCGCCCGCGACGTCTACGAGGCACGCGTGCGAGCACTGCGAGCCGCCGGCGTCGATGGGCCGGTCGTGCCGCTCGGCGCACTCGGGCTGCTCTCGGACGCCGACCGTCGCCGGCCGGTCGCCGAGTTGTCCATGGGGCAGCAGCGCCGGCTCGATCTCGCTCTCGCGCTGGTCGCCGCACCCCACGCGTTGCTGCTCGACGAGCCGACCAACCACCTGTCCATCGCGCTGGTCGACGAGCTCACCGAGGCGTTCGAGCACACGCCGGCCGCGGTCGTGGTCGTCACCCACGACCGTCGACTGCGCGCCGACCTCGCCGACTGGCCGAGACTGGACCTGCCGGGCCGCTCGTGAATCCGCGACCGGGCGTCCGCGGGCCTCGTAGTCTGGGCCGACGGGGTGTCGGGCGGGCGCCGCGAGGAGAGTCCGATGGCGGACAAGGTCGACTTCAAGAAAACCCTCGCCACCTACACGGCGCCGAAGGGTCGGTTCGAGATCGTCGAGGTGCCCGACCTGCAGTACCTGATGATCGACGGGCACGGCGACCCCAACACCGCGCCGGGCTTCGGCGAGGCGATCGAGACGCTGTACCCGCTCGCCTACAAGCTCAAGTTCGCCAGCAAGCGCGAACTCGACCGCGACTACGTCGTCCCGCCGCTCGAGGGCCTGTGGTCGGCCGCCGACATGGACGCGTTCACGGTGGCGCGCGACAAGTCGAGGTGGGACTGGACGCTGCTGCTGATGGTCCCCGACTGGATCGACCACGACCGCTTCGACGCCGCCGTCGCGCAGGTGGCCAAGACGGACCCGCCGGCGCGGCTCCACGAGGTCCGCCTCGAGACGCTGTCCGAAGGCCGCTGCGTGCAGACCCTGCACGTCGGCTCGTTCGACGACGAGGGCGAGGTCCTCGCGCGCATGCACGACGAGTTCATCCCCGCCAACGGGCTGCGGCTGCACGGCACCCACCACGAGATCTACCTCAGCGACTTCCGCAAGGTCGCACCCGACAAGCGCCGCACGATCCTGCGCCAGCCCGTCGTCGGCGACGAGACAGCGGGCTGACGTACGGTGCGGCCATGGACGAAAAGCGACCAGCGCTCGTCGAGCGCGAGATCACCCGGGCCGTGTCGTTGACCCTGCCCGACGGGCGGCTCAACCCCGACGCGGTCGGCTTCACGCGCACGCCGCTGATCACCACCGACGGGATCGGCCGCGGGCTGCGTGGCCGCGGCCGCAACAAGCGGTGGGAGTACTGGGCGGTCACCACGCCGACCCACGTCGTCTCGGTGGTCACCTCCGACATCGACTACGCCGCGGTGCACGGCATCTGGCTGCTCGACCGCGGCTCCGGCGAGGCGATCGCCCACGACGCGATCGGGGTGCTCGGCGGCAGCGTCCGGCTCCCGGGCACGCTCGGGCAGGGGCCGGTCAGGACCCGCACGAAGGCGATCAAGATCGCGATCGACGAGGTCGCCGGCGGCACACGCATCCGCGCGCGGGGCCCGCAGGTCGAGGTGGACGTCGTCGCGCACCGACCCGACGGGCACGAATGCCTCGGCGTGGTCGTGCCCTGGACCGACACCCTGTTCCAGTACACCGTCAAGGACGTGGCCCGGCCCGCGTCGGGCACGATCCACGTCGACGGCATCGAGCACGAGGTGCCGGCGGCGGAGTCCTTCGCCACGCTCGACCACGGCCGCGGCCGCTGGCCCTACGACGTCACCTGGAACTGGGGCGCCGGGTCGGGCATCGTCGACGGACGCACCATCGGGATCCAGGTCGGCGGCACTTGGACCGACGGCACCGGCTCGGTCGAGAACGCACTGGTCGTCGACGGCCACCTGTCGAAGATCAGCGAGGAACTGGCCTGGGACTACACCCCGGGCGACTGGATGGCGCCGTGGCGGGTCACCGGCGACACGGTCGAACTGACCTTCACGCCGTTCCACCTCAGGCGCTCGGTCACCGACCTCAAGGTCTTCGCGTCGAAGACCCACCAGTGCTTCGGCCACTGGTCGGGCACGGTGGTCGACGACTCCGGCGCCGAGGTCGCGGTGACCGACCTGGTCGGCTGGGCCGAGGACGTCCACAACCGCTGGTGATCCCCATCACAGGTGCACGTACGTGCAGGAATCCTCGATAGGCGGCGGTCGTACCCCTGTCTTAGCCCCCTGATATGCACGATCGATCAAGAATCGCTTGACAGGGCCACGATCGCGCCGTTCACTGCTCGATCATGCACGTTCGTGCAAGCGAGGGACACGTGGAACTGGGTCCGGTGGTGCGGCAGCGACGTCGCGACCTCGGCCTGCGCCAGGACGAGTTGGCCGACCTGGCCGGGGTGTCCACGCGGTTCGTGCACACCCTGGAGGCCGGCAAGCCCAGCGTCCAGATGGATCGCGTCGTCGCCGTGCTCGAGGTCCTCGGGCTCGAACTCGCCGTGCAACCGCGGCGTCATGACGGCGAGCCGGCCACGTGAACACCGACCTGCACCAGCTACGCGGCGTCGAGGTCGCCGACGTCTACGTCGGTGACGTCCTGGCGGCGCAGCTTCGTCGCACGTCCGCCGGCACGTCGTTTCGCTACCTCGACGACTACCTGGCCGGCGGCGGCCCACCGGTCGCCACCACGTTGCCGCTCGCCGCGACCGAGGTCCTGACGCCGGCGGGCGCACTGCCGCCGTTCTTCGCCGGCCTGCTGCCCGAGGGGCGACGTCTGCTGGCCGTCCGAGCCGCCGTCAAGACCTCGGCCGACGACGAGTTGACGCTGCTGCTCGCGGTCGGTGGTGACGCGGTCGGCCACGCCCGCGTGGTACCGGCCGGAGCTTCCCCGGCACCCGACGAGCCTGGCCCACCCGAGGTCGACGCGTCGGAACAGGTGTCGTTCAGGGAGTTGTTCCGTGCGGCAGTCGGGTCGGATGCCGCGCTGCTCGACCGCGTGGCACTCCCCGGTGTCCAGGACAAGATCTCGGGCCGCATGATCGCCTTCCCGGTGGCGGGCTCACGCCGGCAGTTCCTGCTCAAGCTCAACCCGCCCGAGTTCCCGCACCTGGTCGAGAACGAGGCGTTCTTCCTCGAAGCGGCCCGGCGCAGCGGGCTGCCCGTCGCGAACGCCGAGTTGGTGCGCGACCGCGACGGCGAGGTGGGCCTGCTCGTCGAACGGTTCGACCGCCTGCCCGTCGCCGACCGGCTCGTGCGCGTCGCGCAGGAGGACGCGTGCCAGGTCCTGGGTCGCTACCCGGCCGACAAGTACCTCGTCACGACCGAGGAGGTCGTGCGTGCGCTGGCCTCCGTCACCGACGCGCCGGTCGTGGCCGCGCGGGACCTGCTGCGTCAGGTCGCGTTCGCGTACCTGACCGGCAACGGGGACGCGCACGCGAAGAACTTCTCGGTGCTGCGGCTGTCGAGCGGGGAATGGCGTGTGAGCCCGGCCTACGACCTGCCGAGCTCCCACCCGTATGGCGACACCACCATGGCGCTGAGCATCGACGGGCGGATCCGCGAGGACGTCACGTGGCGCTCCTTCGTCGCTGCCGCCGACGCGGTGGGCGTCCCTGAGCGGGCGGTCCGACGCATGCTCGCGGACCTGACCGAGCGGGTCGACCGTTGGCTGCCGGACCTCGACTCGCTGCCCTTCGACGAGCGTCGGCGGCACCGACTCGCCCGTCTCGTCGCCGACCGCCGCACGAAGCTGACACCGACATGACGACCGACGCGGAGGACCTCATCGACCTGCTCGGCGACGCGGACCCGGACGTCCGCCTGCGCGCGGCGCTGGAGCTGGGGGAGGCGCGACGCGAGGACGCCGCGGCCGCGCTCGTCGCCCGGTTCGGGATGGAGCGCGATTTCGCCATCCGTGAGACGCTGACCTGGGCGGTGCTGCGCATCCAGGACGCGGCACTGCCGCTGGTCCGCGACGCGCTGCACAGCCCGCGCTGGCTCGCCCGGCTCCAGGCGATCCACACCCTCAGCAAGGTCGGCGCCTTCGAGGACGGTGCCCGGCTGATCCCGCTGGTGGCCGACCCCGTCGACGCGGTCGCCGCGCGCGCCTACTGGGCCGCGGCCCAGGCCCGGGATCCCGCGGCGGTGCCGGCGCTGGTGGCCGAGCTGTCGCGCGGGTCGTCCGAGCAGCGCAACAGCCTCACCGTGGCCCTGACCCACTTCGGTGCGGACGCCGTCCCCGCGCTGGTCGGCGCGCTGCGCCACGGTGGCACGGCCGCCGTCCGCGCGCACGCCGCCGACACGCTCGCGCTGATCGGATCACCGGGCGCCGACCGCGCC
>DATHUR010000185.1:0-12253 GCA_035462025.1 Egicoccus sp. | reverse complement strand
TAACCGCGTCCCGCCGACCCGTTGCCGCGGGGGCCGGCCGATGCCGGTGCGTCGAGTGGTCCGCTCGGGGGCGGGGGGAAGTCACTCATGCGGGTGTGCGTCCGTGGACGGCAACCACCTCACGTGGCCTCCTCCTCACGCCTCCTCGGCGTCCTCACCCTCGTCGTCTGCGGTGACCGTGGCAGCGCCCTCGGTCTCGTCGGTGCCGGTCGCGGCCTCGGCCTGCTCGGCCTCGAGGGCAGCAGCCGCCTCGAGTGCCTGCTCGGTGAGTGCCTCGACGCCAGTGTCGCTGTCGGCTGCGACATCCGCGGCGACCTCTTCGATCGCGTCGGCGTCGATGACCGCACCGTCGCGCAGCGTGATGCGACCCTCGGCGTCGACGATCTCGACGGTGACCGTGGCGGTCACCTGCGGGTGGACCCGCACCGGGATCTCGTAGGTGCCGATCGACTTGATCGTGCCCTTGAGTTCGATGCGCTTGCGCTCGATCTCGTGGCCACGCTCACGCAGCACGCGCTGCACGTCGTTGGCGCTGACCGACCCGTAGAGGTGGCCGCGCTCGTCGACGCGGGACTCGATGCGCAGGGTGCGGGCCTCGAGCGTCTCGCGGGCGGCCTGGGCCGACCCGAGCGTCTTGGACTCCTTGGCCTTGCGCGACCGGGTGAGGGCCTCGGCTTCCTTCATCGCGCCCTTGCTGGCCAGGATGGCCAGCCCACGCGGGAGCAGGAAGTTGCGGCCGTAGCCGTCGGTGACGTCGACGACGTCGCCCGCGAGCCCGAGGTTGTCGACCTCGTCCTTCAGGATGACCTTCATCGGGCGACTCCTAGCGGCTCGTGTAGGGGATCAGCGCCATCTCGCGGGCGTTCTTGATCGCGCCGGAGAGTTGGGCCTGGTGCTGCGCGCAGACGCCGGAGGTGCGACGGGCCTTGATCTTGGCGCGCTCGTTCAGGAAGGGCTTGAGCAGCGACAGGTCCTTGTAGTCGACGTACTCGATGCCCTGGCTGCACACCGGACAGGGCTTGTCCTTCCGGGGCTTGCGGGCCTTCTTGGGCTTGGGAGGCATTGGCTACTCCTCGATGGCCCGGCGCCATGCGCTCGGGCGAAGGTCGTGTCGGTCGTTGTGGGGTGGTCTAGAACGGGACGTCGTCGTCGGAGGGCGGGGGGGGCGCGAAGTCGCCACCGCTGTTGCCGCCACCACCGGACGAGCCGCTGGTGCGCGCCACCTGGGCGCGTGCCCAACGCAGGCTCGGGGCGATCTCGTCGGCCTCGATCTCGGTGACCCAGACGGTCTGTCCCTGGGCGTTGTCGTAGCTGCGGACGCGCACGCGGCCGATCACGATGACGCGATCGCCCTTGTGCAGCGACTCGGCCGCGTTCTCGGCCAGGTCACGCCAGCAGTTGACGTTGAGGAAGGTGGTCTCCTCCTGCTGCTGGCCCGCCCGGTCGGTGAACCGGCGGTTGGAGGCGACACGCAACGTGGCCACGGCGGCCCCGCCACCGGTGAAGCGCAGTTCGGGGTCGTCGGTCAGGTTGCCGATGAACGTGATGAAGTTGCTCTCGAACGCCACAGTGGGCTCCTCGCGTCGAGCGGCTGGTCAGGTCGAATCGCGTGAGCGGACGCGATGCCGGCCGGGTCAGGCGCTGCGGACACGCAGCTCCGGACGCACCGTCTTGAAGCGCACGATGTCGTCGGAGATCTTGAGCAGACGCTCGAGCTCGTCGACCGCCTCGGTGGTCGCCTCGTAGTCGAGGACGCCGTAGAAGCCGAAGTCGCGCTTGTTGATCTCGTAGCCGAACTTGCGGCGGCCCCACCAGGCCTCGTCCAGCAGCGTCCCGCCCTGCTGGGCGAGGATCTCCTTGGCACGGTCGAAGGCGGCGACAGCGGCCTCTTCCTCGAGCGTGTCGGTGATGATGATCATGGTCTCGTAGCGGCGCATGCTGCACCTCCCGTGGTCTGATCTCGTCCGCGCCGGGTGGCGCGGCCGATGCCGCCTGTCGGGCACGTGGTCGTGACCGACGGCGGCGGGTGGCCCCCACGGACGCGATCCGCGTGCGCGCACGCTTGGATCGCCGGTGGGAGCAGGGGTGCTGCCCGGAAACGGGTTCTGACGTCGTTTCGCCGGCGCACGCACGAAACGCACGCCGAACACGGGCGCTGGCACGGTACCGGACACCCCGTCCGCTCACAACCGCGCACGCTAGGCGGCCGGCGTGACGTGCGGCCGGAAAACCTCGATCCGGCTGTGGACGGTGCCCGGCGGCGTGACGTCAGGCCGACGGCGGATCCGAGCCGGGGGCACCGGCGCCGACCGAGCCGACGCCGTCGTATGCGGCCGTCCGGGCGGACCCCACGCTCTCGAGCACCAGGACGGTGAGCCCACCCGGGGTGGTGGTGGACCCGGTGACGCGCATGCCGAGCGCGGGCCCATCGTCGGCGAACAGTCGACGGCCCTTGCCGAGCACCGTTGGCGCCACCACCAACCGAACGGCGTCGACCAACCCGGCAGCCAGCAGCGCCCGTGCCAAGCGCGCCGACCCATGGACCTGCAACTCCCGGCCGGGCCGCTCCTTGAGTTCCCGCACGCGCGCGGCGACGTCGCCGTCGAGCACGGTCACCGGCGACCACGGCGTCTCGGTGATGGTGCGCGAGGCGACGTACTTGGGCAGGGCGTTCATGCGCGCGGCGAACGGGTCGTCGGGGTCGTCGTTGGCCGGCCACGCCGCGGCGAACTCCTCGTAGGTGCGCCGCCCGAGCAGCAGCCCGTCGGCCGCCTCGAGCCAGCCGGCCGCCAGGTCCACGAACGCCTGGTCCATGTGCGGGACCATCCAGCCGCCGCGGTCGAAGCCACCGGTCGTGTCCTCGTCGGGCGCGCCCGGCCCCTGCTGGACGCCGTCGAGGGTCACGAAGTGGGTGAGAGTGAGTCGCATGGTCTCTGGTGCTCCTGGTCGCTGGTCGCGGGCGTCGGCTGCCGGAGGTGGACGACCGCCGGCCACGCAACTCATCGGTCGCGGCAGCTACGGCCGGACCGACCCCGGCGCTACTCCACCTCGACCCAGTCGAGCGTGCGGCCGACGGCGTCCTTCCAGCGGGCGTGGCCCGCCGCACGCTGCTCGTCGCTCCAGGTCGGCTCCCAGCGGGCGTCCTCGTTCCAGTTGGCGCGCAACTCGTCGGTGTCGCGCCAGTAGCCGACCGCGAGACCGGCGGCATAGGCGGCACCCAGCGCGGTCGTCTCGGTCACGGCGGGGCGGCTGACGGGCACACCCAGGACATCGGCCTGTATCTGCATGCACAGGTCGTTGGCCGTCACCCCGCCGTCGACCTTGAGCACCTCGAGCGCCACCCCTGAGTCCGCGGCCATGGCGTCGGCGACGTCCTTCGACTGGTAACAGATCGCCTCGAGGGTGGCGCGAGCGAGGTGGGCGCGGGTGTTGAACCGCGACAACCCGACGATGGCGCCGCGCGCGTCCGAGCGCCAGTACGGCGCGAACAGGCCCGAGAAGGCCGGGACGAACACGACCCCACCGCTGTCGGGCACCTGCCGCGCCAGCGACTCGGACTCGGCGGCGTCGCGGATGATGCCGAGTTGGTCGCGCAGCCACTGCACCGCCGAGCCGGTCACCGCGATCGAGCCCTCCAACGCATAGACCGGGTCGGCGTCCCCGAAGCGGTAGCAGACCGTGGTGAGCAGGCCGTGCTCGGAGCGGACCGGTTCCGTGCCGGTGTTGAGCAGCAGGAAGTTGCCGGTGCCGTAGGTGTTCTTGGCCTCGCCCGGCGCGAAGCAGACCTGTCCGACCATCGCCGCCTGCTGGTCGCCGAGCGCGGCCGTCAACACCACCTCGCCCTCGATCGGGCCACCGGCCCGCGTGACGCCATATCCCTGAGGGTCGGAGGACGGCCGGATCTCGGGCAGCATGGCGCGGGGGATCCCGAACACCGCGAGCAGTTCGTCGTCCCAGTCGAGCGTCTCGAGGTCCATCAGCATGGTCCGCGAGGCGTTGGTCACGTCGGTGACGTGGATGCCGCCGTCGGTGCCGCCGGTCAGGTGCCACAGCAGCCAGGTCTCGGTGGTGCCGAAGACCGCGTCACCGCGCTCGGCGTCGGCACGCAGCCCGTCGACGTGGTCGAGCAGCCACTGGATCTTGCCGCCCGAGAAGTACGTCGCGGGCGGCAGACCTGCCCGACGGCGGATCAGGTCGCCGTGACCCTCCCGCTCCAGCCGCGCGGCGATGCCGTCCGTGCGCGTGTCCTGCCACACGATCGCGTTGTGGTAGGGCCGACCCGTCCGCCGGTTCCACACGACGGTGGTCTCGCGCTGGTTGGTGATACCGAGCGCGGCGAGGTCCCCCGCGGACAGACCCAGACGGTTGAGGGCCGTGCGCAGCACCGACGCCGTGCGCTCCCAGATCTCGACGGGGTTGTGCTCGACCCAGCCGGCGCGCGGCAGGATCTGTTCGTGTTCGAGTTGGTGGCGGCCCACCTCGGTTCCGTCGTGGTCGAACACCATGAACCGCGTGCTGGTCGTGCCCTGGTCGACCGCTCCGACGAACTCGGCCATGCCGCTGCCTCCCCGCGACCCGTCACGCTGGGCCGCGCGGGCAAGCCTAGGGAGCAGCCCGCGTCGGGTGTCAGCCGACCCGCTCGGTCGACCGGTCGTCGGCCCCGGCGAGCACCTGTGCGAGGCGTTCGGCCGGCATCGGGCGCCCGAGGGCGAAGCCCTGCGCCCAGGTACACCGGCTGCGGGTGACCACGTCGAGTTGGGCGGCGGTCTCGATGCCCTCGGCGACGGTGCGCATGCCGAGGCTCTCGGCCAGGGCGACGATGGCGTCGAAGACGTTCTCGCTCTGCTGCCCGGGCTGGAGCGCGCCGACGAAGGACCGGTCGATCTTGAGCACGTTGAACGGCAGGTCCTGCAACCGGGCGAGCGACGAGTGTCCCGTGCCGAAGTCGTCCATGGCGAGGTAGACGCCGAGGTCCCGCAGGCGCCAGGCCAGCGCCGCGAGGTGCTCCGGCGCGCCCTCGAAGGCCTCCTCGGTGATCTCGAGCGTCAGGACGCGCGGCGCGAGGTGGTGGCGTCGCAGCGCCGCGGCGACGTCGTCGACGAACTCCGCCCGGTGCAACTGGGTCGTGCTCACGTTCACGCCGGCGGCCAGGTGTGCCGCGGCCGGCAGCGTCTCGCGCCAGACGGCGACCTGCCGGCAGGTCTCGTCGAGCACCCACCGCCCGAGGGCGTGGATGGCGCCGCAGCGCTCGGCGACGGGCAGGAACTCGCCGGGTCCGAGCAGCCCCTCGACCGGGTGCTGCCAGCGGACCAGTGCCTCGACGCCCGCGATCTGGCCGGTGCCCAGCAGCGTCACGGGCTGGTAGTGGAGGGTGAACTCGCCGCCCTCGATGGCCCGCCACACCTCGGCCGCACGGGCGGACTCGTCGCCGACCACGCTCGTGCGGTCGCGGCCGCTCTCCTTCGCCGCGTACAGCGCGGTGTCGGCCCGTCCGAGCACCAGCGACTGCGTGTCGCCCGGCCGCCACGCGGCCACGCCGGCCGAGCATCGCACCGGCGGGGGCACGGCGCGTCGCAAGGCGTCCAGCAGCCGCCGGGCCGCGGAGAGGCCCAGGCCGGGCATCACCACCACGAACTCGTCCCCGCCGAGGCGTGCCAGTGCGGCACCCGGCGGCAGCAGCTCCTGCCAGGCGCTGACGCTGGTGACCAGGACGGCGTCGCCCTCCTCGTGACCGTGCAGGTCGTTGTGCCGCTTGAAGTCGTCGAGGTCGAGCAGCGCCACGGCCAAAGGGGTCGCCGACGCATCGGCGTGGGCGGCGGCCTCGTCGAGCGCGCGCTCGAGCCCGCGCCGGTTGTACGCGCCGGTCAGCGGGTCGATCTCGGTGCGGGCACGACCGTGGGCGAGCCCGTGGCTGAACACGGCGATCGCGCCGCTGACACCGGCGAGCAGGGTCACCTCGAACAGAAACGGTTGCCCGTGCTGAGCAAACGCCAGGCTGAGCGCGAACATGGCGAACGTGCCGTGCACGGCGGCAGCTGCCAGCGAGAAGAAGAAGCCGGCATACAGGGCGGCCACGAACAGCGGGGTCGCCACCGCCAGGCCCGCCGACCCGGGCCCCGCCAACCAGGCGCTCAGGCAGATCGACGCACTCGCCAGCGCGACGGCAGGGTGGTGGGTCCAGGCGGGCAGTCGATCCCAGTTCCGGGCGAGCACCACCCCGATGAGCACCGCCAGGGCCGAGATCACCGACAGCGGGGCCGTCGGGAGCCCACGGCCGACACCGGCCGGTTGGGCGACGAGTCCGAGCACCCCACCGAAGACCAGCATCCCCGCCAGCGCCAGCCCGCGGACACGCCTGCCGATGGCGGGCGCCGGGCGCAGCAGGAGGTCACCGGCACGCCGCGCAACGGCATGACGGGTCGAGAGCGGGGAGGCGGACGTCGTGACCTCCGGATGCCGGGACCGGTCGTGTCCCTGTCGGCCGAGCGGTGCCCTGGTCGAGCGGTCGGGCGACCAGGACCGCACGCCGCGGGACGGGACCCGGTCGAGCGCTCATTCGATGCCGTGCTCGATCGCGTAGCGCACCAGTTCCTGGCGCCGGTTGAGCTGCAGCTTGTCGAGGATGTTGCGCACGTGGTTCTCGACCGTCTTCGGCGCGATGTGCAGGCGTTCGCCGACCTCGCGGTAGGGGTAGCCGCGCGCGACGTGCTGGAGCACCTCGCGCTCCCGCTCGGTCAGCGGGTTGGTCCCGGTCGCCTGCTTGGCGAGGCGCCGGAACTCGCCGAGGACGAGCATCGCGAGCGACGGCGAGAAGACCGGCTCACCGGCCGCCGCCCGGCGCAGCTCGCTGCGCAGCTCCTCGCCGGGGGTCGACTTGACGAGGTAGCCGACAGCGCCCGCGGCCACGGCGTCGAGCAGGTCGCGCTCCTGCTCGCTGACGGTCAGCATCACGATGCGGGTCTCGCCGGCGCAGGCGCGAACGACGGCCAGGCCGCCGCCGCCCGGCATCTGCACGTCGCACACGACGAGGTCCGGTGCCGTGTCGCGGATGACCGCGATCGCCTCGTCGGCGTCCGATGCCTCGCCGACCACCTCGAACCCCGTGCCGAGGTCGGCCCGGACGCCGTCACGCCAGACGGGGTGGTCGTCGGCCAGCACGACCCGGACCGGAGGCCGCCGCACCTTCGCCTGCTGCTCCACGCGGGTCCTGTTCGCTCCGGGCGACCCAGCCTACGTCCGGCTAGCGTCGGCCGGCTCGTGAGGGGGAGGCAGGCAGTGCAGCGGGTCGCGATCGTCGGCAACGCCGGCAGCGGCAAGTCGACGCTGGCGCGGCAGTTGGCCGCGGGTCTGGGGCTGGTGCACGTCGAACTCGACGCCATCTTCCACCAGCCGGGCTGGACGCCGCTGCCGGAGGACGTCTTCCGTGACCGCGTCGCGCCGCTGGTCGCCGACGACCGGTGGGTGACCGACGGCAACTACGGCGCCGTCCGCGACCTCGTGTGGGCACGCGCCGACACGATCGTGTGGCTCGACCTGCCGCGGCACGTGGTGACGCCGAGGATCGTGCGTCGCTCGCTGCTGCGCGCCGTCCGTCGCCAGGAGTTGTGGAACGGCAACCGCGAGCAGTGGCGCAACCTGCTCTCGGTCGACCCCGAGCGCAACATCGTGCTGTGGTCGGTGACCCGCCACGGCGAGCACCGCCGCAAGTACCGGCAGCGCCTCCTCGTCGACGCGCCGCCTCCCGGCGTCGAGGTCGTGCACCTGCGATCGCGCGCGGCCGTCCGGCGCTGGCGCGACGGCGTGCTCAGTGCGGCGGGCTGACCGGTACCCGCAGCCGGACCTCGGTGCCGCGGGCGACGGCGCTGTCGACCTCGACCTCGCCGCCCACCTCCTCGATGCGTGCCCGGACCGAGCGGGTCAGCCCGACGCCCGCGGTGACCGCGGCCGGGTCGAAGCCGGCCCCGTCGTCGCGCACCGAGCAGAACACGCCGTCGTCGTCCGGTTCGAGGTAGACGACCACGCGCGACGCACCGGCGTGCTTGCCGACGTTGTTGAGCGCCTCACCGACCGCCCCGAGCAGGGCCGACTCGACCGCCTCGTCGAGCGCCGGCAGGTCGTCGGGGACCAGCACCTCGACCCTGGTCGTGAAGGTCCGTTCGTGACGGTCGGCCATCTCACGCAGGTTCTCTGAGATCCGGGCTGGGTCCCCCGTCTCCCCAGCCGCCGGCCCGAACAGGAAGCGGCGCAGGTCGCGGTCCTGTTCGTGCGCGAGGTCGACCAGTTGCGGGTCGTCGCTGCGTCGTTGGACCAGCGCGAGGGTCTGCAGGACGCCGTCGTGGAGGCGCCGGGCGACCCCTTCGCGGGCGCGCGCGTCGGCGAGGTCGCGTTCGGCCGCCGCGATGCGCTGCTCGCCACGTCGGATCAGTCGCATCGCGTGGCCGCCGGCGCCGCCGGCCAGGGCATACATCACGGTCGTGGTGACCAGCGACAGCAACGACACCGGCTCGAGGCCGAGCACGACCACGTCGCCGGCAGGGGCAGGTGCGTAGGCGAACGACGACACGGCCCGACCGACCCCCATGAGCACGCCGGTGACCGCACCCGTCAGCGGGCCGAACGCGATCCCGGAGGCGAGCACGCCCGCGATCGGCCATGCGACTCCGAGGGGCTGCTCGCCGGAGAAGACGTGGGGCTGGCGATACACGAATCCGTCGGCCAACTGCAGCGCCATCGCGACCGCCACCTCGGCGCCGACCGCCGGTGGCCGGCACAGCCGCGCATGGTCCCGCCGCAGCAGCGCCGAGGTCCAGGCCGTCACGCCGAGGGCGAGGGCGACGAGGGCGACCGCGACGACGGGCCGGTCGAGGGCGCGGCGGGCGAGCACCAGCACGACCGCCATCCACGCCCACGCGAGCCAGCGGAAGACCGCCAGGCCGCGAAGGACGGTGCGTTCCATGCTGCCTCCGCGCCCGCCGCGGGCGACCCGCTAGTGGAACCTCGCGAGGAAGTAGCGCTTCTTGCCGACACGGACGACCACGGTGCGCTCGCTGGCGAGGTGCTCGGCTCCGACCTGCAACGTCGGGTCGTCGACCGTCACGTTGTTGATCTTCACGCCGCCCTGCTGCACCAGCCGGCGCGCCTCGCCGTTGGACTTCGAAGCGCCGACCTCGGTCAGCAGCTCGAGCACGCCGAGCCCCTCGTCGAGCCGGGTCCGCGTGAGCACGACCGACGGCGCCTCCTCGAACGCGGCGCTCAGGGTGGCGTCGTCGAGGCCGCTGAAGGGCTGGTCGCCGAACAGCACGCCGGTCGCACGCTCGGCCGCCTCGACCCCCGCGTCACCGTGGATGACCCGCGTGGCCTCGCGCGCGAGCACGCGGTGCGCCTCGCGAGCCTTCGGGTCGGCCTCGTGGCGCGCCTCGAGGTCGGCGATCTCGTCGAGGTCGAGGAAGGTGAACAGCTTGAGGAAGCGGATCACGTCGGCGTCGGCGGCGTTGAGCCAGTACTGGTAGTAGGCGTACGGCGAGGTGAGCTCGGGGTCGAGCCAGACCGCGTTGCCGGCCGACTTGCCGAACTTGGCGCCGTCGGCCGTGGTCAGCAGCGGCCACGTCAGCCCGTAGACCTGCTCGCCGTGGACGCGACGGGTCAGGTCGATGCCGGCGGTGATGTTGCCCCACTGGTCCGACCCGCCGCCCTGCAGCCGGCAGCCGTGGGTGGCGAACAGGTGGGCGAAGTCGTTGGCCTGCAGCAACTGGTAGCTGAACTCGGTGAACGACAGGCCCTGCTCGCGCGACTCGAGGCGCCGCTTGACCGACTCGCGGGCGATCATCGCGTTGACCGAGAAGTGCTTGCCGACGTCGCGCAGGAACTCGAGGAAGCCGAGCGAACCGGTCCAGTCGTAGTTGTCGACGAGGATGCCGTGCCCCTCGGACAGGTCGACGACCTGGCCGAGCTGACGTCGGATCGCCGCGAGGTTGGCCTGCAGGACGGTCTCGTCGAGCATCTCGCGTTCGGTGTCGCGGCCCGACGGGTCGCCGATGCGACCGGTGGCGCCGCCGGCCAGGGCGATCGGGTGGTGGCCGAGCCGCTGCAGCCAGGCCATGGCCATCATCCCGACCAGGTTGCCGGCGTGCAGCGACGAGGCGGTCGGATCGAAGCCCACGTAGTAGGTGACCGGTCCGGCGGCGAAGAGGTCGCGAAGGCCGGCCTCGTCGGTGACGTCCTGGACGAACCCGCGGGCGCGCAGGACGTCGATCGGGTTGGTGGCGGTGGTGTGATCACTCATACGGCGGAACCTACCGCCAGTGTTCGAGGCCCTCGCGAACCTCGGCGGGCGGGGTCACGGCCGGGACCTCCCGGGCGGGCAGCCAGTCCGGCATGCCGTCGGCCCACACGTAGGTGTCGGACCGGATCGTGCCGTGCATGACGAGGCGGCGCATGGTCTCGAGGTCCAGCGGTCCGTGCTGGTCCTGTCCCTGCAGGTGGTACCACCGGGCCGGCTCGTTCACGGAGCACCTCGTCGTCGGTGTCATCGGGAACGGACGCTATCCGGTGGCGCGGCCCCACACGACGCCGTGGGGCGGGACCACTGGTCCCGCCCCACATGGTGCGTACCGATCGGTCAGTTCAGACGGCGGCGCAGCCCGAGCCCGAGCGCGCCGGCCGCCAGGAACAGGCCGACCATCAGCGCGGCCTGTACGGCGGCCGAGGCACCGGAGTCGTCCGTGCTGCCGACGCCGGCGATCTCGAACTTGTAGACCGCGCTGGCGTCGGCACCCTCGACGGTGCCGTAGGCCAGCCCGTCTCCGGCGCGGCCACGGGCGTCGATCGCCTTGATGGTGTTGTAGAGCAGCGACGAACCCGCCGAGGCGTCACTGACGCCTTCGATCAGCTTCTGCATCCCGGCCTCGGACAGCTTCACGGTGCCGTCGGCGATCTGCCGGCCGCCGTCCTGCGCGGAGCGCAGCCCGACCGCGAGTTCACCGGCACCGTCGCCGGCGTCTCCGAGCCCGCTGGCCAGACGGCTTGCGCCGTCCTCGATCCGGACCAGGCCCTCGGCCAGACGGTTGGCCCCGTCCACGGCCTGAACGGCCCCGTCGGCGAGCTGGTTGGCACCGTCGGCGAGCTGCGGCAGGCCATCGGCGATCTGCTTGCTCCCGGCGACCAACGGCTCGAGTGCGTCGGCCTGGAACTGCTGCAGACCGGCGTTGAGCGCCGTCGCACCAGCGGAGAGGTCCTTGACGCCCTTGAGCAGCGGCCCCGGTGCATCCGCCGTCCCGAAGTTGGTCGCGTACGCCTCGAGCAGCGGCACCAGCCCCTTCAGTGCCGTCGCGCCGGCGACCAGCTGGTCGACCTGGGCCTTGGCCGCGTCGAGGTTGGCGGTGGCGCCGCCGACGATCTGCTGCGCACCGCCGACCGCCTGGCAGGCGGGCGCCAGGGCCGGGGAGGCTCCGCACGCGGCGGTCAGGCCCGGCAGCGCCTGCTGCAACAGGGCGTCGGCGACCTCGAGCGAGCCCAGCAGACCGCACTGGCCCGCTTGCACCGCGGCGAGGTCGCAGGCACCGGCACCGGCGTAGATGCTGCCCGACAGCGCGGTGGCCCCGTCGGCGAGCTGCGGCAGACCCGCGATCGCCGCGGGGGCGCCCTGGGCCGTACCCGCACCGAGCTGGACCATGCCGGCCTCGATGGCGGACAGGCCGCCTTCGATCTGGGCCGCGCCGGGCAGGATCCGGGCCGCGAACGCAGCGTTGGCGTCCGACGCACCGGCGGCGAGCCGGTCACCGCCGGCCTTGGCCGTGTTGGCACCGTCGGCGAGCTGGCCCGCCCCGGCACCGATCCGGTTCACGCCATTGGCGAGCTCGCGGCTGCCGTCACGGGCCGTGGTCGTGCCGTCCGCGAGCTGGCGGGCTCCCGGGATCGCGGTCGCGTTCAGACCGTCGGCGAGCTGCGTCGCACCGTCCGCGAGCTGGCCGAGCCCGTCCAACAGCTTCGCGGCGCCCTCGGCCAGCAACTGCACGTTGCCGTCGATCAGCACACCGTTCACCGTCAGGGTGCGCGTCGACTCGACGGCCCCCTTGTAGGACGCGGCCGTGGCGGCCAGCGATCCGAACGAGCGGGAGTCGACGGGCAGGATCTGCGCCACGGCCTCCGGTACGACCGCGTCGTTGACGTACGCGGTGTAGCTCACGCTCTGCTCCTCGGAGCCGAGCGGCGAGAACAGCAGCAGCGACCACTGCACGACGGTCGAGCCGCGTCC
>DATHUR010000184.1:0-4255 GCA_035462025.1 Egicoccus sp. | reverse complement strand
GGTGTCCGGGTCCGCGACGGCGTCGCGGAACTGCTGCTCGGGGTAGCGGTGTCGGCTCATCTCGGACTCGCGGTCTTCCCGCCCCCACGGTTGGACCATTCGCCGTCGACCGTAGGCGGCCGGTGCGACACTCCGGCCTCTAGGGTGCGGCTCGTCCACAGGCGGCGAGGCGAACGGTGACGACGTGACGGCACGCCGGTTCTCGAACGGGGTCGTTGCCAGCCCCCACCACCTCGCCTCCAGCGCCGGCGCGCAGGTGCTGGCCGCCGGCGGCAACGCGGTGGACGCGGCCGTCGCCGCCAACCTCGTGCTGTCCGTCGTCACGCCCTACCACTGCGGCGTCGGGGGCGACCTGCTGGCCATCGTGTGGGACGGCCGGGCCAACGGGGTCGTCAGCGTCGGTGCGGCGCCGCAGGGCGCGACGCCGGACGCCGTCCGCGCCGCCATCGAGGCGGGAGACGGCGACAGCAGCGTCTCGTTCCCCGGTACGGCCGGGATGCCCACCTTCGGCGCGCTGCCGGTCACGGTCCCCGGCGCGGTCGCCGGCTGGTTCGACCTGCTCGACCGATTCGGCAGCCGCTCGTTCGGCGACGTCGCCGGCCCGGCGATCCACCTCGCCGCCGAGGGGTTCCTGCTCAGCCCGCACGGCGCCGAGTACCCACAACGTGCTGCCGCCCGACTCGGCGACCAACCGAACTGGGCCCACCACTACGGCCGCATGAAGGCCGGCAGTCGCTTCGTCCAGTCCGACCTCGCCGACACGCTGCGCGCCATCGCCGACGACGGCCCCGCCGGCTTCTACAACGGACGGATCGCCGACGCGATCGTCGAGGTCCTGCGGGCCAACGGCTCGACCATGACGGCCGCCGACCTCGACGCCCACGAGGTCGAGCACGTCACGCCCCTGTCCGGGTGCTACCGCGACCTCGAGGTCCTCGAACTGCCGCCGCCCACCCAGGGGGTCACGGCCCTGACCACCCTGGGCATCCTCGACCGGATCGGCGACCGACTGCCCGACGACCCGGCCGCGGCGGCACACCTGCAGGTCGAGGCGATCCGCGCCGCCATGGCCGACCGCCAGGACCACCTCGCCGACCCGCGCCACATGACCGTCGCCGTCGACGACCTGCTCGCGCCCTCCCGCCTCGACGCGCTCGCCACCGCCATCGACCCCGACCGCGCCGGTCCGTGGCCGCCCACGCGGCCCGCCCCGGGAGGCACCGCCTACCTGTGCGCCGCGGACCGCGACGGCCTGTTGGTCAGCCTGATCCAGTCCAACTTCGTCGGCTTCGGTTCGGGTGTCGTGGTCCCGGGCACCGGCATCGGCCTGCACGACCGGGGCGCCCACTTCAGCCTCGACCCTGACGACCCCAACGCGATCGGACCCGGCAAGCGGCCGATGCACACCCTGATCCCGGCGATGGCGCTGCGCGACGGCACACCAGAGCTCGTGTTCGGGACGATGGGCGGCGACGCGCAACCGCAGATCCACGCCCAGATCCTGGGCCACCTCGTCGACCGGGGCGCCGACCCGCAGCACGCGGTCGGTGCCCCACGCCTCGTCGTCGAGGTCGCCGACGGTTCGGTCGCGGTCGAAGCGGACGCCGACCCCGCCGTCGCCGAGGGACTGCGCGCTCGCGGACACCAGGTCGGCGAACTGCCGCGCCGGTCGCACTCGGCCGGCCACGCCCACGCGATCCGTGTCGCGGCAGGCGGCTACGAGGCGGGCAGCGACCCCCGCTGCGAAGGTGGTGCGATCGGGGTCTAGGCCCCCGGGACGTCGGCCGCGACCCGGGCGGGGCCGGTGGACGCGCGGGAGACCAGTTCGGGGCGGAACCGCAGTTCGGGCATGGGCCCGCTCTCGGCGGGTTGCTCGTTGAGCAACTGCACCGCCGCCGCGGCCATCGGCTCGAACGGCTGCCGGATCGAGGTCAGCGGCGGGTGGACGTAGGCGTTCGGCGCCGCGTCGTCGAACCCGATCACCGACACCTCCGCGGGCACGTGCCGCCCTGCCTCGCGGACGGCGCGCATCGCGCCCAGGGCCATCAGGTCGCTGCCGCACACGATCCCGGTGACGCCACGCGCGAGCAGTTGCACCGCGGCGGCGTGCCCGCCCTCGATGCCGTAGAGGGTCTCGCTGACCAACTCGTCGTCCTGGCCGAGGTCAGCGATGCCCCGGCGGTAGCCGGCGAGGAAGTCGATGCTCGGCAGGTAGCGCCGGGGACCGACCGCCAGCCCGATGCGCCGGTGCCCGAGTGCGGCGAGGTGTGCGACACCCATCCGCGCGGCGGCGGCGTGGTCGACCGTCACGGCGGGCACGGCGAGCCCCTCGGGGCGGCCGTTGACCAGCACCGTCGCCACACCCCGTGCCAACAGATCGAGGTAGCGGGCGTGGTCGGCGGCGGCACTGCTGTCGGCGCCGAGGCCACTGACGATGACCACGCCGGACACGTCGTGGTCGAGCAGGACGTCGAGGTAGTCGGACTCACCCATGCCGGCCGGCGTCGAGGTGCACAGCACGGTCGTCAGCCCCTCGCCGGCCAGTCGCGACTCGATCGCCTGCGCGAAGCGGGGGAACACCGGGTTGTCGAGTTCCGGCACGATCAACCCGACCAGGCCGCGACGCGGTCGGGTGCGCGCGACGCCGACCGGCTCGTAGCCGAGCTGGTTGAGCGCGCCCAGCACCTCACGTCGGGTCGTCTCGGAGACGCCCGACTTGCCGTTGAGCACGCGACTGACGGTGGCCTGGCTGACCCCGGCGAGGTCGGCTACGTGGCGCAGACGTGGTTTCACACAAACAGCGTAGTCGCTCGTGGCCGGGCGATGAAAGAGTTTGCGAAAATTCCTAGCAAGTTTGTGAAAGATCTTGCTAACGTGGGCGGGCAGAATGCGGGCCGGCATCCGACCGGCCCAACGCCCGTTCGGGAGAAGAGTCACGATGACCAGCTGGAGGAAGTGGCTGACGGTCCTGCCGGCCGCAGCACTCGTTCTGACCGCCTGTGGCGGCGACGAGCCCACCGAGGAACCAGAGCCCACCGAGGAGGCCTCCGAGGAGGAAACCGAGGAGCCCGCCGAGGAAGAGACCGAGGAAGAGGCCGCCCCCGAGGAGGAAGGCGAGGGTGAGGAGATCGCCCGCGCCGACGCCGACCTCGTGATCTGGGCCGACGACACGCGCGCCCCCGTGATCGAGCCCTTCGCCACGCAGTTCGGCGAGGAGCAGGGCATCACCGTCGCCGTCCAGGAAGTGCCCTTCGACCAGATCCGCGACCTCGTCAGCGTCCAGGGCCCCGCCGGCCAGGGTCCCGACGTGTTCATCGGCGCCCACGACTGGCTCGGCCAGCTCGCCTCCGACGGTGCGGTCGCCCCGCTCGACCTCGGTGGCGCCGCCGGCGACTACCTCGAGGTCGCCACGCAGGCCTTCAACTACGACGGCACCAACTACGGCCTGCCGTACTCGATCGAGAACATCGCCCTGATCCGCAACACCGAGCTCGCCCCCGAGCGTCCCGAGACCCTCGAGCAGATGCGCGAGATGGGTCTGGCCGCGGTCGAGGCCGGCGACGCCGACATCGCGGTCGGCTGGCAGCAGCCCGACCCGTTCCACAACTACTGGGTCGTGACCGGCGCCGGTGGCTACGTCTTCGGCCAGAACGACGACGGCAGCTACGTCGCCGACGACCTCGGGCTCGACACCGAGGGTGGCCTGCGTGCCGCCGAACTGTTCGGTGAGATGTCCGACGAGGGGTTCATCAGCCAGGACGTCGACTACGACGTCATGATCGAGTCGTTCGCGGCCGGTCGTACGCCCTTCGCCGTGACCGGCCCGTGGGCGCTGGCGTCGTTCCCCGATGTCGACTACGTCGTCGAACCGCTGCCGACCGTGGACGGCAACCCCGCCGGCCCCTTCGTCGGTGTCCAGGGCTTCATGGTCTCGGCCTTCGCCGAGAACGACCTGGCCGCACGCACCTTCGTGCTCGACTTCATGGGCACCGAGGAGGCGCAGATCGGCCTGTTCGAGGCGGGCGCCCGTCCGCCGGCGCTGCAGGCCGCACTCGACCAGGTCGCCGATGACCCCGACGTCGCCGGGTTCGGTGCCGCCGGTGAGAGCGGCCGTCCGATGCCGGCCATCCCGCAGATGGGCTCGGTCTGGGAGGCCTGGACCAACGCCTACACCAACATCCTGTCGGGCAACGATCCGCAGGAGGCGTTCACCGAGGCCAGCGAGCAGATCCGCACCCTGACCGACCTCTGACCC
>DATHUR010000183.1:0-11168 GCA_035462025.1 Egicoccus sp. | reverse complement strand
TACGCCGCGTAGCTGATCGCCTCGTCGCGGGCGGCGGCGACGTCGGCAGCGCTCTGTTCCTCGTCGACGACGTACCCGAGGGCCGTGTCGTCGAACGCCGCCCACGCGTCCCACATGGCCACCGAGACGTGGAACAGGTTGCGGGCATGGACGGTCGGCGCGGGAAGGTCGCGCCGGATGGCCGCGAGGGTCGCCTCGTTCCACTGCCGGGCGACGCTCCAGCCGTCGGGTGGAGGCTGTGGCCGGCACCCGAGGTCGTCGACGGGCGTCAGGAGCGCGCGACCGCCGAGGACGACGACGACGCCGAGGAGCACACCCGCCACCAGGAAGGAGCGGTCCGAACCGGCGGCGGTCCTCCGGGCGTGCATCTCACCGGCTCCGGTCCGTTCCGGTGGCCGGGGTGACGGCCGCATGTTGCGCGGGATCGGCGAGTACGTCGGTGAGAGCCAACTCCGCCGCACCGAGCAGCGAGGCATCGACACCGAGGCCACTGCCGACGACCGTGGTCATCTCGCCCGGCGGCGCGAGCGCACGGGCCCGCACGGCCTCGGCCATCGAGGGCTCGAGCCGATCGAACAGGCGCTCGTAGACGCCGCCGAGCACCACGATTTCGGGATTGAACAGGTTGACGAGGTTGCCGATGCCGACCCCGAGCCACCGCCCCACCTCGTCCAGCGCCTTGAGCGTCGGCCCGTCGCCGTCCTCGGCGCGTCGGGCGACCTCCTCGATCGCGCCTGGGCCCGCGGGAACGCCGGCGAGACGCAGCAGTGCGGCTTCGCCCGCTTCGGTTTCCCAGCAGCCGCGTGCCCCGCACCGGCACTGTCGGCCATCGGGGCGGACGAGGGTGTGGCCGGCCTCGCCGGCATAGCCGGCGGCACCGAGCATCGGCCGGCCGTCGACGATGATGCCGCAGCCGATGCCGACCTCGCCGGAGATGTAGAGCAGGTGGTCGGCGCCGGGGCCGACGCCGCGGCGGTGTTCGGCGAGCGCGCCGAGGTCGGCCTCGTTCGCGATCGAGACCGGGGCCGCCACACCGAGCTCCGCCTCGAGCAGCGTCGCCAGCGGGACGTCACGCCAGCCGAGGTTGGGAGCGAACGTCACCACGCCGTCGGCCCGTCGGGTGGTACCGGCGACCGCCACGCCGACGCCGGCCAGGACGTGGTCGACGGGCAGCGCGTCGAGCAGCGGCTCGGCGAGCTTGACGAGGTCCTGCACCGTCGCCTCGGGCGAGAACCGGTCGGTCGAACGCGCGATGCGCACCCGGTTGTAGACGTGGCCGCCGAGACCGACGGTCGCGACGCCGAGCGAGTCGATCACGAACTCGATCGCGAGCGCGACCGCCCCCTGGGGCCGGACGTGGACCAGCGGGGACGGGCGCCCCGGACCGGAACCGGTCGCGGTGCCGCGTTCCTCGACCAGGCCGAGCTCGGCGAGCTCGGCGACGAGCGCGGCGATCGTCGACCGGTTCAACCCGGTGAGCGCCGTGAGCTCGGAACGCGAACGTGCGCCGGCGACATGGACTGCATCGAGCACGCTGGCGAGGTTTCGTCGCCGTACCTCGCCGGTCGTGCCGTCCCGTCGCCGTGACTCGCTCGGCGGGCTGGCCGCGATGGTGCGTCCGTTCAGGAGACGTTTGTTGATCCATCCACCATATACCTGTCGGGGATACTGAGCAGTCGCGGTTCGGGCAGGAACCGGCGAAAAGGTGCGGCCACGTGGGCAGTTCACGTTCTCGGCCGCGCCGCCCGAACCGGAGAGCGCGCAGTCTCCTACCGCGGTCGGAGATTGCCGGAGCAAATTCATTGCGAACCCCCACATATCGTGGGATGCTGGAAACGGCCCTCCCGCGTCCCCCCATGGAGATGCGGCGACGGGAGACGCCGACGCCCGCCGCGTGACGGTGGACGCCGGGCCCGGTCGACCTGGCGACATCGCGGGGTGGGGAGTCCTCGGGCAAGGGAGAAGAATCATGCGCAGACGTCGCTATGTGGCCGTGCTCGCCCTCCTCACGTTGGCCCTCGCCGCTTGCGGTGGGGACGACGACGGGGCCGAGCCAGCCGACACCGAGGAGACGACCGACGACGCCGCAGGTGACGGCGAAGGTCTCACCATCGGGGTGTCCTGGAACAACTACAACGAGGAACGCTGGGCCAAGTCCGACGAACCGGCCATCCAGGCCGCACTCGACGCGGCTGGGGCCACCTACATCTCGACCGATGCAGGCTCCTCGGCCGAGCAGCAGCTCGCCGACGTCGAGAACCTGATCTCGCAGGGTGCTGACGCGATCATCATCCTCGCCCAGGACGGGACCGCGATCCTGCCCGCCGTGCAGAGCGCGGTCGAGCAGGGCGTCCCCGTGATCGCCTACGACCGGCTGATCGAGGATCCCGGCGCCCTCTACATCACCTTCGACAACGTCGAGGTGGGCCGGATGCAGGCCCGGGTGATCTACGACCTCGTGCCCGAGGGCAACTACGTGTTCATCAAGGGCAACCAGGCCGACGCCAACGCCGACTTCCTGCGTGGCGGCCAGGAGGAGATCCTCGCGGACGCGATCGAGGCCGGTGACGTCGTCAACGTCGGCGAGTCCTACACCGACAACTGGGACCCCGCCGTCGCCCAACGCAACATGGAACAGATCCTGACCCAGAACGACAACGACGTCGACGCGGTCGTGGCGTCCAACGACGGCACCGCGGGCGGGGTCGTGGCGGCGCTCGAGGCCCAGGGCCTCGCCGGCGAGGTGCCGGTGTCCGGCCAGGACGGCGACGCTGCCGCCCTCAACCGCATCGCCCTCGGCACCCAGTCCGTTTCGGTGTGGAAGGACGCGCGCGAGCTCGGCCGGGCCGCGGGTGAGGCAGCGGTGCTGCTGGCCCAGGGCACCCCGCTCGAGGAGATCCCGGACACGGTGACCTTCGACTCGCCCGGTGGGAACCAGTTGATCTCGATCCTGCTCGAGCCCCTGCCGATCACGGAGGACAACCTCGACGTCGTGATCGACGCGGAGTGGATCACCCAGGAAGAGGTCTGCCAGGGTGTTCCCGCGGGCCGCGTCCCCGTGTGTGAGTGAGGCATCGCGACCATGAGGTGATCGACGAGGCGCCCCGTCCGTGGTCTGATCGCGGGCGGGGCGCCCGCTCGTACGGTTCGAGGTGGAGGCCATGACCGACACGCACACGCCAGCCACCGCAAGCAGCGAGGAATCGCACAAGCCGGTCCACCGACTCCGGGGAGCCCTGCGGGCGGCCGAGATCGACACCCGCCTGGTCGGGATGGTGCTGGCGCTGGCGCTGATCTGGGTCGCCTTCCACTTCATGTCGGGCGGGACCTTCCTGACGCCGCGCAACCTGTGGATCCTGTCGATCCAGACCGCCACGGTGGCGATCATGGCGACCGGCATGGTGCTGGTGATCGTGTCGCGCAACATCGACCTGTCGGTCGGTTCGCTGCTCGGCGTGCTCGGCATGGCGATGGCGCTCATCCAGGCCGAGATCCTGCCGAGCTTCCTCGGGTTCGACCACCCGCTCACCTGGCTCATCGCGTTGCTGGCCGGGATCGCCCTCGGGGCACTCATCGGCGCGTTCCAGGGCGCGATCGTGGCCTATGTCGGCGTCCCCTCGTTCATCGTGACCCTCGGTGGCCTGCTCGTGTGGCGCGGCGTCGCCTGGGCACTCGCGAGCGGACGCACCATCGCGCCCATGGACTCGACCTTTCGCCTGCTCGGCGGCGGGTCGCGCGGATCGGCCGGAGGCGGCTGGAGCTGGTTCGTCGCCGTCGTCGCGTGCGCGGGGATCGTCGCGCTGCTCGTCAACAGCCGACGGCAGCGCAAGAAGTACGAGTTCGGCGTGCGGCCGATGTGGGCCGAGATCACCCTGGGTGTCGTGGCGTGCGGGGCGGTCCTGGCGGCCGTGTTCGTCCTCAACCGCTACTACCTGCCCGAGGGTCTCGCACGGGCGTACGCCCAGGAGCGGGGCATCGAATATCCCGAGGCGGGCCTCAACATCTCGGCCGGGATCGCCTACCCCGTCCTCATCGCGCTCGGCGTCGCGCTCGTGATGACCTTCGTCGCGACGCGCCGACGGTTCGGGCGCTACGTCTACGCGATCGGCGGCAACCCCGAAGCCGCCGAACTCGCCGGCATCAACAACCGGCGCACCATCGTCAAGACGTTCGCCCTGATGGGCATGCTGGTCGGCCTCGCCGCCGGCGTGCAGATCGCCCGCCTCAACGCCGCCGTCAGCGGGCTCGGCACGCTTTCCGAGCTGTACGTGATCGCCGCGGCGGTGATCGGGGGAACCTCGTTCGCCGGCGGCATCGGCACGATCCCCGGCGCGGTCCTGGGCGCGTTGTTGATGCAGTCGCTGCAGTCGGGGATGGTGCTGATGAACGTCGACGCACCGCTGCAGAACATCGTGGTCGGGATCGTGCTCGTGATCGCCGTCACCCTCGACTCGATCTACCGGCGGAGGGCCCACTAGTCCCATGACGGAGCTCGAGACCACGCCGGCCCCACCGTTGGTGGAGCTGCGCAACATCCGCGTCGCGTTCGGCGGCGTCCGCGCTGTCGACGACGTGACGGTCGATCTGTATCCCGGGGAGGTCGTCGCGCTCGTGGGCGGGAACGGCGCGGGCAAGACCACGTTGATCCGGACGTTGTCCGGGGCGCATCGTGCGGACTCGGGCCAGATCCTGATCGACGGCGAGCCGGTGACGATCACGACGCCGAGCGCCGCGAAGGCGCTCGGCGTCGAGACGATCTACCAGACGCTCGCGCTCGCGGACAACCTCGACGCGCCCAGCAACGTGTTCCTCGGGCGCGAGCTGACCACCAAGGCGGGCAACCTCGACGGCTCGGCCATGGAGGACGCCACGCGCAAACTGATGAGCCGGCTCAACCCGAAGTTCCAGAACTTCATCAGCCCGGTCAGCTCACTCTCGGGTGGGCAACGGCAGTCGGTCGCGATCGCCCGCGCGGTGCACTTCAACGCCCGCATCCTGATCATGGACGAGCCGACCGCCGCGCTCGGCCCGGCCGAGACCGAGCAGGTCCGCGGCCTGATCCGGCAGTTGCAGCACGAGGGCATCGGCATCTTCCTGATCAGCCACGACATCCACGACGTGTTCGACCTCGCCGACCGGATCAGCGTGATGCTGCAGGGAAAGCTCGTCGGGACGGTCGACAAGAACGACGTCACCGTCGACGAGGTCCTGGCGATGATCATCCTCGGCAAGCGACCCGGCGAGGTCACCGACTCCGACATCGCCGAACTGCATTGACCGGGTGACGCCGCGCGCACTGTCCTGCCGGCGGCATGGTGGGAGCGCATCGTCCCCGCGCGCGCGGCCACGATGGGCGGCATCGATCCAAGGAGCACCGTGCCGCGCGTTTCGCCCCGTCCCGTCGGGCCGAGCAGGTTCACCCGCCGCCTCGCGCTGCGCGCCGTGGTCGGCCTCGTGGTCGGCGGGTCCGCCGCCGTCGCCGCGTGGGGTCTCGACCGCCTGGCGGGCCTGACGCTGCCGCTCGCGTCGGGCACGGCGCAGCCGCTGCTGGCCGCGTTCATCGGCAGCGTCCTCACCATCGCGGTGTTCGCGCTGTGGATGCGCACCGTCGTGGTCGGCCTCACCTCCTCCGAGGTGTCCGCCCGTGTCCTGTCGGTCTACCTCGACGACCGCTTCCAGGAGCGGGTCCTGGGCGTCATGGTCGGGCTGTTCGCCTACCTCGTGACGGCCGCGGCACTGCTGCCGTCCGACGCGCAACGGATCCCCGCGGTAACGGCCCTCCTCGCCCTGGTCACGGTCGTCGCGGCCTTGATCGGGATCCTGCTCGCGATGCGCGACGCCGTGTCGGCGCTGTCGCTGCCCAGCGTGATCCGCACGCTCGCCGACGGCGTCCTGTCCCTGCTCGAGCGCGCACCAACGCCCAACGACGCGTCAGCCGACCCGCGCGGCGAGGGCCTCGTCCCACGTCACATCGTCGCCAGCCGCGAGCTCGGGTGGGTACAGGCGATCGACCACACGGCGTTGCTGGACGAACTCGGCCCGGGCGGGACGCTGGACCTGCGGGTCGACGTGGGCGACTTCGTGGCCGGTGGCGAGCCCCTGTGCCGTCTCGACGCCGCAATCGACGAGGAAGCCGCGGACCGGGTCCGCGACGCCTTCACGCTGTCACGGGTGCGGTCCACCCAGCGCGACCTCGCGTACGCGATCCAGCAACTCGTCGACATCGCCGAGACCGCAATGGCACCGCACTCGTCGGACACCTCGACCGCCTACGAGGCACTCGTGCACCTGCGCGCCGTCCTGCACGCGCTGATCCGGCGCGGCACCGCGTCGTGCTGCATCGAGGGTGACGACGGCCGCTGGGTGGTGTCGTCCGCGGCCTGGTCGACCGTCGACCACCTCGAGGCCGTCTTCGGTCGGCTGCAGGCGGCGGCCGGGGACCCGATCTCGGCCTGGCGGGTTCGCCAGACCATCGATGCGCTCACCGCGACTGCCGAGGAGGTCGGCGACGAGGCATCGGCCGCCGCACTGCGTCGGCTACGCGGTCCGGAGGAGGGCGAGGCGTGACCGGAACGCCTGCGCCCGGCACCGGTTAGCGTTGGCCCGCCGCAACGAAGGACACGATCGATGGGCGGGTCGTCAGGCGACGACGAGGAGCGCTACCGGCAGGCGCTCGTCCACGCCGCCCTGCGCAGCGTCGTCCATGACCTCAACAACCCCCTGGGCACGATCACCATGGCGGCGGCGGCACTCCGCTCCGCCACCGACGACGTCCAACGCGGCGAGCTGATCGACCTGATCGAACGTGAGGCGATGCGCGCCGGCTCGACGGCGAGTTCGGCGGCCGAACTGACGGCCGTCGCCCCGGCGGCCACGCCGACCACGTTGGAGGAGCTCGTCGTCGCGGTCGGCGTGGTGTGCCGTGCGTCCGGCGTCGAGGCCATGTTCGTCCACGACGAGGCGGACGGGCGCCGGTTCGCGGCCGACCCGACCCTGCTGCCCCGGGCGCTGGCCGCCTTCGTCGTCGACGCGCACGGGACGCCGGGTCGCACCGAACCGGTGCAGGTCGACTACCGGCTGGACGGCGACGCGCTCGAGGTGTGCATCCGCGACGACGGCGACCCGGTCCCGATCGAGGTGGTCCGGCGACCGTTCCGGCCCATCCCCACCGACACCCAACGAGGGGTGCACACGCGCGCGGTCGGTGTGACCGTCGCGGCCGGCCGCACCCACGTGCGCAGGCTCGGCGGCCGGGTCGCGCTGGAGCCCGGCGCCGATCGCGGCAACACGGTCCGCGTGCGGCTGCCCATCGTCGCGGCGGCACCGACGGCCGGAGCACAGGCCGAACCGGACGGCGCCCCGCCGCACGGGCGACGTGTCCTGGTCGTCGACGACGACCGGACGATGCGCAACATGCTCGAGGTCGTGCTGCGCCGCGACGGTTGGCACACGTCTGCGGCCGCGGACGGCCCGGCCGCCGCCGAACTGGTGGCCGAGCAGCCCGTCGACCTGGTCCTGCTCGACCTCCACGTCGGCACCGAGCACGGTCCCGACATCGCCGCCCAGCTCGAACGGCGCCGCCCCGGGGTGTCGCAGCGCGTGGTGTACCTCAGCGGCGACGTCCCGCCGTCCGGGCGCATCGACGACCGCCCCGCGATCGCGAAGCCGTTCGTGCTCGACGAGCTGTACCGGGTGGCCGATGCCGTGGCGTCGGGCGCGGGACCGCTTTGACCGCTTCCCCGGCGGTGCCGTACTCTCCGCGATCGTGCCGGGCGACCGGCACCTCCTTGGTGGGTGTAGCTCAGCTTGGTTAGAGCGCTTGGTTGTGATCCAAGAGGCCGGGGGTTCAAGTCCCCTCATCCACCCTGCGTCGCGGGTTCGCGGATGCTGTACCGTTCCGCCCCGCGCACGCGCCGCTAGCTCAATTGGTAGAGCATCCGGCTCTTAACCGGCAGGTTCGGGGTTCGAGTCCCTGGCGGCGCACCACACGAGAACCGGCCCCTGCGGGGCCGGTTCTCGGCGTTTCCCGGCCGGGCAGCGACTACCGACAGCTCGTCTCGTCGACCTACGCCGAGGCCACGGTGCGCAGCGCCGCCAGCCGGATGCCGGCGTTGGGTGCGCCGTAACCGTCGTAGTCGCCCTGGCGCTCGATGACCTCGAAGAACAGTCCTCCGACCGGCTCGGTGAAGGCGTGAAGGAAGCTGCCCGCATCCGAGGTGTCGTACAGGATGCGTCGGTCACGCAGCCGGGCCAGCAGCGACGGTTCGAGCTCGGTCCGAGCGGCGATGTCGTCGTAGTAGTTGTCGGGGATGTCGAGCAGCCGGATCCCACGTCGCCGCATGTCCGCGACGGCGGCGAAGATGTCGTCGGTGGCGAAGGCGACGTGCTGGAACTCGTGGCCGTGCTCGTGACCACCCAGCAGCGGCACCGTCAGGGCGATCCTGATCGTGCGGGCGTCGTCGGAGAGGGCGCGGCTACGCAGCAGCCCGTGGGTGTCGGCCACCTGCACGACCGGTTCGGCGCCGAGTCCGAGCACCGCGCGAAAGAACAGCACCCCTTCGTCGAACTGCTCGAAGGACAGCGCGACGGCGACGTGGTCGATGGCCCGCAGCCGTGGTCGACCGCCCGGCGGCGTCGTCGGCGTCGCCGGCTCGGCGAAGTCGCGCGACCATGCGCGCTCCTCGGGACCGGCCGACGCGGTGAACAGCAGCACCGTCCCGTCCGGCGCGACCGCCGTCGGGAACTCGACCTCGCCGACCCCGCGGCGACGGGCCGGCGCGGGCGCCCGGAACGCCTCGGCGCGGTTGCCGGAACGGCGGGGGTCCTCGGTGCGTATGCCGAGCGCAGCGACCCCGACGCCGCGGCCGTCGGCAGCGTCGGCGCCACGGTTGACCAGTATCGCGACCTCGCCCTGGACCCAGCACTCGACCGCCTTGGTGCGATGCCGGCTCCGGCGCTGGAACCCGAGCGCACGCAGCACCTCCTCGATGGCATCCGTCCAGCGGTCCGCGACCCCGATCTCGACGAAGTCGAGACCGTCAACGGCCGGTGGTGCCGGCGGGGCGAACAACTCCAGGCGTTCGCGCGTACCGGCGGCCCCCTCGATGGTGAGACGGCCGTCGACCGCCTCCTCGAGGTGCAGCAGCGATCGCATGGCGTCGGTGGCGGTCCGGCCCGTGTCCGCCTGGCGGAAGACGTCGTTGAAGACCTCGAGGGACAGCGGACCGTGGTAGCCGTTGCGGAGCACGTCGGCGACGAACCCGGTCAGGTCGAAGCTGCCCTGGCCGGGGAAGCAGCGGTAGTGCCGACTCCACTGCAGCACGTCCATGTCCATGTGTGGTGCGTCGGCGAGTTGGACGAAGAACAGTTTCTCGTCGTCGATCTCGCCCGGTTGGGGTGCCGAGTCCCCGCGCGAGAGGACGTGGAAGCTGTCGAGGCAGATGCCGAGGTGGGGATGATCGGCGGCCGTCACGATGCGGTGGCTGTGGCGCCAGAGGTCGACGTGGCGGCCCCACGCCAACGCCTCGTACGCGACACGGACGTTGTGCTCGGCGGCGGCGGAGGCCAGAAGGTGCAGGTGTTCGGCCGCGAGGTCGTCGTCGTCGCGCGCCTCCGGCGACACGCTGGAGCAGACCAGCACCGTGTGCGCGCCGAGCCGCTCCATGACCTCGAACTTCGCATGGGCGCGCCGCAGGTTGGCCGCCAGGGTCGCTTCGTCCACTGCCTCGAAGTCGCGGAACGGCTGGTACAGGTCGACCGTCAGACCGAGGTCGTCGCACCATCGGCGCACCTCGGCCGGCGGTGCCGGGCACGCCAGCAGGTCGTTCTCGAAGATCTCGATGCCGTCGAAGCCGGCCCGGCGGGCGGCGGCCAGTTTCTGGTGCAGCGTGCCGCTCAGCGACACGGTCGCGATCGATCGGCGCATCATCCCTCCTGGTCCCTGGTCACTCGGCCCGCGCGGGCCCCGTCGAGCCGCGGACGACGAGGTGGGCCGGCAACACGACCTGGTGTCGTTGGCCGGGACGGCGATTGGGGTCCATGCGTGCCAACAGCAGGTCGATCGCGGTCCGGCCCGCGGTCTCGAGCGGGCCGGCCAGGGTCGTCAGGCCCGGCGAGCAGAAGTCGGCGCCGAAGATGTCGTCGAACCCGACCACGCTCACCTCCCCGGGCACGGCGACACCGCGCTCCGCCAACCGCTGGAGCACACCGATCGCCAACAGGTCGTTGTGCGCGACGACCGCCGAGGCACCGGCCGCCAGGGCCGCGTCGGCGGCGGCGGCACCTCCGGCGACCATCGGCGGGAACGGGCCGAGCCGGGTGGCGGTGATCCCGGCGCGCTTCGCGGTGGTCGACAGCGAGCGCCAGCGCCGGGCGCCGAGCCACGAGGTCCTGGGACCCGCGAGGAACACGACCGAGCGGTGCCCGAGGGACGCCAGGTGGCCGACGATCTGGCGGGTGCCCTCCATCTGGTCGACGACGACACTCGGCAGGCCGGCCAACTCGCGGTTGACCAGCGTCAGTCGGTGGTCGCGCGCGAACTCCCGGATGAGGTCGTCCGACATGCGGCTGGAGGCCAGGATGAAGCCGTCCACGGCCCGTGACAGGCGCGAGACGTGCCGCGCCTCCTGCTCGCCCGACTCCTCGGTGTCCGCCACGATCAGGGTGTAGCCCGCCGCTGCCGCCTGCCGCTCCGCGCCACGGATGACGCCGAAGAAGTGCGGGTTGGTGATGTCGGGGACCAGCACGGCCGCCGTCGTCGTCCGGCCCGACGGCAGCGCGCGGGCGAGCGGGTTGGGCTGGTAGCCGAGGCGCTGGGCCACCTCCATGATGTGGGCGTGGGTGACCGGGCTGACACGACCGGGCCGCGAGAAGGCGCGCGACACCGTCGAGGTCGCGACCCCGGCCGCCTCGGCGACGTCGTAGATCGTCACCCCGCCAGCGCGCTGGTCCTGCCCCGCCGAATCGGCCAACCCGAGACCTCCCGTCCCGGCGGCACTCTTGCAAACGTGGCAACATTTGGCAACCGCTTGCCATCACTTGCCGCCCCTCGTTAGCGTGCGGCCCGGCGCGTCGGGAGTCGCGCCGTGGATCGAGGGAGAGTCCGCCTGTGCGTGCCGTCGTGCTGGGTGCATCGGGCCGTGTCGAGGTCGTGTCCGACTGGGCCGAGC
>DATHUR010000182.1:0-23426 GCA_035462025.1 Egicoccus sp. | reverse complement strand
CACCCCCGCGCGACGACCGCATCGAAGGTGCGCACCGGCCGCCCGGGGGTCAGGCCGCGAGGCCGTCCGCCATCGCGACGAGACCCGCCGCCACCGCCTCGGGGTCGGCCAACGGCAGGAAGTGGTTGGCGTCGGCCAGCCGACGCAGCGGCCAGCCCTGTGCGGCGGCGAACGCGGCCGTCGGCTCGTAGCTGCCACTGAACAGCATCACCGCCCCGGGTGCGTCCGGCCAGCCGGGTGTGACCGGGAGCGGCTCGGTCCAGTAGCCGGCCGGGGCCGGCTGCAGGTTCGCGACCAGCAGCGCCCGGCGGGCCGGGTCGGGGACGAGCGGCGCCAACTGCTCGTCCGTCCAGTTCGGGAACCGGCCTCCGGCGGAGAAGATCACCTCGAGTTGTTCGGCCAGTTCGGGCGCGTCCGCCCGCAACTGCTCGAGCCGGCTGGCCGGTGCCGATGCCGGGACGCCGGCGTCGGCCAGCACGTAGGCGGCCGGCGGGGCACCCGCGTCGCCCAGCCGCCGGCCGACCGCGCCGAGCAGGCCGCCCGCGCCGCTATGGGCGACGACCACCGGGCGGCATCCCCCGGGCAGCCGCGCCGACACCGCCTCGTCGACGTGCCGCGCGGCGAATGGTGGCTGAGCGCCCATGCGCAGGGCCGGGACCACCACCTCGTCCCCGGTGGCGCGCAGCCGTGAGGCGACCGGCTCCCAGGTGTCCGGCCCGACGATGGGGCTGTGCACCAGCAGCCAGCACCGGGTCATGACGTCAGCTTCCGAGCGGCGCGAGCAGCCCCACGGCGCTGGGCCCGAGCCGGTCGAGCGCGTAGCCGCCCTCCTGCAGCACGACGGTCGGTAGGCCGAGGTCGGCCAGCACCCGTCCGATCCGTGGGTAGGCCGCGGGGGAGAGGGCCAGCGACCCGATCGGGTCCTCCGCGGTGGTGTCGAGCCCGAGCGAGACGACCAGGGTCGTCGGTGCGAACCGGTCGATCTCCTCGACCGCGACCTGCAACGCGTCGAGGTAGGCGTCGTCGCCCGTGCCCTCGCCCAGCGGCAGGTTGCGCGTGGTTCCGCGACCGGGGCCCTCGCCGACCTCGTCCGCGAAGCCGGTGAAGAACGGATACAGGTGGTCGGGATCGCCGTGCAGCGAGACGTACTGGACGTCGGGGGCGCGCCAGAAGATGTCCTGGGTCCCGTTGCCGTGGTGCACGTCGAGGTCGAGCACGGTGACGCGTCCGCCCGCCGTCAGCCACCGGGCCGCCACCGCCGCGTGGTTGAACAGGCAGAACCCGCCGAAGTAGTCGACGCCGGCGTGGTGACCCGGCGGGCGCGTGAGCCCGTAGGCGGCGGGAGCCCCGTCGGCGACCAGGGACGCGGCCGTCAGCGCGATGTCCACCGCCGCCCGCCCTGCGGCGAACGAGCCCGCGACCAGCGGGGTCGCCGTGTCGAAACAGAACCACCCGAGTTGCGCGAACACCGACGCCGACGGCCGTCCGCCACCACCCATGCGGGGGTGGCGGAACGTGTCGGCGATCATCACCTCCGGCCCGCCGGCGGCCCGCCATGCGGCATAGCCGTCGCGCAGGAACGCGACCATGTCGGGGTCATGGACGGCGTGCAGCGCCTCGTCGTCGAACGGCTCGGGCGTGACGACGCCGTGGCCGGCATCGCCCAGCGCGGCGAGGATGCGGTCGTGTCGCGCCGGCGACTCCCACACCGGCGCCACCACCTGGCCGGCGTTCAACTCGAACGGCGGGTCGTGGCGGCGGTGGGTGTCGTCCGCGACGACGGGGACGGGTCCCCGCCCGGTCACGGGGCTTTGGGCCGGTTGCCGAACAGGTCCTCGTCGTCGGAAGCCGGCGAGGTCGGCATCGCCCCCGGTGCGGCCGACGGTGTCGGTGGGGCGCCCGGCACCGAGGCGTCGGCCGGGGCGGCGGCCGTCGGCGGTGGCATGTCGCCGGGCGGGCCCCAGATGTCGGGCTCCGCCGCACGGTCGCGCATCTGGGTCCAGACCGCGTAGGCGGCCGATGCGAGCAGGGCCAGCACCGCCACGACGCGGACGGCGCTGTGGCCCTCGCCGTCGTCGTCCTCGTCGTCATCGACCGGGACAGCCGGCGGCGAGAGGTCCGCGAGCGCAGCGGGCAGGTGACGGGCGATGGCACGCGCGACCTTGTCCGCCTCGGCCTCGAATTCCTGCTTCTCCTTGCGCTTCCCGCGCAGGGTCGCCACCACCCCGAGCAGCCCGAGGCCTCCGACGACGGCGCCACCGACCGCGCGGGCCTGGCCGAGCATGGTGTCGCGGGGCGGGATGCGGGCCTCGAGGGCGGCGATGTCCTGGTCGAGTCGGGCACGCAGATCGCGGGCCTGCTGGGCGGCCTCGTCGGCGTCCTTGGCGGGCGGGGTCTGCGCCTTGGCCTGGACGGTCCTGGCTTCGGCCTTCGCCGCCTCGAACTCGCGCTGGGCCTTCGCGACGGCGTCCTGCACCTGCTGCTTCACGCGGTCCTTCGCGTCACCTGCGCTCATGATCCCACCCGCTTCTTGGCCCACTCCACGGTTTCCTCCACGCTCGCCTTGGTCCGGTCGGGCGAACTCGACGGCGTGGTCATCTTCTTCCTGCCGATCAGGGCCAGGATCACGGCCACCAGGATGTAGAGCCCGGTGACGATCAGCCAGGCGGCCCAGGCGGGCAGCACCAGCTGCAACGCGACCGCGGCGGTCACGCCGACGAAGCCGAGGATGAACAACCCGATGACGGCCGCGCCGAGGAACATCGCCACACCGATGACCCGGGCCACGACGATCTCGGTGATCTCGAGCTTGGCGAGCTCGATCTCCTTCTTGACCAGTGCCTGGGCGTTGGCGGTCAACGACCGCAGCACCTCGGCGGTCGGCCTCGGGTCGGCCGCCTGGGGCGGGATCGCCGGCGGTGGCGTGCCGTCGGCCGCGTAGTCGTGGGACACCTGGTCGGTCCTCCTCGTGCGTGTCGGCCTCAACCCTAGGTGAGAGTGGTGGTCGCGCGAGGCGTCCGACCCGTGCAGCCGAGCGGGGTCTTCGGCGGGGGTTGGCACCCTGGCCCGGCGACTGCCAACGCAGCTACCCTCGGCGAGAGCCCACAGGCGGACCGAGGAGGTGGGGCGTACGAGCGACCACGACCACCCGTTGCAGGTCCAGGTGCAGATCCCCGGGCACAGCCCCGACGTCGGCATCGAGCCGGCCGAGGCGCCCCCCCTGGACGAGCGCAAGGTCGCGATCCTGCGCGCCATCGTGACCGAGTACGTCTCCAGCGGCGAACCCGTCGGCTCCAAGCGGGTCGTCGAGGTGGCGCAACTGTCGGTCTCCGCCGCGACGGTGCGCAACGAGATGGCGGCCCTCGAGGAGCTCGGCTACATCCGCCAGCCCCACACCTCGGCGGGTCGCGTCCCGACCGACCGCGGCTACCGGCGTTTCGTCGACGACCTCGCCGACCGGGCCGACCTCGACGACCAGCGGCGCGAGCTGATCGGGGAACTGCTCGGCTCGGCACGCGACGTCGAGGACCTGCTCGCCCGCACCACCTCGGTGCTCAGCCAGCTCACCCGGCTGGTGTCGCTGGTGATCGCCCCGGCGCTGGACGCCTCGCGATTGAAGCTGGTCGAACTGGTCGGCCTCGGACCCACCTCGGCGCTGCTGCTGCTGGTCGCCGACACCGGGCGGGTCGAGAAGCGCACCGTCGACCTACCGCCCGGGACCACCGAGTCCGACCTCGACCGGGTCCGGGTCGTGCTCGGTGAGCAGGTGCGCGGCCGCAAGCTCGGCGACGTGCACACCGTGGTGTCGTCGATCACCGACGAGGCGCCGGCCGAGTTGCGCGACCTGCTGCGCGCCCTGGGCGACGCCACGGCCGAGGACCTGGCCGACGACACCGTGCACCACGTGTTCGTCGGCGGCCAGGCCACGCTCGCCGGCGACGAGGCGTTCGAGCGCGACCAACTCTCCCGCGTGCTGCAACTGCTCGAGGAACGCGCCACACTGGCCCGCCTGCTCCACCAGAGCACCGCCGACGACGCCCCCACGGTGCGGATCGGCGGCGAGAACGAGGTCGAGGACCTGCGCGCCACCTCGCTGGTCGCCCAGCGCTACCGGCTGGTCACGGCAGGATCCCTCGGCGTCCTGGGGCCGACCCGCATGGACTACGCGAGCGTGCTGGCCACCGTGCGCGCCGTCGCCGACCAGCTCCAGGCCTCCCTGACCGACCTGTCCAGCTGACCACGAAGAAGAGTCGACGACCCCGTGCCCGATCTCTACGAACTGTTGGGTGTGCCGCGTGACGCGTCACCCGACGACATCAAGCGCGCCTACCGCCGCCAGGCCCGCCAACACCACCCCGACGCGGGCGGTGACGAAGAGGCGTTCAAACAGATCACCCACGCCTTCCAGGTGCTGTCCGACCCGCAGAAGCGGGCGCGCTACGACCGCTTCGGCGACGACGGCACCCCCCAGTCGCGTGGCGCCGGCCAGGACCCGTTCGGGTTCGGCCAGGGTGGGTTCGGCGGGATCGGCGACGTCATCGACGCCTTCTTCGGCTCCGCGTTCGGTGGCGCGCCATCCGGCGGGGGGCGCAGCCGCACCACGCCCGGCCGCGACGTGCTGGTCGGGGTCGAACTGACCCTCGAGGACGTCGTCACCGGTGTCCGCCGCGAGGTCGAGGTCGAGGTCGCCTCGCTGTGCGACCAGTGCGGTGGGTCGGGATCGGCATCGGGCAAGCCCCCCGCCGCCTGTGCGACGTGCGGCGGCAACGGCCAGGTCCAACGCGTGGTCCGCACCGCGTTCGGGCAGTTGGCCACAGCCTCGCCGTGCCCGACGTGCAACGGCAGCGGCCGCCACGTGGCCGACCCCTGCACCGGGTGCGGCGGCGAGGGACGCCGGAGCCAGCGCCGCACGCTCGGCGTCGACATCCCCGCCGGTGTCGAGGAGGGCGACCGCCTGCGCGTGGCCGGTGCCGGCGAGGCCGGCCGGCAGGGGGCGCCTCCGGGCGACCTGTACGTCGAGGTGCGCCTGGTCCCGCACGAGTGGTTCGAGCGTGACGGCCGCGACCTGATCGCCGAGATCAACGTGCCCGTCACCCAGGCCGCGCTCGGTGGCACCATCACGGTCCCCACCGTCGACGGCGCCGAGGTCGAGGTCACGGTCCCGGCCGGGACGCAGTCGGGCCAGCACCTCATCGTGCGAAGGGCCGGGCTGCCCAGTTCGGCCACCGGCCGTCGCGGCGACCTGCGCCTGGCGGTGCGGGTCGAGGTCCCGACCGACCTCGACCCCGAACAGCGCGAGCTCTTGACCCGCCTCGCCGAGTTGCGGGACGAGCCCCTCGCCGCGGACGGGCGCGGGCTGTTCACGCGTCTGCGCGACGCGTTCCGCTGATCCCGCTCCCGTGAGCCTGACGCCCTACCTCCACGTCGACGCCGACCTCGCGACCGTCGCGGCCGGCACCGAGGTCGCGCTCGACGGCGAGGCGTGGCGGCACCTGCGCACCGTGCTGCGGCTGGCGCCGGGAGCGGCCTGCCACGTCGCCGACGGCGCTGGTTCCCACGCGCCCGCCGTCCTGACCGACGACGGGATCTGCCTGAGCGACGACGCCCGCACCGCGTCGGCACCGCGTCCGCGTCTGATCGTCGCGCAGGCGCTGGCCAAGGGTCGCAAGTTCGACGACGTGGTGCGCGACGCGACCGAACTCGGCGCCGACGGGTTCGTGCCGGTGACGGCCGCCCGCAGCGTGAGCCGGCTCGACGGGAAGGCCGACAAGGTCGTGGCCCGGTGGCGCGCCGTCGCCCGCGCCGCGGCCGAACAGTCGCGCCGGCCCTGGCGACCCGAGGTCGCCGACCTGACCGACGTGGCGGGGTTGGCGGCCGGGCCGGACGCCGCCGTGCTGGTGGCGCATCCAGGTGGCGAACCCCTGCACCGGCGTGGTGCCGAGGTCGCCGACTGCGGCGAGATCGTGCTGGCGGTCGGGCCCGAGGGCGGGTGGACGGACGCCGAAATCGACGGGCTCGTCGCGCGGGGCGCACACCTGGTCGGCCTCGGGCCGAGCGTGCTGCGGACCGAGCATGCCGCTGCGGCCGGATTGGCGGTGCTGTGTGCCGTCTGCGGCCGATGGGACGGCCAGGCATAGTCCGATTTCGTCCCCCGTCGTGACAGGTTCCGTGGGGTTGACGGAAGGTTGCGGTTGCTACCTTCCTCGACACTCGGGACGGGTGGAACAACATGAGCGGCGCAGTCGACGCCACCGCCACGCTGGCGGACCCCTACGCGCTCGCGTTGGGCGAGCGTCTGCGGCGCGTGCGCCAGCAGCAGGACCTGTCCCTGCACGAGGTCGAGGCCCGCAGCGGTGGCGCGCTCAAGGCCAGCGTGCTCGGCGCGTACGAGCGCGGTGAACGGGCCGTGTCGATCACGCGCCTGCACGCGATGGCACAGTTCTTCCGGGTGCCGGTCGCCGAACTGCTGCCCGATCCGCGCGGCGAGCGGCGCGCTCCCTCCGCCAGCGACTTCACCGAGGAGTCGGTGATGATCGACCTGGTGGTGCTCGACCAGCACCGCGAGGCCGAGCACCTGCTGGCCCGCTACACCGACTCGATCCGGTCGCGTCGGGGCGACTACAACGGCCAGGTCCTCACGGTGCGGGCGGCCGACGTCGAGACGCTCGCCGCAGTCATGGACACGTCGGCGGCCGCCCTGCGGTCGCGGTTGAGCGATGTCGGAATCGTGCGCTGAGGGTAGGCTGGCACACCGCCACGCACCGTCCGGCGATCCCGATGCAGGAGCCCGACCGCTTCCGTGAGCAGTACACCGTCGCCACTGGGCGACCCCGGCCAGGCCGCCGTGCCAGCCGACAGCGTCAAGGTCCTCGTCCCCGGTGAGCACTCGATGGTCTCCCTGCTCGGGACCAACGACGAGTTGCTCAAGCTGATCGAGAATGCGTTCGCGGCCGAGGTCCACGTCCGCGGCAACGAGATCACGATCACGGCCGCGGAGCCGGACGAGACCGCTCGTGTCGCGCGCCTGTTCGAGGAACTGGTGCTGCTGCTCGGCCGCGGCCAGATGCTGGACAAGGCGTTGGTGCGCCAGACCATCCGCATGATCCAGGCCGACGAGGGCGAGCGTCCGTCCGACGTGCTCTCCGAGGCGCTGATCACCCACCGGGGTCGCACGATCCGCCCCAAGACGCTGGGGCAGAAGCGCTACCTCGACGCCATCAAGGCCAACACGGTCACGTTCGGTATCGGGCCCGCCGGTACCGGCAAGACCTACCTCGCGATGGGCGCGGCCGTGCAGGCGCTGCGGGCCAAGCAGGTCAACCGGCTGATCCTGACCCGCCCCGCCGTCGAGGCCGGCGAACGGCTCGGCTTCCTGCCGGGCACGCTGCACGAGAAGATCGACCCGTACCTCAAGCCGCTGTGGGACGCTCTCCACGACATGATGGAGGCCGAGGAACTGATCAACCACGTCGACCGCGGCACCATCGAGGTCGCCCCCCTGGCGTACATGCGGGGAAGAACTTTGAATGATGCGTTCATCGTGCTCGACGAGGCGCAGAACACCACCGCCGAGCAGATGAAGATGTTCCTGACCCGCATCGGGTTCAACTCCAAGGCGGTCGTCACCGGCGACGTCTCGCAGGTGGACCTGCCCTCGGGACGCAAGTCGGGACTGCGCATCGTCGGCGAGATCCTCGAGGGCATCGAGGGCGTCGCCTTCGCCTACCTCAAGGCCGGTGACGTCGTGCGCCACCACATCGTGCAGCGCATCGTCGAGGCCTATGCCGACTGGGACCAGGTGCAGGAAGAGGCCGAGGAAGCCCGCAAACGTGAACGCGACGCCCAGCGCGCCGCGGGTCCGCGGGAGGACTGACGTGGCCGTCTTCCTCGCCGACGAACAGGGCGTGGCCGTCGACGGCGACGACCTGGTCGCCCTCGCCCGCCACGTCCTGCGTGAACGGCGCGTGCCCGAGGACATGGAACTCGCGCTGCTGCTCGTCGACGAGACCACGATTTCGGGGCTCAACGCCCAGCACATGGGCAAGGACGGTCCGACGGACGTGCTCGCGTTCCCGATCGACGCGCCGGGAGAGGCAGCACCGGACGCGCCCGCGGTCCTGGGCGACGTCGTGCTGTGTCCGGCCGTCGCCCATCAGCAGGCGTCCGGCTTCGGCCGCACCCCCGACGACGAGGTGCGCCTGCTCACCGTCCACGGGATCCTGCACCTGCTGGGCATGGACCATGCCGACCCCGAGGAGGAACGGGCCATGTTCGGCCTGACCGACGAGTTGCTGTCGTCGTACGCGGCACAGCGGTGAACGGATCCGTGACCCCGTACCTGGTGGCCGCCGTGTTCCTGCTGCTCGTCACCGCGTTGCTCGCCGCCATTGCGACCGTCATCGACCGGCTCAACGTGGTCCGGGCACTCCGCCTCGCCGAGGAGGAGCGCCGCGGCGCGTCCGCACTGCTGTGGTTGACCGAGCACCGCGTCACCAGTCTCAACGTGCTGCTCACGCTGAACGTGATCGTCCGGCTCGTGCTCGGCGCCGTCGCCGCCCTGGCCGGCTGGCGGCTCGCCGAGGGCGGCGGCGCGGCACTGGCCCTGCTGGTCGCCATCGTCGTCGTGCTCGTGCTCGGCGAGGTGACGCCGCGAACCGTCGTGCTGCGCCACCTCGAGTCGAGCGGACTGAAGCTGGCGGGGATCGCCAAGCCACTGGTGCGCGTCGTCGACCCGGTCGCTGGCGGCGCCATCGGCCTCGGTCGCAGCCTCGTGCCCCGCCGCCACGAGGTGTCCGGCCCGTACGCCAGCGACGACGAGTTGCGCCAACTCGACGCCGACGAGGACGAGCAGGACGAAGAGCTCGAGCCCGAGGAACGGGCGATGATCCGCTCGATCTTCGAGCTGGCCGACACCATCGTCCGCGAGATCATGGTGCCCCGCCCCGACATGGTGACGGTGCCCGAGAACGCGCCGCTGCACGAGGTGGTCCGGGTCGTCATCGAGGGCGGCTACTCGCGCGTACCGGTCCACGATCCGGACGACGTCGACACCATCGTCGGGGTCGTCTACGCCAAGGACCTGCTGCGGCGCGTGGCGATGGAACAGCGCCGCGAACGGTGGAGCGACCTGGTCCGCCAGCCCACGCTCGTGCCCGAGACCAAGCGCTGCGACGAACTGTTGCGCGAACTGCAGGAGGCCACCGTCCACCTCGCCGTCGTCGTCGACGAGTACGGCGAGGTCGCCGGCCTGGTCACCATCGAGGACATCCTCGAGGAGATCGTGGGCGAGATCGTCGACGAGCACGATCACGAGGACCCGCTGGTCGAGTTCCTCGACGACGACGTGATGCGGGTCGACGCCCGCCTCGGCGTCGACGACCTCAACGAGCTGATGTCGTCGGAACTGCCCGAGGAGGGCTGGGACACCGTCGGCGGCCTGGTGTTCGGCACCCTCGGCCGGGTTCCCGTCGAGGGCGAGACGCTGGAACTCGAAGGGGTCTGCATCGAGGTCGAGCGCGTCCAGGGCCGGCGGGTCGGCAAGGTGCTGGTCAGCCGCCGGGCCGAGGCGGACGATGCGACCGAGACCAGCGAGGAGCACGCCCGATGAAGCCCGACCCGCGCCCGCGCGGCGCCACCTACGACGAGGCCGACCTGCTGCGGCGCGCCCGCACGGTCAAGGCCCGTGCCTACGCGCCGTACTCGCACTTCCACGTCGGGGCCGTGATCGTGACCGACGACGGGCAGGTGTTCGAGGGCGTCAACGTCGAGAACGCCTCGTACCGCATGACGACCTGCGCCGAGCAGAGCGCCATCGCCGGCATGATCAGCGCCGGGGTCCGCCGCCCGATCGTGGCGGTGGCCGTGGTGGGGGACGGCGAGGACCCGTGCACCCCGTGCGGGGCGTGCCGCCAGACGATCTACGAGTTCGGCCCGCAGGCGACCGTGTACTCCTCGGGCGACGGCGGCCGGCCGCTGGTGACGCTGATCACCGACCTGCTGCCCCACGGCTTCGGGCCGAAGCGCCTCGCGCAGGGCCAGTCGTGACACGCGTCCACGTCGGCGCGAACGGAGGTCGCCGTGGAGGGGCGTGAGCTCGACCTCGAGGCGATCCTCGCCGGCGCCGACGAGCCGCTGCCCGACGGGCACCGCTCCGGCCTGCTGGCGCTGGTCGGCCGGCCGAACGTCGGCAAGTCGACCCTGCTGAACCAGATGGTGGGCGAGAAGGTCGCCATCGTCACCCAGGTTCCCGGGACGACGCGCAACGCGATCCGCGGTGTGGTGACCCGCGCCGACGCGCAACTGGTGTTCCTCGACACGCCTGGGCTGGCCAAGCCCAAGACGCTGCTGACGCGCCGGCTCAACGAACTCGTGCGCGACACCTGGGCCGGCGTCGACGCGGTCTGCTTCCTCGTCGACGTCGCCGGTGGCGTCGGCAAGGGTGACGAGTTCCTCGCGGGGGAGTTGGCCGGGATCGACACCCCGATCATCGCCGTGGCCAACAAGGTCGACCTGGTCAAGGACAAGGCGTCGCTGTTGCCGAGGTTGGAGCAGTTGCAGCGCCTGCTCGGGCCGGGCCGCGAGTTCGCGGACGTGGTCCCGGTCTCGGCCGAGACGGGCGAGAACGTCGACCGTCTGCTCGACGTGCTGGTCTCGCACCTGCACGAGGGGCCGCGCCTGTTCGGGTCGGGCTACGTGTCCGATCAACCCGAGGCGCAACTCGCGGCCGAGATCCTGCGCGAGAAGTTGATCGCCGACCTCAAGCACGAGCTGCCACACAGCGTGGCGGTCACGGTCGACGAGATCACCCCGTCGGAGGAGCGCGAGGACCTCGTCGAGGTGCACGCGGTGATCCACGTCGAACGCGACAGCCAGAAGGGCATCGTGATCGGCAAGCGGGGCGCCAACCTCAAAGCCGCCGCCACCGCCGCGCGTGAGGAACTCGAGGTCCTGCTCGGCGCGAAGGTCTATCTGACGACCCACGTGACCGTCGCCAAGGAGTGGCAGCGCGACCCACGCCAACTCGGCCGCCTCGGGTACTGAGAACGTTTCCGACCGAACGTGCGGGTGCCGCGCGATTGGACCGGAATTTGCCTCCAGTTTCTCCATATCGCTGCGTAGCGAGCCGATTCCGGAGGGTGAGGAAGCCGCTCCGTCCGGATGGCCATCGTCTGAGGCCACTGGGACGTTAGAGGCATACGCAGTTCACCACGGATGGTGATTGGGGACTAGTCATGCATTTCCAGGCGCGGGGCCCCCAACACCAGTTCGGTCGACAACTACCCGGGAAATACGCAAGATCTCCATACAGCACGGACACGACCGCCCTGAGTCCTGGATGGGGCGAGGTCTGGCTGGCCCTAGTACGGCGATGGGCCCTGTGGCTCGTCCTCCTGGAGATCCTGCTCATGCTGAGTTCTACCGTCCGCAGGTCACTGCTCTCCCTCCTCGCAGTGTCCACCGTCGGCACCCTCGGCTTCTCCGCCGCCGCCACGCTCGGCGTCGACAGCGCCGACCTCGGGGCCGGATCGAGCGTCGTGGCCAGCTGCGCACCGACTGCGGGTGACGTCGAGGTCGGGGACTTCGACACCGACTATGCGGTCGGCCCGCCGGCCGGGTTCAAGGTCAGCGGCCTGACGATCAACGTCCCCACCGCCTGTGAGGACCACGAGGCGTCGGTCGTGCTGGTGGACACCGCGGACGCCCAGGTCGGCGGCGGCACCCTGGCCGCCCTCGCCGATGGCGACAACACGATCACCATCGACAGCGCGGATGCTGCGGCCGTCGCGGGCGTGCACGTCGTCATCAGCGAGCCGCTGCCGCTGGTCCCCTGAGGCCTGACGGACGAGTAGCGAGGGCTACGGCCGCCAAGGAGGCGCGCCGCGGCCGTCGCCGTCGACGCAGGAAGCGCATCGGCCAGGTCGCCTGGGTGCTGCAGTGGGTCGTGACCGGCGGTCTGGTCCTGGCCATCTACGCGGGCTGGGCGGGCGCCGTGATGGTGTCCGGGGACTCGATGCTCCCGGTGTTCGAGAACGGCGACATCGTCTTGTTCACCCATGACAACCAGTATGAGGTCGGCGACATCGCCGTCTTCAACATCCCCGAGGGGGTCGGGCAGGGCCAGAGCGTCATCCACCGCATCGTCGACGGCTCGTCCGAGCAGGGGTGGATCTTCAAGGGTGACAACCGGGACATGCAGGACCCGTGGCTGGTGCGCGACCGCGACATCACCGGCAAGCCACGGTTCGTCCTCCCGGGTGGTACGACGTGGCTGCGGTGGGCAGCCGACCGCTCGCCGTTCGTGATCGCCGGGCTGGTCACCCTCTTGACGGCCATCGCGACGTTCCCCAGCAAGGACAAGAAGACCGAAGCGTCCGAGGCGGAGGTCGAGGAAGAGGGCGACGAGGCCGAGGCGCAGCCCCGACCGCGTCGTCGGCGCTCGACGACTTCGCAGGGCGTCGACCCGGCCGACGGGAACGACACGGTCGAACACTCGGCCGTCAACGTAGGTGAACGCTCGGTGAGCTGACGTGAGCAGAGCAAGGCCAAGTCCGCGACGGTCGCTGGCCGTCCTGCTCGTGCTGTTGTCGCTCGTGGCCGCCATCAACGTGGCTGCGGCCGCCACCCTCGACGTCTGGGCCGGAAAGCTCGCGGCCTTCGACGAGCCGGTCGTCCGGTGCGCCCCGGCCCTGCCGCTGGGGAAGGTCGACAACACCACCGCGACGGTCGCCATGGTCGGCTACGACGTGCCGGCCAACTGTGTGGGCAAGACGGCCCACACGACGCTGTACGCGTCGGGCGGCTCGCCCCTGGGATCCGGAACCGGAACGGTCGCCACACCCTCGTTCACCGTTCCGCTGGCGCCCGCGGCCTCGCTCGCCGGCTACTTCGGCACCGCGCTGGCCGTCGGCGGCCTGCAGGTCGGTGTAGGCGGGTCCGACGTCTCGCTCAACATCGAGATCGACGACTGGTCGAGCGGCTACTGCGCCGACGTCACCGTGTCGAATGCGTCGGCCGCACCCATCAGCCGGTCGGTCCCGATCGCGCTGAACGCCTACCCGCTCAACGGCGAGGTCTCCAGCTCCTGGGGTTCGATCACCACGAGCTCCGGTCAGGTGACGGTCGGTGGCACGATCCCGGGGAACGGCTCGGTCACCGGCAGCTACTGCGCCAACCGCACCGAACCTCCGCCGCCGGCCAGCGTCAACTACACGGTGACCGTGTCGCCCAACAGCGTCAGCGCGTACTGCGCAGTCGTCGAGGTGTCGAACCCGCAGGCCGTGCCGGTCACCTGGGAGATCGAGGTCGACGCCTCGCAATGGCACCCCAACAACTCCACCGGCGGCTCGGTCAGCAGCTCGTATGGCGCGAACGTCAGCTACGACAGCGGCACGTCGACGATCACGGCGTCCGGCGCGAACCACACCGAGGTCATCCCGGTCGGCGGTTCGGTCGAGTGGGGCTACTGCATGAGCGGTATGCAGGCGTTCGTCCCACCGGGCGCGACCTTCGCCACCACGGTCACCGTTGGCCCGTCCAACCACTGGGGTACGGGCTACAACGCGAGTGTGCAGGTCACGACGGACTCGGCCACCGACGTCCCGTGGGAGGTCGACCTCGACATGTCGCAGTACGGCGTGACGACCAACCTCTCCTCGGGAGACGCGGACCTCGTCCACCTCGGTGGCGGCATCTGGCGGGCGAACGGCAAGAACACCGCCGCGACGGTCTCGTCGAGCTCGCCCGTCACCTTCAGCATCTCGGCGAGCAGCGTGACCGCGTCCACCCCCCGCGTGGCCTCCGATGCCGACGTGGTCTGGAGTGGGAGCTGTGCGAGCGTGACCGTGACGACCACCTCGACGACGTGGCAGGCCTGGGAGGCGGTGCTCGACCTCTCGAGCCGGACGGGGACGCCCGGCGCACCGTGGCATCCGGGCTCGGCGGCCACGAGCTCCTGGAACTCGACCACGCGCGAGTTCAGGGTCTGGGGCGTCGCCGGAGCCTGGCACCTGCGCAACGACGTGAGCCGAACCTTCGGGTTCTGCATGTCGGGATGAGGGTGGCTGACCGCGATCGGGACACCGTCCGCGCCACGATCCAGCTGTTGGACTACCGGCGGCGCGTGGCCGCCGTCTACGCCGGGCTCCGGGAGCGCGGCGTCGACGAGGCGGGCTGGCGGTGGTGGCGGCAGCAGCGCGACGAGTTGTTCGCCGCCCACCCGATGAGCCCGATCCCGCCACAGCAGCGGGCGGGCTTCCGCGGCCTCGACTACTTCGCCCACGACCCGGCGTTCCACCTCGGCCCGGTGCCACTGACGCCCGTCGAGCCTGTGACCTTCGAGATCGGCCACAGCGCAACGGGCGGGACGCCGGCACGACGGTTCGCGACCCTCGAGTTCGAACTGCTCGGGCAACGCTGTTCGCTGCCGGTGTACTGGCTCGACGTCTACGGCGGCGGGGTATTCGTCCCGTTCCGTGACGCCACCAGCGGCACGACGACCTACGGCGGCGGGCGCTACCTGTTCGACACGGTCAAGTCCGCCGACCTCGGCGGCGACGACGCCCACCTCCTCGTCGACTTCAACTTCGCCTACCACCCGTCCTGTGTGCACGACCCGGCCTGGTCGTGCCCGCTCGCGCCGGCGGACGAGCGCCTCCCCGTCGCGATCGAGGCGGGGGAGCGGCTGCGGGTTGCAGACCCGTTAGCGTGAGCGGTATGGATGATCCCGTGGTGCTGCAGACCGGGCCGGAGAGCTTCCAGGTGCTGCTCGCCGGCCGCGGCAGGGTCGAGGCGACGCTGGCCCACCACACCCGGCGGGGGCTGGGGTTGCACGGCGTCCCACCGGTCCAGGTCGCGACCGAGATGGTGCGGTTCCTGCTCGAGCGGGACGGCCTGCCGGAGAGTGACGGTCCGATCGCGCTCGCCACGGCGGCCGGCCGCTATCCCGAGTTCGTCGAGGAGATCCGCGGCCGTCTGGGCTGATCGACCGGAGGGCCCGGCGGGGGCGGGGCGTTACCTTCACCGTGGCAGGCGCCAGGAAGGCGCTGCCGGGGACGAGGAGCGCGACATGCCGAAGGCAACCTGGAACGGCGCGGTGCTCGCCGACAGCGACGCCACCGTCATGGTCGAGGGAAACCACTACTTCCCGCCCGACAGCGTCGACATGGACCTGCTCCAGGCGGTCGACAAGACCACCGTCTGCCCCTGGAAGGGCACCGCCTCCTACTACGACGTCGTCGTCGACGGCCAGGTCAACTCGGGCGCCGCGTGGACCTACCGCGAGCCCAAGCCCAAGGCGGCCCACATCGCCGATCACATCGCCTTCTGGGGCGGCGTCCAGGTCGGCTGACGAGCCTGCGGGCGAACTGAGCCGGACACGGCCGCCCGGCCCGGATGCCCGGGTTTGCCTGTTCTGGACGGATGCGGTTCCATCGCCCCAGCGTCCGAACTTCATCGAACGACATCGCCGACTGTACGTCGTGCGGTCGTACGAGGACCTCGCCCACTCCCGCCGGGCACCGTGACGCCGGCACCTGTGTGCCATCCCCTCCCATCCGTGTAGGAGTACCGCTGTGAAGTTGCGCTCCCGCTTCCTGCCGCTGGCTGTCGCCGGCGCCCTTGCCCTGACCGCCTGCGCCACCCCGGAGGACGACGCCGATGTCTCCGCCGGCGGTGTCGACACCGAGGCGACCGACACCGAGGCCGAGGTCGAGGCCACCGAGTCCGAGCCTGCTGACGACGCCGACGACGCCGACGACGACGCCGAGGAGACCGACGCGAACGCCGGCGCCGTCGAACTCGCCGTCGAGTCGGGTGACCTCGGCGACCGTGTCGTCGACGCCGAGGGCAACGCCGTGTACGTGTCGACCGACGACGAGGACGGCGTCAGCAACTGCGGGCCCGAGTGCGCCCGCATCTGGCAGCCCGTCGAGGGCGAGGCGACCGTGACCGGCGACCTCGACGAGTCGCTGCTCGGCACCGCCGACCGCGAGGACGGCACGACCCAGGTGACCTACAACGGTGCGCCGCTGTACCGCTTCGTCGCCGATCAGGCCGGCGACACCCGCGGGCACGGCGTCAACGGCACCTGGTTCGCCGCCGGGACCGACGGTGAGCCGATTCTCGAGGGCGGCCTGCAGAACCGGGCCGACGAGACCCCGGCCGACGAACCCACCGAGGACGCCGGCGACGACGCCTGATTCCTCTCGCCTGACGGGCGGCGCGAGACGGGAGCCGATCGGCCCCCGCTCGCGCCGCCCGCTGTTTAGGCTGCACAGACCGACGGCGGGGGCGACGCATCAGGGGCCGGACGCACCGGGAGCCACGGCTCGGGGACCTGGTTCCCGCGAGCTCCCGACCCGTGCTGCGCGCCTTGCAGATCGCGTTGGGGCTCGCGGCGGTCGGCTTCACCGTCTCGACCCTGCCGGGCGTGCGGCCCGAGCCCGGCTTCGTCGCGTGGCTCGACGGCTGGCTCCAGATGGTCGTGTACGTCGTCGGAGCCGCACTCGTCGCACTGCGTCCCGCTCTGGTGCCCCGGGCCCGCTGGTTCTGGTCCCTGCTGGCCGCATCGCTGACGTCGCGGGCCCTGGCGTTCTCGCTCTATCTCTTCTACGTCCGCCATCTCGACCCGGCGCCCTACCCATCGGTGGCCGACGTGTTCTGGCTGCTGTCGGCCGCGTTGCTCATGGCCGCGCTGGTGGTTCTCGCCCGTGGGACCTCGGCCCGTCCGACCGTGGGCATCATGTTGGACGCCGTGACCGGTGCGCTGGTGCTGGCAGCGGCGGCCGCCATGTTCGTGTACGGGCCACTGCTGGAGCTGCTGCCCCCCGGCACAAGCACGGACGTCGTCACCGTCAACCTGGCGTATCCCACCTTCGACGTCGCCATCGTGACGGCATTCATCGGCGTGCTCGCCAATGCGAGGTGGCGGGTGCGCGGCCCCCTGCTCTGGATCGCCCTTGGGGTCGTGGCCCACTCGGTGCTCGACAGCCTGTTCGTCTATCAGGCGGTCGCCGGCACCTTTCGGCCCGGCACACCGCTTTCGGCGCTGTCGGTCCTGGGCGCCGCGGTGCTCGCCGGCTCGGCGTGGGTACGGCCGCAGTTGGAGCGGCGCGAGAAGCCCGAGGCCGAACCGGGGCCCGGCATCGCGCTGCCGCTGGCCTTCGGCATCACCGGCTGGGCCCTGCTCGTCTACGCCGCGCTCACCGCAGTGTCCACCGCGGCGGTCGCGCTCACGGCAGCAGCCGTTGTGGCAGCGCTCGTCAGGACCGGCTGGAGCTTCTACCAGTCGCGTGCCCTGGCAGAGCAGCGCCGGCTGGCGCGCACGGACGAGGTCACCGGTCTGGCCAATCGCCGGGCGCTGCTCGAGACCCTGGAGGACAGCGTGCGCCGGCCCGATGGGGCCGGCCTCGGCGTGCTCGCGCTGGACATCGACGACTTCCGGGCGCTCAACGAGGCGGTCGGCCACGACCATGCCGACACCGCGCTCGAGGTCGTTGCCCGGCGGCTGCGCGAGTCCACGCGGGCGATCGACCTCGTCGCACGCCTGGGCGCGGACGACTTCGTCGTGCTGCTACCCGGCGTGACGGCGCAGGAAGCGGAGGAAGCAGCCGATCGCTTCCGCGCTTCGCTGCGGCGCCCGCTCGAGATCGCCGGTAGCCAGCGCGTCATTGCGGCGAGCGTCGGTCTGGCGATGTTCCCCGCCGATGGACGCGACGCCGACGACTTGTTGCGCAAGGCGGAACTGGCGCTCGGTGACGCCCAGCAAAACGGGCTTGGGCAGCGGCGCTTCGACCCGGAACGCCACAAGACGGCGGGCGACCGGCAACGCCAGGTCGGACGGCTCCGAACGGCCATCCGTGGCGGTGAACTGCGGATGCACTACCAGCCCATCATCGACCTGGCCGCCGGTCGTGTCGTCGGCGTCGAGGCACTGGTGCGCTGGGACCACCCCGAACGTGGCCTCCTTCCGCCCGGGGACTTCCTGCCGTTGGCCGAGTCCGCCGGACTGATGCGCGAGCTGTTCGGCGAGGTGTTGCGCCAGAGCACCCACCAGACGGCACAGTGGCATGCACGAGGACACGATCTCGGTCTGGCGCTCAACGTCTCGGTCACCGACCTGCTCGACCCCGACCTGCCCGACCAGATCGCCGACGCGCTCGCGGTCACGGGGCTGCGTGGCACCCACCTCGTGCTGGAGTTGACCGAGGAGGTCTTCCTGGCCGAACCGAAGCGGGCGGCGGACGCGCTGGCCAGGCTGTGGGACCACGAGGTCGGCCTGACCATCGACGACTACGGGACCGGCTACTCCTCGCTGAGCTACCTCCGCGACCTCGAGTCGCTGCAGGGCCTCAAGCTCGACCGTGGGTTCGTCGCGGGTCTCGACGGCGACCCGCGCGCCCAGGCGATCGTCGCGTCAACGCTCGAGTTGGCCTACTCGCTCGACCTCGAGGTGGTCGCCGAGGGCATCGAGACGTCCGCCGTCCACCGCCACCTGCGGGCGCTCGGCTGCCCGCTCGGGCAGGGGTATCTGTTCTCGCGGCCCGTGCCCGCCGACGAGGTGCCGCTCGACGCCACCTTCCCGGCCGGCGACGAGGTCTGACGCGACCGGACGGGGTCCGTCCGACGCTAGCCTCCCCGTCCACCACGCCCGCAACCCGTCCCGATCGAAAAGCGCGTCCAATGGCAGCCAAGAAGAACGAATTGGGTGTGACGCCTCTCAGCGAGGACGTCTCCGCCTGGTACAACGAACTGGTGTTCAAGGCCGAGTTGGCCGACCGCGGCCCGGCCAAGGGCTCGATGGTCATCCGCCCGTACGGCTACCGGGTCTGGGAGTTGCTGCAGAGCCAACTCGACCAGCGCTTCAAGGACACCGGGCACGTCAACGCGTCGTTCCCGCTGCTCATCCCGATGTCCTATCTCGAGCGCGAGGCCGAGCACGTCGAGGGCTTCAGCCCCGAACTCGCGGTGGTCACCCACGCCGGCGGCAAGGAACTCGAGGAGCCGCTGGTCGTGCGGCCGACCTCCGAGACCGTCATCGGTGAGATGTACGCCAAATGGGTCTCGAGCTACCGCGACCTGCCGATCCTGATCAATCAGTGGGCCAACGTGGTCAGGTGGGAGTTGCGGCCGCGCATCTTCCTGCGCACCACCGAGTTCCTGTGGCAGGAGGGTCACACCGCCCACGCCACGGAAGCCGAGGCGCGCGAAGAGACGATCCGGATGTTCGACGTCTACGCCGAGTTCGCCAACAACGTCGCCGCCATCCCGGTCGTGCAGGGCGAGAAGACTCCCGGTGAGCGGTTCGCCGGCGCGGTCAACACCTACTCGATCGAAGGGCTGATGCGCGACGGCAAGGCGCTGCAGTCGGGCACGTCGCACTACCTCGGCACCAACTTCGCCAAGGCGTTCGACATCACCTTCCAGGACGAGAACAGCCAGGTGCAGCACGCCCACACGACCTCGTGGGGCATGTCGACGCGGATGATCGGCGCCGTCATCCTCGCGCACGGTGACGACCAGGGGCTGGTGCTGCCGCCGCGGCTCGCGCCCATCCAGGTCGTGATCGTGCCGATCGGGCGCGGGGACCAGGCCGAGGCGGTGGCCGCCAAGGCCACCGAACTCGCCGGCCAGCTCACGGCCGCCGGTGTGCGCGTCCACGTCGACGACCGCGACGCGTCGCCCGGCTTCAAGTTCAACGACTGGGAACTCAAGGGCGTGCCGTTCCGGGTCGAACTCGGTCCCCGTGACCTCGAGGCCGGTCACGTGCTGATGGCCCAGCGCGTCGGAGAGGTCGATGACAAGGGCCGTCCCGTCAAGGTGACGCTGTCCTTCGACGAACTCGTGGCGACGATGCCGGCCCGGCTCGACGCCTACCACGACTTCCTGCACGAACGTGCCCGCGTCTTCCGCGACGAGCGCAGCGCCGAGGTCGACGACTGGGACGCCTTCGTGGCGCAGGTCGCGATCGGGTTCGCCTACGCGCTGCACTGCGGCGAGGAGGCCTGCGAGGACGACATCAAGGCGCAGACCGCCGCCACGCCACGCTGCATCCCGACCGACAGTGACGAGGAATCCGGCGCGTGCATCCGCTGCGGCAAGGCGTCGGCCTACGGCAAACGCGTCGTGTTCGCCCGCGCCTACTGACGAGGTGGCGCGGTGGACATCGGCGGGGTGAGGCGGGCGACCGCAGACGACTGGGCACAGGTCCGCGACCTGCGGCTCGCGGCCCTCGCCGACGTACCGGATGCGTTCGGCACGAGCCTCGAGGACGAGCGGGACCGCCCCGAGTCGTGGTGGCGTGCGAGGCTCGAGGCGGCCGACGCCGTCACCCTGGTCGCGTGGATCGATGATCGGCCCGCGGGGCTGACGGTCGTCGCCCCGGCGTACCGCGACCCGCACGCGGGCGGGGTCTACAGCGTCTGGGTCGCACCCGACGCCCGTGGTCGGGGTGTGGGGAGCAGGCTGTTGGCGGCCGCGCTGTCCGCCGCGGCCGAGCTCGGCCACCGACGGGTGCTGCTCGACGTCGGCGACCACAACACGGCGGCGCAGCGCCTGTACGCCGGTGCGGGGTTCCGGCCGACGGGCCGGGTCGGCAGCCTGCCGCCGCCGCGTGAGCACGTGACCGAGCACGAACTCGGACGGACACTGGAGGCCTGATGGTGTCGATCGGTGACTTCGCGGGATTCCCGCCCGAGGCGTTCGACTTCTACGCCCGTCTGTCCGACGACGACAACAACTCGCGCGAGTGGTTCGACGACAACCGTGACGTCTACGAACGCGCCGTCCGGATCCCGATGGAGGCGCTGCTCGCCCGTGCCGACGACGAGGGCTGGGGCGACGGCAAGGTGTTCCGCCCCAACCGTGACGTGCGGTTCTCCAACGACAAGCGGCCCTACAAGACCCACTGTGGCGCGGTCATCGCGTTCCGCGACGGCACCGGCCGCGCCAGCTACTACGCCGAACTCAATGCCACCGGGCTGCGCGCCGGCTGCGGATACTGGGAGCTCTCGCGCGACCAGCTCGACCGGTTCCGCCGGGCGGTCGACGACGACCGTCGTGGCGCTGCACTCGCGGCGATCGTGCAGGAGGCCACCGTCGCGGATGTCGAGGTGACCGGCAGCACGCTGAAGCGGGCGCCGCGCGGCTACCCGGTCGACCACCCGCGCATCGAACTGCTGCGCCACACCCGACTCGCCGGCATGCAGAGCTGGCCGATCGCGCCGTGGATGCACACCGCCGAGGCCTACGACCGCATCACCGGCCTGTGGCGGGCGGCCCAACCCATCGCCGACTGGTTGCAGACGCACGTCGGCGCCGCCACCGAACCCCGGCGTCGCCGCGGCGGCTGACGCCCACGACCCCGCCGACGGTTGGTCGAGTAGCTTGCCGGGCCCGTCTCGAGGAGCGTCCGTGGCAACCATCGTCCTGGTCCGGCACGCCACCACCGCGGCGACCGGCAAGCGGCTCGGTGGCTGGACGCCCGGAGTCCACCTCGACGAGGCGGGCCGCGGGCAGGCCGAACGGACCGCGCAGATGCTGGCCGGGCTGCCCGTCGCCGCGGTGTACGCCTCGCCGCTCGAACGCACCCAGGACACCGCGAAGATCGTCGCAAGACCACACGGGCTGCGCGTGCGCACCCGACGCGACATCGGCGAGGTCGACTACGGCGACTGGACCGACAAGCCGCTGGGGCAACTGCGCAAGCGTTCGCTGTGGCCGGTCATCCAGCACACCCCGTCGCGGGTGACGTTCCCGGGCGGCGAGTCGATCCGCGGGATGCAGTCGCGCGCCGTCGAGGCCGTCGAGACACTGGCCGCCGAACACGCCGACGAGACGATCGTGGCGGTCAGCCATGCCGACGTCATCAAGGCCGTGCTCGCCCACTTCCTCGGCATGCCGCTCGACACCTTCCAGCGCTTGATGGTCTCGCCCGCGTCTGCGAGCGTGCTCCACCTCGCCGCAGGCGCACCACCGATGCTGCTGGGCATCAACCTCACCGCCGAGGCGCCGACCGTCCCGCCGGCGAAGCAGCCAACGGCGAGGAAGCCCACCGCGAAGAAGGCCACGCGTTCGTGATCGACGTCGAACTCACGCAACCCCACCACGTCACCGTCGGCACCGTCGGTGAACCGGGAAACCGCACCTTCTTCGTGCAGGCCCAGGACGAGGCGGTGCTGGTCACGCTCGTGCTCGAGAAGCAGCAGGTCGGCGGCATCGGGGACCTGCTCGCCCAACTGCTCGCCCGCGTCGACGACCGCCCGGCGACCGACTGGGACCGCGCGGCGATGGCCCTGCGCGAGCCGGTCGAGCCACGCTGGCGGGTCGGCGAACTCGGGGTCGGCATCGAGGACGCGGGTGGTCGGTTCGTGCTCGAGTTCACCGAGTTGCTGCTCGTCGAGGACGAGGACGACCTCACCGAGCTCGGTGAGCCGCGCGAGGTACGGATATGGATCGACCAGGACCAGGCCCGTCGTCTGGCCGCACACGCCGACGAACTCATCGGACAGGGCCGACCACGCTGCCAGTTCTGCGGCCGGCCGATGGCCGCCGACGGCTCCCACGTCTGCCCGTCGACCAACGGTCACGGGCGACTGACCCGCTGAGGTGACGGCCGGAGGCGACGCGGCCGAGGAGGCGCGCCGGCGCCTGCTCGAGGCGCCGTTGGAGCCGGTCGGCCAGTTCGCCGACGCGTCCAACGCGACCCTGCTGGTCCGCCTGCGCGACCGCGACCCGCGCACGATGGACGAGGTGGTGGCCGACCTCGGCCGCCGGCCCGGTGTCGACGACCTCGATCCCGCCGACCTCGCGGTCTACAAGCCGCAGCGCGGCGAGACCCCGCTGTGGGACTTCCCCGACGGCACGTTGCATGCCCGCGAGGTCGCCGCCTACGAGATCGCCGACGCGCTCGGCTGGGATCTCGTCCCCGCCACCGTCCGGCGCGAGGACGGGCCGTTCGGGCTCGGCAGCCTGCAACGGTTCGTGCCGCACGACCCCGAGCAGCACTACTTCTGGTTGCTCGAGCACGGCGAACCCGAGGTGATCGCCCAACTGGTCACGATGGTGGTCTTCGACCTCGTCATCGACAACGCCGACCGCAAGGGCGGCCACGTCCTGCTCGAACACCCCGTCGGCGACGGCCCGCCCGATGCGGCCGTGCCACGCATCCGCCTGGTCGACCACGGCGTGTCGCTGTCGGTCGAACCGAAGCTGCGCACGGTCGGTTGGCACTTCGCCGGCGAACCGGTGCCGGCCGACCTGCGTCGGGACGTCGCCGATCTGGCCGAGCGGTTCGACGCGGTGCTCGCCCCGCGCCTGGCCGGCCTGCTCAGCGCGCCCGAGATCGCCGTGCTGGCCGAGCGCATGCGCCGCGTGGCAGACCTCGAGGTCTTCCCCGAGCCGCAGGGCGAGCGCCCCTTCCCCTGGCCGCT
>DATHUR010000181.1:0-92314 GCA_035462025.1 Egicoccus sp. | reverse complement strand
AGCTGGGCCCGCGCCTGCGACAGCGCCACCCGCAGTGGTGCGACGTCGTCCGCGTGGAACTGGGCCTCGGCGAACCCGAGCTCGGTCGCCGCCTCGCGGACGGCCTCGTCGCTGGCGACCAGACGCGCGTTGGCCTGCCGGGCCAACTCGCCCAGGCGGCGGTCACGCTCCTCGGCGCTGCGGCGCCGCCCGCGCCGCTCCCGGATGCGCGAGTACGCGGCCGCGCCGAGAAAGGCGAGCACGACCGCGGCGAGTACCCACGGTGTACGCGAGACCCGGCCGGTCGATGGGTCGTTGGTGGGTTCGGGCGCCGGCGTCGCATCGGGACCGGGGGTGGGCGCCGGACGCGGTTCGTCGGCGGCCGCGTCGGCGAGCGCGGCCGCGGCGTCGATGGCGGCCCCCGCGAAGTCGCCGTCCGCCAGGCGCGGCTCGATCACGTCGCGGTTGATGGCGGCGATGTCGCCGTCGCTGACACCGGTGAGCGCGTTGGCCACCCACAGCGCATAGGCACGGTCGTCGATGGCCACGACCAGCAGTGCGTCGTCGCCGCCGAGGGAGTTGGTCGCGGCCACCTCGTCGGCGAAGTCGGTGATCGGCGTGCCCCCGGTCGTGCCGGTGGTCAGGACGAACAACTGCACCTGGTCGCGGACCTCGGCCAGGGCGCTACGGACCTCGTCCTCGCGACCCTCGAGAAGCCCGGCCTCGTCGGTGACCTCGTCGGGCAGGCGGGGCACGTCCTGCGCAGCGACCGGCCCGGCCACGGCGGTGAGCCACGCCAGCGTGAGCAGGAGGATGGCCGGGAACCGGCGACGACGTCCGAGCATGAGCCGACACTACTCGCCGGGAATAGTGGCCGTTCTCCGCCGGTTGACCTGAGGTCCGGCCCCTGCCACCGAGTCCGTCCCACCCCCGCACCGCCCGTGGAGACCCGATGACGTTCGCGCTCTCGATCCTCGACCTCGCCGACGTCGGCGAGCACGAGACGGTGGCTGACGCGCTGCATGCCAGCGTCGACCTCGCACGTCATGCCGAGGCGCTCGGCTACTCCCGGGTCTGGTACGCCGAGCACCACAACATGCCGACGATCGCGTCGGCCGCGACCAGCGTGCTGATCGCCCACGTGGCGGCCAACACCAGCCGCATCCGGCTCGGTGCGGGTGGCGTGATGCTGCCCAACCACTCGCCGCTGACGATCGCCGAGCAGTACGGCACGCTCGCCTCGCTCCATCCCGGCCGGATCGACCTCGGCCTCGGTCGTGCCCCGGGCTCGGACCAGGCCACGTTCCGTGCGCTGCGCCGCGACCACGCCTCCGCCGACCGCTTTCCCGAGGACGTCGTCGAACTGCAGGGCTACCTGCGCGGCCGCTCCCGGATCCCCGGGGTCACCGCGACCCCCGGCCACGGGACCAACGTGCCGCTCTACATCCTCGGCTCGTCGCTGTTCGGCGCCCAGTTGGCGGCCGCTCTCGGGCTGCCGTACGCCTTCGCGTCCCACTTCGCGCCGCAGGCCCTCGAGCAGGCGGTGGCGCTCTACCGGCGCGAGTTCCGCCCATCCGAGGACCTCGAGCGCCCGTACGTGATCGCCGGTGTCAACGTGATCGCCGCCGACGACCCCGACACCGCGCAGACCGAACTGCAGGCGACCAAGCGGCGGCGCGCCCGCCTGCTGTTCGGTCGTGACCGCACGCTCAGCGACGACGAGATCGATGCCGTGCTCGCCTCGCCGGGAGGACAGCAGGTCGAACAGATGGTGCGCTACACGGCGGCCGGCACCGGCGACGAGGTCGCCGCCTACCTCGAGGACTTCGCCCGCCACGCCGACGCGGACGAACTGATCCTGGCCTCGGCGGGGACCTCGCGGACGGCGCGGCTGCGCTCGTTCGAACTGGTGGCGCGGGCCCACGGCCTGTCCGAAGCCGCCTGAGCGCACCAGCGGCGGCCCGGCGGTAGCGTGCGGGCGCCCCAAACCTTCGCGAGGAAGCGCCAGCGTGTCCGTCGTGCGTCCTGCCGACTCCACCGACCTGCGCGACACGGCGCACCTGCATCTCGCGCAGTTGCCCGGCGGGTTCTTCGCCCGGCTCGGACCGGGCTTCCTGCGCCGCTACCACGCCACCTTCCTCACCAGCCCGCACGCCGTCGCGTTCGTGGCGACCGGCGCGGACGAACCGGTCGGTTTCCTGGTGGGCACGCTCGACAACCGCCCCCACTACCGCTTCGTCGTCAAGCGGCTGGGGTTGCGCCTGGCGCTGCGTGCCGGCGCGGCCATGCTGGTACGCCCGGCCCTGCTGTGGCTCTTCCTCCGCACCCGCGCGCTCCGCTACGCCCGCTGGGTCGTGCGCTACCCGCTGCGCTCCCGCCAGGCACCCGCAGCGACCGGAACCGGGACCGCGGCGGACGCCGCGCCGACCATCGCGGTGCTCACCCACGTCGCCGTTTCCGAGGCCGCCCAGGGCAACGGGACCGGCCGCGCGCTGGTCGCGACCTTCCTCGACGCGGCCCGCGCCGCGGGCGCCGACGAGGCGCGGCTGGTGACCACCGCTGGTGGCTCGGCCGAACGCTTCTACGACCGGCTCGGTTGGATCGCGGGCGAGGTCCGTCCCGCGGCCGGTGGCGAGGGCATGGTGCGGGAGTACCGCCTGCCGTTGCGCGAGAATGCCGCACCCTGACCGGTTTCGCTTCCGGTCCGCCCTGGGGTGTCCGCTACGCTCCGCCGTCTCGTCGAACCGTCATCAGGGAGGTCTCCGACCCATGCGCCGCCTTCTGGGCCTGCTCGCGCCCGCGCTGCTGCTCGTCAGCCTGTTGGCGGCGCCGACCGCGGCGTTCGCCGCACCCGAGCCGACCGTCGAGCGGGTGAGCGAGCCGACCATCGTCCTGGCCGCCGCTGCCACCGACCCGACCGGCCCGGAACCGGCCGATCGTCTCGAGGAGGACAACCCGGCCCGTACGCTGGGTGGCTACGAGGACCGCGACGTGCAGTTCACCTGGGGTGCCGCGTGGATCCTGCTCGCGGCCGGCGCCCTCGGGGTGACCCTGCTCGCCGGCCTGTACTACCTGCTCGTCCACCGTCCCGCCCGCGAGTCCGCCGAGCACTGAACCCGACGCCAAAGGCCATGTCGTGCCGACGCCCGACCCGCCACACGCGCCGGAGAGCGACAGCTTCGGGCCACCACTGATCGACGAACGCGCGGCGATGTGGGCCGCGTCGCTGGTGGCCCCGAGCCGTCGGGACGACCCCGCGACCGCCCGGGCGCTACGCGCCGAGATCGCCTCGGACGTGCCCGACCTCGACGTGGCCGCCCGGCGCTGGAGTGGCCTCGGCCACGGACTGCCGCCGACGCAGGCCCGGGTCGTCGGCCGGCTCGGCTGGATCCGGATCAACCTGTCGAGCCTCCGCGGCGCCTTCGCGCCGCTGCGCGACAAGCTCGGCGGCAACCGTGCGGTGGCGTCCCGCGTGGTCGGCGTCCAGGTCGGCGCCCTGCTCGGCCTGCTCTCGACGAAGGTGCTCGGCCAGTTCGTCCTGCCGTTCGGAGGCCCGGGCGGCGGTGAACTCCTGGTCGTCGGCCCCAACGTGCTCGCCCTCGGCGAACGTCAGGGTGACCTCGCCGTCGACGTGCGCCGGACCGTGGTGCTGCACGAGATCACCCACCGCCTGCAGTTCGACGGCAACCCGTGGTTGGGCGATCACCTGCGCGGCCTGGTCCGGCGCTATCTCGCCGAGGCGCGGGTCGACCGCGCGGCCGTGCTCGAGTTGGCCCCGCGGCTGCCGCGGTTGGTCGCCGAGGTGCGCGAGACCGGGACCATCGAACCGCTCATCGGCGCGGTCCTGACCGACGCCCAGGCCCGGATCGTGGCCGAGGCGCAGGGCCTGATGAGCCTGCTCGAGGGGCACGGCAACACCGCGATGTTCGAGGCGGCGACCGGTGGACTCATCGCCGACCCCGACGCCGTGCGGGGCCTGCTCGCCCAGCGGCACGGCGACGTCGCCTCGAAGGTGCTGGCGGTGGCGGGCATGGAGATGAAGCGGCGCCAGTACCGCGAGGGCGAGCAGTTCGTCCGCGGGGTGATCGAACTCGGCGGTGTCGAGGCGCTCAACCGCGCGTTCACGGCCGCCGAGCACCTGCCGCTCGGCGACGAGGTGGGCGACCCGGCCGGTTGGCTGGCCCGGGTCCGGGCCGCCTGAGTGGCGGGCTCGCTCGGCCCGCTGCCACCCGGGCGGCCGCGCGGGGACGTCCTCGCCGCCGTCGCCGCCGGCCTTGTCGGCGTCCCCGAGGGCGCGGCGGTGGTGGTCGGGATCTCGGGCGGTTCGGACTCGACCGCGCTCGCCTACCTGGTGGCCGAGGCACGCGAGGACCTCGCCCTCCACCTGGTCCACGTGCGCCACGGTCTGCGCGACGACGCCGCCGAACAGCCTGTGCTCGACCTGCACGCCGCCTACCTCGGCCTGCCGCTGCGACGGGTCGAGGTCGAGGTGGTCCCGGCGGGTGAAGGCGTCGAGGCCGCCGCGCGACAGGTTCGCTACGAGGCGCTGGCGGCGACGGCAGCCGACGTGGGAGCGACGTTCGTCGTGGTCGGCCACACCGCGGACGACCAGGCCGAGACCGTGCTCCTCCGGGCGGCCCGTGGCACCGGGACCGACGGACTGGGTGCGATGCCGCGCGACCGCGACCTCGACGGCCGGGCCCGCCTGCTGCGGCCCCTGCTGCGCCTGCGTCGGGAGGCGTTGCGCGAGTTCCTCGCTGCCGAGGGGCTGCCCTTCGTGGACGACCCGACCAACACCGCGCCCGAGGTGCGGCGCAGCGTGGTCCGAAACGTCGTCCTGCCGGCCCTCGGGCAGGTCGGCGGCGACCCCGTGGGGGCCCTGGGCAGGCTGGCCGAGCTCAGTCGCGCCGATGCCGCGGCACTCGACGACATGGCGGCCACCGCGGCGGCCGAGATGCTGGTGCGCGTCGGGCCGGTTCGGTGCCTGCCCGACGACCGGCTCGACGCGCTGCCGCTCGCCCTGCGACGCCGGATCGTGCGCGCCGTGCTGGGCGAACTCCTCGACCGCCCCCTCGGCGCCGACGCGGTCGACCGGGTCCTGACCCTCGCGAACGGGGCCGCCGTCGACCTCGCCGGCGCCGTCCGGGCGACGGCCGGAGGTGGCTGGCGCACGATCGGCCCGCCGACGGAGGCGGTCACCCCGGCGAGCGGCCTGTCGGTGCCCGGCGAGGTCGCCTGGCCGCCGATCGGGGCCCGCATCGTCGCGATCACCCCACGGACCGGCACGACCGACGCGGCCGAGGCGGGACAGATCGCCTTCGAACTGGCCGAGGCATGGACCCCGCCGGCCGTGCGGGTGCCGCCGCACCTGCTACCGCCGGGGGGCGTCGCCGAGCGGATGTCGCTCGCCGTGGGGCCCGCCCACCACCACCTCGAGGTGCGTCACCGCCGGCCGGGCGACCGTCTGCGCACGGGCGGCGGGACCCGCCGCCTGCAGGACGTGCTGGTCGACGCCGGCCTGCCCCGCCCGGTCCGGGACCTGTGGCCGATCGTCGCGGTCGGCGACCGCGTCGTGTGGGTCCCCGGCATCGCCGCCGACGTCGAGACCGTGCAGGCCGGGCGCGCCGCGCCTCGGGCGCTGCTCGTGGTGCAGGCGGCCGTCTAGAGTCCGCGCCCCGTCGTGCCCCGACCGTCCGGCACACCGGACGAGAAACCTGGCCGAGCACATGGACGACCTCAGTTCGATCCCGCCGACGTCTCGCGACGACGTCGAGTCGATCCTGATCCCCGAAGCCGATCTGCAGAAGCGGCTCGCGGAACTGGCCGCCGATGTCGACCGTGACTACGCCGGCCGCGACTTGCTGCTCGTCGGCGTGCTCAAGGGTGCGATCTTCGTGATGGCCGACCTCGCGCGCCACCTGACCGTGCCGACGGCGATGGACTTCATGGCCGTGTCCTCGTACGGCTCGTCCACCTCGTCGTCGGGGGTGGTTCGCATCCTCAAGGACCTCGACACCGAGATCGAGGGTCGCGACGTGCTGCTGGTCGAGGACATCGTCGACTCGGGCCTCACCCTCGACTACCTCACCAAGAATTTACGTTCACGCCGGCCCGCCAGTGTCGAGATCCTGTCGCTGTTGACCAAGCCCAGCCGGCGCGAGGTCGACCTGCCGGTGCGCTACGTCGGCTTCGAGGTCCCCGACGTGTTCGTGGTGGGCTACGGGCTCGATTACGCCGAGCGCTACCGCTCCCTGCGCGACATCGTCACTTTGAAGCCGGTCGTCTACGGCGGCTGACCGGACCGGGTCGGGGGCAACGAGCGAAGCGAGACAGGGGACCCGACCCGGACGTGAGACCTGCCGTCCCCCGGCGCAGGCCGGGGGAGGGCATCTGGTGCGGTGGTAGCATCGAACCTCGCAGACATGCGTGTCCGCGCGCGTTTTCGACGGTCCGTTACGGGGCGTGATCCGCACGCCGCCCACCGCGTCGGACAGGTGGAGGAATCGTGAAACCAGGCCAGCGCCTACTCCGTGGCCCCCTGCCCTGGGTCCTCGCTCTCGCGGCCGCGCTCTGGCTCGGGGTCAGCTTCGTGCAGGGCAGCGCCCCCTCCAGCGAGCTGACCTGGTCGGACTTCGCGCAGGCGGTCGAGAACGGCGAGTTGCAGGACGCCGAACTCGAGACGACGACGGTCGGCAACCGCTCCGAGCAGATCGAGGGCGAGCGCACCACCGGCGACGGTTCCGAGCCCTTCACCGTCCACTACAACCCGGCGATCAACGACGAGCAGATCGCCAACTGGGTCGACCAGGGCCTGATCGGCTCGGTCGAGTTCGACCCGGAGCAGTCGGGCGCCCTGGCCTCGATCCTGGCGACCGTGCTGCCGTTCCTGCTGATCCTGGTCGTGTTCTTCCTGCTCATGCAGAACATGCAGGGCGGCGGCGGCAAGGTGATGCAGTTCGGCAAGTCCAAGGCCAAGATGGTCTCCAAGGACGCGCCGAAGGTGACCTTCAGCGACGTGGCCGGTGCGGACTCGGCCATCGAGGAACTGCGCGAGATCAAGGAGTTCCTCGAGAACCCGGCCAAGTTCCAGCAGATGGGCGCCAAGATCCCCAAGGGCGTGCTGCTGTTCGGTCCCCCGGGAACCGGTAAGACCCTGCTCGCCCGCGCCGTCGCCGGCGAGGCCGGCGTGCCGTTCTTCTCGATCTCGGGCTCGGACTTCGTCGAGATGTTCGTCGGTGTCGGTGCGTCGCGTGTGCGCGACCTGTTCGAGCAGGCCAAGGCCAACGCCCCGGCGATCATCTTCATGGACGAGATCGACGCGGTCGGCCGCCACCGCGGCGCCGGGATGGGCGGCGGACACGACGAGCGCGAGCAGACCCTCAACCAGTTGCTGGTCGAGATGGACGGCTTCGACGTCCGCAGCTCGGTGATCCTGATCGCGGCCACCAACCGGCCCGACATCCTCGACCCGGCCCTGCTGCGCCCGGGCCGCTTCGACCGCCAGATCGTGGTCGACCGCCCGGACCTGATCGGCCGCGAGGCGATCCTCAAGGTCCATGCCCGTGGCAAGCCGCTCGCCGACGACGTCGACCTGTCCGTGCTCGCGCGCCAGACCCCCGGCTTCACGGGTGCCGACCTCGCCAACCTGATCAACGAGGCGGCGTTGCTCGCCGCCCGGTTCGGCAAGAAGGAGATCGGCCACAGCGAACTCGAGGAGTCCATCGAGCGCGTCATCGCCGGCCCCGAGCGCCGCACCCGTCTGATGGGCGAGAACGAGAAGCGCACCGTCGCCTACCACGAGTCCGGTCACGCGATCGTCGGGCACGCGCTGCCCAACGCCGACCCGGTCCACAAGATCACGATCATCCCGCGCGGCCAGGCACTCGGCTTCACGATGCAGCTGCCGACCGAGGACAAGTACCTCATCTCGCGCAGCGAGCTGATCGACCGGCTCGCGGTCATGCTCGGTGGCCGCGTCGCCGAGGAACTCAAGGTCGGCGACATCACCACCGGCGCGGGCGACGACATCCGCAAGGCCACCGCCACCGCCAAGGAGATGGTGACCCAGTACGGCATGAGTTCGAAGCTCGGGCCGATCACGTTGGGGCAACGCGACTCGCAGCCGTTCCTGGGCAAGGAGTTCGGGCACGCGCCGGACTACTCCGGCCAGGTCGCCTACCAGATCGACCTCGAGGTGCGCCACCTGCTCGACGAGGCCCACGACGAGGCGCTCGAGATCCTGGTCGAGAACGACCACGTGCTCGAGAGCCTCGCGACGAAGCTGCTCGAGGTCGAGTCGGTGGACGGCGAGCTGCTCGGCGAGATCTTCGAGCCGATCGTCAAGCGGCCGACCCGCGCCGTGTCGGCGCCGGCGAACGACGAGCCTGCCGCGCTGATCGACAAACTGCGCCGCCTGACCGGTTCGTCCGGCGGCAACGGCAGCGGCAACGGGCACGGCCCGCAGGGTGCCGGCGCCGGTGCCACGACCGGCGCCGAGTACGACGACTCGTGAGTGAACTGCCGGCGCAGCCCTCGCCCGACGAGGACGCGAGCACCGTCGCCGACCTGCCCGGCGTCGACCCGTTCCGCGCGTTCGACCACGACAAGATCCAGCGCGCCGTGCGGATGATCTTCGAGGCGATCGGCGAGGACCCCGAGCGTCCCGGCATCGTCGAGACGCCCGCGCGCGTCGCCCGTGAGTACGACGAGATCTTTGCCGGGCTGCTGGTCGACGACCCGGCGTCGGTGCTCTCGGTGGTCTTCGACGAACAGCACGACGAACTCGTGCTGATGCGCGACATCCCGTTCCACTCCACCTGTGAACACCACCTCGTGCCCTTCGTCGGACACGCCCACATCGGCTACCTGCCCAACACCTCCGGCCAGGTCACCGGCCTGAGCAAGCTCGCGCGCCTGGTCGACGTGTGTGCGAAACGCCCGGGCCTGCAGGAGCGGATGACCACGATGATCGCTGATGCGCTCGAGCGTGCCCTGGATCCGCGCGGGGTGATCGTGGTGATCGAGGCGCGTCACTTCTGCATGGAGATGCGCGGTGTGAAGAAGACCGGCGCCGAGACCGTCACCTCGACCGTCCGGGGCATCTTCCGTGACGACCCGCGCACCCGGGCCGAGGCGTTGTCGCTGCTGCGGGGTGACCCGCGACGCACCTGACCGGCCCCCACCGCCCGACACCGTCCGACACCGTCCGAGCGCGTCACGTGCCGTAGGCTCGCCGGGCAGATGAGCCCCGGCGTGGGACCGGCCACGACTCTTCGACGACAGGGCGCACGGCAGTGATCGAACTCCCCCTCACGCGCGTGGAGGACGCCGGGCTGGTCCCGGCCGGTGGGCCTGCGCGCCTGTCGCTGTCACGCCTGCCCCGTGCCTCCGAGATCGCCGACGCCGTCGCCGCTGCCCGCGGTGTGTCGGCGTGGGTCGATGGCCGCCTGGTGGTCACCGCCGTCCCCTCACGCCTGATCGACGCCGCCGGCCGCGTCGGCGGACGGGAACTGGCCGACCTGGTCGGCGGCAGCGTGGAGCCCGCCGTCGAGGCCTGGCTCGGCCACTGCCCGGACCTGCCGCTGCGCGAGGGCGATCCGCTCCCGACGTCGCAGCGGCCCGTGGTCATGGGCATCGTCAACGTCACGCCCGACTCGTTCTCGGACGGGGGCGCCCACTATGACGCCGACGACCACCCCGGTGCCGCGGTCCGCCATGCGCAGGCGCTGCTGGCGGCCGGCGCCGATGTCCTGGACATCGGTGGCGAGTCGACGCGGCCGGGTGCCGCGCCCGTCGACGTCGAGCAGGAACTCGCCCGCGTGATCCCGGTGATCGAGGCGCTTGCCGCCGAGGGCGCCACGATCTCGATCGACACGACCAAGGGCCGTGTCGCGCGCGAGGCGGTGGCGGCCGGTGCGGCGATCGTCAACGACGTCTCCGCCGGCGCCTTCGACCCGGACCTGTTGCCCGCGGTCGCCGAACTGGGCGTCCCCTACGTGCTCATGCACCTGCGCGGGACGCCGCTGAACATGCAGCAGCAGACCGAGTACACCGACGTCGTCGGCGAGGTGTTCGACTTCCTCGCCGACCGCCTCGACCAACTCGAACAGGTCGGCATCCGCCGCCATCTGGTCGCCATCGACCCGGGCATCGGGTTCGCGAAGACGGCCGGGCACAACCTGCTCCTGCTGCGCCGGCTGCGCGAATTCACCTCGTTGGGGCGGCCGCTGATGGTCGGCACCTCGCGCAAGGCGTTCCTCGGCCACGTCACCGGTGGTGACCCCAAGGACCGGTTGATCGGTTCGGTGACCTCTGCCGCCCTCGCCGTGACCGCCGGCGCGCGGATCGTGCGTGTTCACGACGTGGCCGAGACCATGCAGGCGCTGGCCCTCGCGCATGCGGTGGCCACGGCCGGTGACGAGGCGTAGCGCCGGGCACTTCGATCCGACCCAGCCGACCGGAGCGAGCGTGGACAGCATCACCCTGACCGGCATCGAGGTGTTCGGGCGCCACGGTGTGCTGCCGCACGAGCGTGAGTACGGGCAGCGCTTCGTCGTCGACGCGGCGCTCGAGTTGGATCTCGCGGCCGCAGCGGCTTCGGACGACCTCGCCGACACCGTCGACTATGGCCGTCTGTCGGGCGACATCGCCGCGATCGTGGCCGGCGAACCGTTCGACCTGATCGAACGCCTGGCCGGCGCGATCGCCGACCGCTGTCTGGCCGATCGGCGGGTGCGGGCAGTCGAGGTCACGGTCCACAAGCCCGCCGCCCCGCTCCCGGTGGTCGCCACCGAGGTCTCGGTCACCCTCCGCCGAGCCGGGGGGCAACGAGGGAGCGAAGCGACCGAGACGGGGGACCCGGCGTCAGAAACGACCGAGACAGGGGACCCGGCCTGATGGAAGAGGTCGTGCTGGGGCTCGGGGCCAACGTCGGCGACCGGCTCGAGACGCTGGCGGCCGCCGTCCACGCCATCGACGACCTCGACGGCGTCGCGGTCACCGACGTCTCGGCGGTCTACGAGACCCCGCCCTGGCCGCCGACGGACGACCCCCGATCGGTCACCCAGGAGCCCTACTACAACCTGGCGCTCAGGGCGGTCACCTCGCTCGGACCGCTGGCCCTGCTCGACGAACTCCAACTGCTCGAGCGCGCCTTCGGGCGCGACCGGGCGAAGGAGGTGCGCTGGGGTCCGCGCACCCTCGACATCGACGTGCTGCTGTACGGCACCCACGAGATCGACGAACCACGCCTGCAGGTGCCGCATCCGCGGCTCACCGAACGCACCTTCGTGCTGGTCCCCATGTTCGAGATCATGCCCGGCGGCGAACTGCCGGACGGACGCCGGCTGAGCCGTCTGCTCACCGACCTGGCGCCGATCGAGGACATCGAGATGGTGGTACGCCTCGAAGACCTGCCCGGACGCCGGTTCGAGCGGCCCGAGGGCCCGTCCGCGCCCGCGGCGTCGTTCACCCGCCCGCGGTTCGACCCGGGCGGGCAGCCGTGAGCCGGCGCGTCGCGATCGTCGGACCAGGTCGGGTCGGCGGCCTGCTCGCGGTCGCGCTGTCGCGCGCCGGACACCGTGTCGTCGCCGTCGCGGGCGGGACGCCCGGTTCACGGGCGACGGTCACCGCCGGCGTCGCGGGGGTACGCGACGTCGCGACGTCGGTCGAGGCCGCGGCGCTCGCCGACCTGGTCGTGCTCACCGTCCCCGACGACGCGATCGGGGTCGTCGTACGCGACCTGGCCCGTGCCGACGCGGTCGGCGAGCGGCACCGCGTGGTGCACGTGGCCGGATCCGTGGGGCTCGATGTCCTCGACCTCGCACGACGCGCCGGCGCCGGCGTCGCCGCCTGCCATCCGGCGATGACCGTGCCCGTGGGGGCGCGGGAGCCCGAACTGCTGCACGGCGTGGCGTGGGCGGTCACCGCCCCCGACGCCGACCGCGGTTGGGCGCACGAGCTGGTCGAAGACCTCGGCGGCGACCCGATCGACGTTCCCGACGGGGCCCGGGTGCTCTACCACGCCGGGCTGGCGCTCGGATCGAACGCGGTCGGCGCGGCGGTCGCGGCGGCGCGTCAGGCCCTGCTCGCGGCCGGCATCCGCGAGCCGCAGCGGTTCCTCGCCCCGCTCGTCGCGGCCAGCGTCGCCAATGTCCTGCGTGACGGCGCCTCGGCGCTGACCGGTCCCGTGGTCCGCGGTGATTCGGGCACGGTGCGTCGCCACCTCGACCACCTCGAGGTCGACCTGCCGCATCTGGCCGACGTCTACCGGCACCTGACCGCCGCCATCGTGTCCCAGGCCGTCGACCTCGACGCGGACGTCGCCGCCGAGCTGCGCAGCCTGCTGGGGGCCACATGAAGCGGGTGACCACCGTCGCGGACCTGCGGGCCGTGGTCCGCGCCGCGCGTCGCGACGGTCGTCGCGTCGGCCTGGTCCCCACGATGGGGGCTCTGCACGAGGGCCACCTCGAACTGGTCCGGGTCGCCCGCGAGGCCTGTGATCTGCTGGTCGTGTCCGTGTTCGTCAACCCGACCCAGTTCGACCGGGCCGACGACCTCGCCGCGTACCCGCGCGACCTCGACGGCGACGAGGCGGCGCTGCGGGCCCTCGGCGGCGCGGCGCCCGACCTGGTATTCGCCCCGGACGTCGAGGAGGTCTACCCCCACGAGCCGGCGACCCAGGTCCGCGTCGAACACCTGACCGGCGTGCTCGAGGGGGCGTCGCGCCCCGGACACTTCGACGGGGTCGCGACCGTGGTGACCAAGCTGTTCAACGTCGTGCAGCCCGATGTCGCCGCGTTCGGCCGCAAGGATTTCCAGCAACTGTTGGTGATCCGCCGGATGGTGGCCGACCTCGACGTGCCGGTCGAGATCGTCGGCGTGCCGACGGTCCGCGAACCGGACGGGCTGGCGCTGTCGAGCCGCAACCGCCGCCTCGACCCCGCGGGCCGGACCGCCGCGCTCGCGATCTCGCGGGCCCTGCGTGCCGCCGTGCTCGCGGCGAGAGAGGACCGCGCGGCCGGTCGGGCACCCGACCCGGCACGCGTCCGCGCCGCGGCTATGGCTACCCTCGACGCCGTCCCAGCCGTGGTCGTGGACTACCTCGAGGTGGTCGATCCCGACACGCTGGCTCCCCCCGACCCTGACCCGGGCGGGGAGGCGGCCGGCGCCCCGACAGCGTCGTCGCCCACGTCGGGACCGCGACACCTGCTCGTGGCCGTGGCCGCCCACGTCCGTCCCGTCCGCCTGATCGACAACGTCGAGATCGGCGACACCGACGACGAGGACCGGCTCCTGGCCGCGACGGAGGACGCGACACCGCACCAGTGACCGGTTGGAACCCAACGCCCCACGACGGGCGGGAACGACACGGGGAGTGCCCATGCGACGCATCATGATGAAGTCCAAGATCCATCGCGCGACGGTGACCGAGGCCAACCTCGACTACGTCGGCTCGATCACCATCGATCGCGACCTGATGGACGCCGCCGACCTGCTGCCCAACGAGAAGGTGCAGGTGGTCGACAACGACAACGGCGCCCGGCTCGAGACCTACGTCATCGAGGGCCCGCGGGGCAGCGGGACGATGTGCCTCAACGGCGCCGCCGCCCGACTCGTGCATCCCGGCGACACCATCATCGTGATCAGCTACGCCGATCTCGAGGACGCCGAGGCACGCCGCTGGGAACCCACGGTGGTGTTCGTCGACGCCGACAACCGACCGACCGCGACCGGGAGCGAGGTCCATGGAGCCGTCGCCTGACCAGCCCGCGTCCCCGCTGCCGGCGACACCACCGCCGGGGGCGACACCACCGCCGGCGGCGCCGCCATCCGTCGCGCCGCTCAGTGCGCCACCGCGTCACGACCAGCCGCCGCTGGACGCCCACGCGATCGCGGCAGCCAGCCGCGACGTCGTGCGTCGCGCCCTGCAGGAGGACCTCGGCAACCACGGCGACGTGACCTCGATCGCCACGATCGCCGCCGACGCCACCGGTGCGGCCTACCTGGTCGCGCGCGCCGACGGGGTCATCGCCGGCACCGCCCTCGTCGGGCAGGTCTTCGAGCAACTCGACCCGCGGGTCGAGGTCGGCTGGCAGGTACGCGAGGGCGACGTCGTCAGCGCCGGCCAGCACCTCGGGCGCGTCAGCGGGCCGATGCGGTCGGTGCTGACCGGCGAACGCACCGCACTGAACTTCCTCACCCACCTGTCGGGGGTCGCCACACGGACCTACGCGTACGCGCAGGCGATCGCCGGGACCGACTGCGTGGTCCGCGACACCCGCAAGACCACGCCCGGCCTGCGGCTGCTCGAGAAGGCGGCCGTGCGGGCCGGTGGCGGGGTCAGCCACCGCATCGGACTGTTCGACGCGCTGCTGGTCAAGGACAACCACGTCGCGGCTGCCGGCTCGGTCGCGAACGCGACCCGCCGGGCCATCGCCCGCTCCGGCAGCCGGCCCGTCCAGGTCGAGGTCGACTCGCTCGCGCAACTCGACGAAGCGGTCGAGGCCGGGGCGCGCGACGTGCTGCTCGACAACTTCGACGTCGAGACCACCCGGGCGGCCGTCCAACGCGTCCGCGATCTCGAGGCCCGACACGGCCGCATCCTGCTCGAGTCGTCGGGCGGCATCACGCTCGACAACGTCGCCGACTATGCGCGGACCGGTGTCGACCGGATCGCGGTCGGTGCGTTGACGCACTCGGCGCCGCAACTCGACATCGGCCTCGACTTCCACCTCGACGGCGGGAACTGAACGTGCTGCTCGCCATCGACGTCGGCAACTCCAACACCGTGGTCGGCGTGTTCGACGGCGACGACCTCGTCGAGCACTGGCGCCTGTCCACGGACGTCGAGCGGACGCCGGACGAACTCGCCCTGTCGCTGGCCGGCTTCCTCGGCTTCGCCGGCCTCGACCTGCGCCGCGAGATCGACGGCCTGGTCGCGGGCAGCGTCGTGCCGCCCGTCACCGAGGTGGTCCGCGAGATGGCGCAGCGCTACCTCGACTTCGCGCCCGTCATCGTCGAGCCGGGCGTGCGGACCGGGATCTCGATCCGCCACGACCATCCGCAGGACATCGGTGCCGACCGGATCGTCAACGCCGTCGCGGCCCACGACCGCTTCGACGGTGCCGCCATCGTGGTCGACTTCGGCACGGCGACGAGCTTCGACGCCGTCAGTGCGGACGGCGCGTTCGTCGGTGGCGCCATCGCCCCCGGGGTCCACATCTCCGCCGAGGCGCTGGTCCAGCGCGCGGCCCGACTGCCCAAGGTCGAGACCGTCGCGCCGCCCTCGCCCATCGGGCGCTCGACGGTCACGGCGCTGCAGTCGGGCATCGTCTACGGCTTCGCCGGCCAGGTCGACGGGATCGTGCGCCGCATCGCGGCCGAACTCGGCGGCGCGGTGACCACCATCGCCACGGGCGGCTGCGCCCCGGCCGTGCTCTCGGCCTGCGAGACCATCGACACCTACGACCCGTGGCTCACCCTCGACGGCCTGCGCATCATCTGGGGCAGGAACCAGTAGCCCGGACCGGAGCGCCTTCCGGTAACTGACCACCGTCGGTGAGAGCTTGTTGCACGCTTGATGGCGGTCATCCGCCCGAGCTGGCAACTGACCACCGGCGATGGGAGTTTGTTGCGGGTGGCCGTGGGGGACCTTGATGCCCGACGCGAGTCGGTAGCGTTGGCGGCCCTTCCGCCCCGCGAGATCGATGCCGTCGTGACCGACACGCCACCGCCCGACGCCCCTGACGAGCAGCCCGAGAGCGAATCCAAGCTCGACGAGATCGTCGCGGCCCGCCGTGCCAAGGTCGCCGAGCTGCGCGACGCCGGCGTCGAGCCCTACCCGGTCAGGTTCTCGCCGACGACCACCGTCGCCGCGCTGCGCGAGACCTACCCCGACCTCGAGCCGGGGTCCGAGACCGGCGACACGGTGACCGTCGCCGGCCGCGTGGTCGCCAAGCGCGAGATGGGGCGGCTGAACTTCCTGGTCCTGCGCGAGGAGGGCGCCGAGGTCCAGCTCTTCTGCCCGGTGAAGGCGCTCGACGACGCCTCGCGTGAGCTGTTCGGCTACCTCGACGTCGGCGACTGGGTCGGTGCGACCGGCGAGGTCCTGGCGACGAAGACGGGCGAGCTGTCGGTCAAGCCGGGCACGCTGACGCTGCTCGGCAAGGGCCTGCGGCCGCTGCCGTCGTCCTGGTACGGCCTGTCCGACACCGAGGCCCGGTTCCGGCAGCGCGAACTCGACCTGACCGTCAACGCCGACGCCCGCCGCGTCTTCGCCATCCGCGCCAGAGTGCTTCGGGCGTTCCGCGACGAGCTCGACGCGCGCGAGTACGTCGAGGTCGAGACGCCCATGCTGCACCCGATCCCGGGCGGTGCGACCGCGAAGCCGTTCGTGACCCACCACAACGCGCTCGACACCGACCTGTACCTGCGCATCGCGCCCGAGCTGTACCTCAAGCGGCTGATCGCGGGGGGCATGCGCCGGGTCTACGAGATCAACCGCAGCTTCCGCAACGAGGGGATGTCGACCCGGCACAACCCCGAGTTCACCATGCTCGAGACGTACGAGGCCTACGCCGACTACCACGACGTGATGGACCTCACCGAGGCCCTGCTGCAGCGGGCGGCGACCGACGCGCTGGGCACGCTCGAGCTGACCTACCAGGGTCGGCCGGTCTCCTTGGCCGGACCATTCCGTCGCGCCAGCCTGCTCGACCTGACCCGCGAGGCGACCGGGCGCGACGATCTGTCCTACGACCTGCCGCTCGACGAGTTGCGCAAGCTGTGCGCCGAACACGACGTCCACACCGAGGACGCCTGGGGGGCCGGCAAGCTGATGCTCGAGTTGTACGAGGCGCTGGTCGAACACACGCTGTGGGACCCCACCTTCGTGATCGACTACCCGGTCGAGGTGTCGCCGCTGGCCCGCCGCCATCGCGACGACCCCGCCGTCACCGAACGGTTCGAGCTGATCGTCGTCGGTCGCGAGCACGCCAACGCCTTCTCCGAGCTGACCGACCCCGACGACCAGCGGCAGCGTCTCGAGGCCCAGGCCCGCGCCAAGGCGGCCGGCGACGACGAGGCGATGGTCGTCGACGAGTCGTACCTGCGGGCGATGGAACTCGGGATGCCGCCGACCGGCGGTCTCGGCATCGGCGTCGACCGGGTGGTCATGCTGCTCGCCGACGTCGCCAACATCCGCGACGTCATCCTGTTCCCGACCCTCCGGCCCGAGCAGCGGCCCGGCGGGGCGGACCCCGGGGGAGAAGCATGACGACCTTCACGGTCTACACGTCGTCGTCGGACGCGATCGACCCGCGCTACGGACGGGCCGCGACCGAGTTCGGGCGCCGCATCGGCGAGCGCGGCGACGCGCTGGTCTACGGCGGCACCAACGTCGGCGTCATGGGGGTGCTGGCGCAGGCCGTGCGTGACGCCGGTGGGCACGTGTCCGGCGTCATCCCGAAGCTGATGTACGACCGCGGCATCGCGGACGAGGCCTGCGACGACCTGGTCGTCACCAACGGGATGAACGACCGCAAGGAACAGATGATCGCCCGGGGCGACGCGTTCGTGGCGCTACCCGGGGGGTTCGGCACGCTCGAGGAACTCCTCGAGGTGCTCACGCTCAAGCAGCTCGGCTACCACCGCAAGCCGATCGTGCTGTTCAACCTCGACGGCTTCTACGACCCGCTGCTCGCCTTCTTCGGCGAGTTGTACGACACCAGGTTCGCCGCCGCGATCTACGCGGAGCTCTACCACGTCGCGACCGACCTCGACGGCCTGTTCGACCACGTCGACGGCTACGTGCCGCCGCACCTGCCCGCCAAGTGGGCCTGACCGCCAGCGAGGGAGGGACGTGACCGAGGACGCCGAGGCACGACGAGCGCGGCTCGAGGCGGCGACGGCCCACCTCGACGCGCCGTTCGCGGTGCTCGACCTCGGCCCGTTCGACGCCAACGCGGCCGACCTCGCGCGGCGCGCGGGCGGAAAGCCGATCCGCGTGGCGTCGAAGTCGCTGCGCTGCCGCTGGGCGCTGGACCGGGCGCTGACGTCGGTGCCGTCCGCCGGGGTCATGGCATTCACGCTGCCCGAAGCGCTGTGGCTGGCCGGCCACGGGCACGACGACGTGATGGTCGCCTACCCGAGCCTCGACCGGGCGGCCCTGCAGCGGCTGTGCGCCGACGCGTCGCTCGCCGCCACCGTCACGATCCTGGTCGACACGCCCGAACACCTCGACGCCGTTGACGCGGTCGCGCCGCCGAGCTCCCGTCCGCCGATCAAGGTCTGCCTCGACGTCGACGCGTCCCTGCCGTTGCTGGGTGGCCGTGTCCGGGTCGGGGCCCTGCGCTCGCCCGTCCGCACGCCCGCGGACGCGGTCGCGCTGGCACGCGAGGTCGTCCGACGCCCGGGCTTCGTGCTCGACGGGATCCTGGCCTACGAGTCACAGGTCGCCGGCCTCGGCGACGATCCGTCGTTCGCCCGCTGGAAGGCACCCGCGATCCGGGCGCTGCAACGCCGGTCCGTGCGCGAACTCGCCCGGCGGCGTGCTGCCGTCGTCGCCGCGGTCCGCGAGGTGGTGGGTGACCTGCGGTTCGTCAACGGCGGCGGCACGGGCTCGCTCGAGACCACCGCCCGCGAGCGCGCCGTCACCGAGGTCGCCGCCGGCTCGGGCTTCTACGGACCCGCCCTGTTCGACGACTACCGCGCCTTCACCCCGCAGTCGGCGGCACTGTTCGCGCTGCCCGTCGTCCGCCGTCCCGGCCCGGGCGTGGTCACCCTGCTCGGCGGCGGCTACCCGGCCTCGGGTCCGGGCGGCCCCGACCGCCTGCCGCGCCCGTTCCTGCCCGCCGGCCTGTCGCTGACCGGCACCGAGGGCGCGGGCGAGGTGCAGACCCCGGTGCGCGGCGCTGCGGCCGACGACCTGGCGTTGGGCGACCGGGTGTGGCTGCGGCACGTCAAGGCGGGCGAGTTGTGCGAACGCTTCGACGTGCTGCACGTCATCGACGGCGATCGGGTCGTCGAGGTCGTGCCGACCTATCGCGGCGAGGGCCGGACGTTGCTGTGACCGCCGCTCAGGCGGTCTCGTCGGGCGCCGGCTGCAACAGGCGTCGCAGCCCCCGGCGCAACAGCGCCGTGTCGACCGTCTCCCACCCGCCGAGCATGAGCAGCGCGGTCCCCTGGTCGAGCGCGGCCAACATCGACGCCAACTGCACGTCGGTCAGGGGATCGTCGTGGTCCTGCCGCCGGCGCCGGGCGACGTCCGCGTAGGCGTCCACCAGCACGGCCACACGTTCACGCAACGCCGCGCGCAACGTCTCGTCGCGGCCGGCGCCGGCGATGAACTCGAGCGTGGCGAGCGCGAATCCGATGCCGACCTCGGCCTCGCCCGGGTCTTCGAGGTGCGCGCCGACCGGGTTGCTCGCCTCGTCGCGCTGGGGCACGCGCACGAACGGGTCCCAGTCCTCGACCGCGAGGCGGGCCAGGTCGTGGTCCATGACGGCCAGGAACAACGCCGCCTTGCCGTCGAAGTTCGAGTACACGGCGCCCTTCGAGTAGCCGGCGTCGCGGGCGATGGTCTCGAGGCTGGCGCCGGCGAAGCCGTCGCGGGCGAACACGGCGCGCGCCGCCTCGACCAGCGCCGCTCGGGTCTGCTGTTGGCGTTGCGCCCGCGAGAGCGGTCCGTCGGTGCTCGGGTCGGGGGAGGTCATGGGCGCAGCCTAGTTGACGTACCCGTGGTATTCGAATACTGTCGGTATCCAGATACTACAGGAATGTGGAGTGACGATGGGCGCGGTGCTCGAGGTCCGTGGCGTGACGAAGCGCTTCGGTGCGGTGGTGGCCAACGACGGCGTCGACGTGTCGGTCCGCGCCGGCGAGATCGTCGGACTGCTCGGCCACAACGGGGCCGGCAAGACCACGCTGGTGTCGCAGGTGGTCGGACTGCTGCGGCCCGACGCGGGCAGCATCGAGGTGGCCGGCACCGACGCCGTCGCACACCCGGCGCTGGCACGCCGCGCGGTGTCGCTGCAGTCGCAGGGGCAGGCGCCCCTCGACGGGCTGACGCCGAGGCACGCGATCGAGTACGCGGGCCGCCTGCGCGGCCTGTCGCCGCGCGATGCGCGTGCCGCCGCGGAGCGGGTCGGCGAGGAACTCGACATCGGCGAGTGGCTCGACCGGCGTGCGCTGCCCGACGGCGGCGGCATCTCCGGAGGCGTCCGCCGCCTGACCGCGTTCGCGATGGCCATCGTGGCACCGACCCCCGTCGTCGTCCTCGACGAGCCGACCAACGACGTCGACGCCGCCCGGCGCCGTCTGCTGTGGCAGGCCGTCCGCCGGCTCGGTGAGCGCGGCGCCGGCGTGCTGCTCGTGACCCACAACGTCGTCGAGGCAGAACGGGTCGTCGACGAACTCGTGCTGCTCGACCAGGGACGCGTGGTGGCGGCGGGAACGCCCGCCCGACTGCACGGTGCGGACCACGACCTCCGACTCGAACTGACCCTGCACCCCGACGGCGACGATCCCTCCGACACCTCGGACATGCCCGTCACGATGCTCCGGCGTGTCCGCGCCGGCCGCAGGGTGCTGCTCACCCTGCCGGCCGCCGAGGCCCGACACGCCGTGGCCTGGGCCGCCGGTCTGCGCGACGGTGACCGCGTCGAGAGCTACTCACTGACCCCGGCCACCCTCGAGGACGCCTATCTCGCCCTCACCGGCCCACAGCACGACCTGGAGTCCGCAGATGTCTGATCTCGCCGTCTCGCCGGCCGTCCCGCTCGCGCCGCTGCGGGCCGCCCCGTGGACCACCTACACCACGCTGGTGCGCTGGCAGATGGCCCAGATCGGCACCACGCTGCTGCCCCTGGTCATCCTCGTGCAGGCGTTGATGGCGGCCGGGCTGATCATCGGCTTCGGGTTCCTCATCCCCGACATCGACCGGCCGACGGCGCTGCACCTGTCGACCGGCGCGCCGACCATCCTGCTGCTGACCGTGGGCCTGGTCATCGTGCCGCAGTCGGTGGCGCAGGCCCGGGCGAACGGCACGTTCGCCTACCAGCGCTCGCTGCCCGTGGCACGCCCCCTGGTGCTGCTCGCCGACCTGACCGTCTGGTCGGTCGTGGCGCTGCCGAGCGTCGCGGTCGCCGTCGGCGTGGCCCGGCTGCGCTACGACCTCGCGCTGGGGTTCGACTGGCCGTTGCTGGTCGGTACGGCCGTGCTGGTCACGGTCACCGCGACCGCGGTCGGCTACATGATCGCGGTCTCCATGCCACCGCTGCTGGCCCAACTGGTCAGCCAGGTGCTGGTCTTCTTCGTGCTGCTGTTCAGCCCGATCAGCTTCCCGGCCAGCCAACTGCCCACGTGGTTCCAGTCCGTGCACGACTGGCTGCCGGTCCGTCCCGCCGCCGACCTGCTGCGCGCGGGGCTGGCATCGGGGACCTACCAACCGGCTGCCCGGGATCTCGTCGTGCTCGTCGCCTGGTGCGTCGCGGGCGTCGTGGTCAGCGTCCGCGCGCTCGTCCGGCGCGGCTGATCACCTCTCGACCGGGCCCAGCACCCGGTCGAGATGGTCGTTGCGGAAGCGGCCGTCGGGGTCGAAGCCGGCGCGGACGGCCGCGAACCGGTCCCAGGCCGGATACAGCGGACGCAGGGACTCGGCGCTGCCGAAGTGCCGCTTGCCCCAGTGCGGGCGGGCGGCGTGGTCGCGGGCGCGCTCCCACACACCGCGGAAGTAGGCCTCGAACGGCATGCCGACGAACGCGTGGACGGCCACGTAGACGCTGTCGCGCCCGTGGGCCGTCGACAGCAGCGCGTCGTCGGCCGCGGCGGTGCGGATCTCGATCGGGAAGTTGATCGGCAGGTGCTGGTCACGCACGAACCGCAGCACCTCGCGTACGAAGGGGATGCCGGCCTCGCGCGGCAGTGCCAGCTCCATCTCGGTGAAGCGGACGTCGCGGGCACTGGCGAAGACCCGGTGGGCCTCGTCGACCTTCGGTGGGGCGCCGGCCAGCCGTGACACCGTCCGGTTGAGCGACGGGATCAGCGCCGGAGCGCGCCGTCCGAGCCGGCAGATCGCTTCGAGGGCGTACGTGGTCAGCAGGCGGTCGTGGACCCAGGCCGACACGGGCCCCGGCGGTGCCGCGGGCGCGTCGACCGGGTCGTTCGTGCGGGTCATGGCCCGGGCGCTGTAGGGAAACGCGTACGCCTCGAAGTGACGGTGTTCCGCCGCCCGGTCGTGGTAGCCGTCGAGCACCTCGCCGAGCGGCTCGACCCGGTCGTGACCGCGCAACCGGTAGGCGGGCACCGCCTGCAGGGTCACCTCGGTCACGACGCCGAGCGCTCCCAGGCCCACTCGTGCGGCCAGGAAACGGTCGCCGTCACCCGGACCGAGGTCGTGGACCTCGCCGCGACCGTCGACGATCTGCAGACCGACGACCTGGCTGGCGAGGTTGCCCAGCGTCTGCCCGGTGCCGTGCGTGCCCGTCGCCAGCGCCCCGGCCAGTGTCTGCCGGTCGATGTCGCCGAGGTTGGCGAAGGCCAGGCCCCGCTCGACGAGGGCGGCGGCCAGCGACCCCAGTGTGATCCCCGCCTCGACCCGCACGCGGGCGGTTGCATGGTCGACCCCGAGCACGCGGTCCATGCCGCCGAGGTCGAGCAGGACGCCGTCGGTCGGGACCAGCGGCGTGAACGAGTGCCCCGACCCGGTGGGCCGGACCCGTCGTCCGGCGTCGGTCGCCCCGACGATCGCCGCCGCCACCTCGGCGGTCGAGGTCGGCCGCACCACGCGCGCCGGCGCACAACGCAGCTCCCGCGACCAGTTCGTCCAGGTCGCGGGAGCGGAATCAGTCCTCGGCGCGCTCACGCAGCCATCGTGCCAGGTCGCGGGTCTCGTCCGTGAGTTCGAGCGCGCCGTCCTCGGTGGCGGTGTCCTCCTCGGGCGCCGCGGGAGCGTCGTCGCCGGCCGACAGGCGCAGCATGATGCCGATGGCGAACAGCGCCAGGCCGACGAGCAGGACGATCCGCCAGCCGTGGTCGAGGAAGTGCCTCGAGCGGTCGCGCGGCGGTACGGGCCCCGGTCGCGCGGCGCCGGGTCCGGAACCGCCGGACGCGGTGCCCGTCACCCCGGGCCGGCGGGGGACCCGTCCGGCGCTCTGGTCCGTGCTGGCCTCGTAGGCGACGGTGTCGCCCCCGATGGTGGCCGCGTCGGTGTCCCCCACGGACGCCCTGGCGCTCGCCTCGGTGCCGGGGTGGCCCTCCACCAGTTCGAACAGCGCCTCCTCGGCCGAGTCCGGGCGTGCCGAGGGCGAGGCCTCCAGCAACCGTCCCAGCAGCCGTTGCAGCCCGGCGGGGACCGCGTCCGGCAATCCGGCCAGCGGGTCGTCCTCGGGTTCGGTCGACGGTGGGCTGCCCGTGAGCAACTCGACCAGCGTCGCGCCGAGCGCATACAGATCGGTCGCGACGCTCGCGGGGGCGCCCCGCCGTCGCTCCGGCGCGAGGTAGGAGCGGGTGCCGATCACGAACCCCGTGCGTGTCAGGCCCGGCGCGTCAGCCGCCTGGGCGACGCCGAAGTCGACGACCTTGACGTCGCCGTCGTTCGTTCGCAGCAGGTTCCCCGGCTTGACGTCGCGGTGCAGGACTCCCGCCCGGTGCGCGGCCGCCAATCCGGCGAGCGCCTGGGCCGCGACGGCCACGACGTCGTCGGGGTCGAGGCGACCCTGGCGACGCAGTTCGGTCGCCAGGCTCGGTCCGTCGACCAGTTCGAGCACGAGGTAGGGCCGGCCTCCGTCCTCGCCGACGTCGTGGACCGCGACCACATGTGGATCGGCGACACGCGCGACCGCGCGTCCCTCGTGGAGGAACCGCTGCCGCGCCTCGGGGTCGGCGGCCAGGTTGTCCGCGAGCAACTTGATCGCCACCTCGCGGTGCAGGACGGTGTCCGTCGCCCGCCGGACGATCCCCATCCCACCGGCGCCGAGCACACCGCCGAGTTCGTAGCGGCCGTCGCCGAGCGTGTGCACCTGCACCGGCATCGGTTCGGTCGGCACGTCAGGTCCGTCGCCGGCCGGGTCGTCGCCGCTCACCCCTTGCCCTTGCTCTTGCCGTTGTCCTTGTCCTTGCCGTTGTCCTTGTCCTTGCCGTTGTTCTTGTCCTTGCCGTTGTCCTTCGTGTCGTCCTTGCCGTTGTCCTCGTCCTGCGGCGGGGCGGGCTCGGCCACGTCCTCGGGCTGCCCGGTCGTGCCGGCGTCGGTGTCGGCGGGCCGGCACCGCACCTCGCGGTGAACGCGCGCGGCGACGTGCTCGATCCGCTCGACCACGTCGGTGGGCACGTCGCCGGCGGTCTCGCCCTCACGGGCGCGGGTGAGCAGCAGGTCGGCCTGTTCGAGCGCCTCGCAGCCGGACTCGGACGCGAGGTGCCCGGCGAGTTGCTCGGCACCGGCAGCCAGTTCCTCTGCGGTGGCCGCCTCGAAGGTCGATGCCGGGCCACACGCCGTCACGGCCAGCGCGACGGCGGCGTGGGCGGCGGTGCTCCTGATGGCGTTCATGTGCGGCGAGCCTAGGGGGAAGGATCCGGGAGACCGGTGCGTTATGACCAGGTCCAGGCCGGATGGGCCCTCGGCGTTCGGCCCCGGTAGGTCCCTGCGCCACAGGCACTAAGACTCATGCCATCCCCTACGGCCGTGCCGTACACCGGAAACCGGCATTGCGCCATTCGTTACGATCGTCTGGGCCACACGAGTCCTCAACCGGGGGATTCCCCGAGGCCCGACGTGGGAGTCAGTCCTATGTTCGAGCGGTTCACCGACCGAGCCCGACGGGTGGTCGTCCTCGCGCAGGAAGAGGCGAGGATGCTCAACCACAACTACATCGGCACCGAGCACATCCTGCTCGGCCTCATCCACGAGGGTGAGGGCGTCGCCGCGAAGGCGCTCGAGTCGATGAGCATCTCGCTCGAGGCCGTGCGCAGCCAGGTCACCGAGATCATCGGACGGGGCCAGACGGCACCGGCCGGGCACATCCCCTTCACGCCGCGCGCGAAGAAGGTGCTCGAGCTGTCCCTGCGCGAGGCGCTGCAGCTCGGCCACAACTACATCGGGACCGAGCACATCCTGCTCGGCCTGATCCGCGAGGGTGAGGGCGTCGCCGCCCAGGTCCTGCAGAAGCTGGGCGCGGACCTGAACCGCGTGCGTCAGCAGGTCATCCAGCTGCTGTCGGGCTACGCCGGCGGCGAGCCCGGCAAGGCCGGCGCCGGTGTCGGCGAGGCCTCCGGACAGGGCTCGCGCGAGGGGTCGACGATCCTCGACCAGTTCGGCCGCAACCTGACCCAGGCGGCCCGTGACGGCGAACTCGACCCGGTCATCGGCCGTTCGCGCGAGATCGAGCGGGTCATGCAGGTCCTGTCGCGCCGGACGAAGAACAACCCGGTGCTGATCGGTGAGCCCGGCGTCGGCAAGACCGCCATCGTCGAGGGACTCGCCCAGCGCATCATCGCCGGCGAGGTCCCAGAGACCCTGCGTGACAAGCACCTGTACACGCTCGACCTCGGCGCGCTCGTGGCCGGGTCGCGCTACCGCGGTGACTTCGAGGAACGCCTCAAGAAGGTGCTCAAGGAGATCACCACCCGCGGTGACATCATCCTGTTCATCGACGAGATCCACACCCTGGTCGGTGCCGGTGCCGCCGAGGGCGCGATCGATGCCGCTTCGATCCTCAAGCCCATGCTGGCCCGCGGCGAGATCCAGACCGTCGGCGCCACCACGCTCGACGAGTATCGCAAGCACCTCGAGAAGGACGCCGCCCTCGAGCGCCGGTTCCAGCCGGTCAAGGTCGAGGAACCCTCGCTCGAGCACTCCATCGAGATCCTCAAGGGCCTTCGCGACCGCTACGAGGCCCACCACCGCGTCACCATCACCGACGAGGCGCTGGTGGCCGCGGCCGAACTCGCCGACCGCTACATCTCCGACCGCTATCTGCCGGACAAGGCGATCGACCTCATCGACGAAGCGGGGTCACGGCTGCGCATCCGCTCGATGACCACGCCGCCCGACCTCGCCGACCTCGACGCCGAGATCGAGCGGGCCCGCAAGGCCAAGGAAGACGCGATCGACGCGCAGGACTTCGAGCGCGCCGCCGCGCTGCGCGACGAGGAGAAGAAGCTCATCGAGCGTCGCACCGCCCGCGAGGACGAGTGGCGCTCCGAGGGCATGGACACCGTGCTCACGGTGGACGAGGAGGTCATCGCCGAGGTCCTCGCGACCTGGACGGGCATCCCGGTCTTCAAGCTCACGCAGGAGGAGACCGAGAAGCTGCTCAAGATGGAGGACCACCTCCACGAGCGCGTCGTCGGTCAGCAGCAGTCGATCGAGGCCGTGTCCAAGGCGATCCGCCGCACCCGCGCGGGTCTCAAGGACCCCAAGCGCCCCGGCGGTTCGTTCATCTTCCTCGGCCCCTCGGGTGTCGGGAAGACGGAACTTGCCAAGACGCTCGCCGAGTACCTGTTCGGCGACGAGGACGCGCTGATCCACCTCGACATGTCCGAGTACATGGAGAAGCACACGGTCAGCCGCCTGATCGGTTCGCCTCCCGGCTACGTCGGCTACGACGAGGGCGGGCAGCTCACCGAGGCGGTCCGTCGCAAGCCCTTCTCCGTTGTGCTGTTCGACGAGGTCGAGAAGGCCCACCCGGACGTGTTCAACACGCTGCTGCAGATCCTCGAGGACGGTCGTCTCACCGACGCGCAGGGTCGGACGGTGGACTTCAAGAACACCATCCTGATCATGACGTCGAACCTCGGTACCAAGAACCTCACCGCGCCGGCGGTCGGGTTCGTGCAGTCCGACGACGACTCGATGTACGAGAAGATGAAGCGGCAGGTGGACGAGGAACTCAAGAAGCACTTCCGCCCCGAGTTCCTCAACCGCATCGACGAGACCATCGTCTTCCACCCGCTCACCAAGGACGAGGTGAAGACGATCGTCGACCTGATGATCACCCGGGTGAAGACCCAGCTGCGCGCACGTGACCTCGACCTCGAGCTGACCGATGCCCTGAAGGGCTGGCTGGCCGAGAAGGGCTACGACCCGCAGCTCGGCGCCCGGCCGCTGCGTCGCACGATCCAGCGTGAGCTCGAGGACAAGCTGTCCGAACGCATGCTGCTGGGCGAGTTCACCGCGGGCCAGCTGATCGTCGCCGACGTCGACACCGAGGGTGACACGGTCGCGTTCCGCGCCGTCGACTCGCCGTCCGCCCCCGACATCCCACCGGTCGAGCTGGCCGGCGGTGACCGCGAGGGCGGCGAGGCGCAGCAGGACGACTAGCACGTTCCGGCAAACGGACGGGGCGGGCCATCGGCCCGCCCCGTCGCCGTCGTCACACCCGCTGGTGCATCCACAGGTTCGGCTCGACGTCGACGGCATGATCGTGTTCGGCGGATACCCCTGCTGGGTAGGCTTGCCGTTCCGACGTGGGGAGGCGGGCGTGAGCCATCAGCCCAGTGAAGCCACCGAGATGTACCTGCGCACCGTCCTCGAACTCGAAGAGGAGGGCGTGCCGGCCCTGCGCGCGCGTCTCAGCGAGCGGCTGGGCCTGTCGGCTCCGGCCGTGTCCGAGGGCGTCGCCCGGCTCGAGCAGGTCGGTCTGGCCGTGCTCCAGCCCGACCGCACGATCCAACTGACCCCCGCCGGCCGGGAACGGGCCGAGCACGTGATGCGCAAGCACCGGTTGGCCGAGCGTCTGCTGGTCGACGTGCTCGGACTCGAGCACGAGCACGTCCACGAGGAGGCGTGCCGGTGGGAGCACGTCATCTCCGACCGGGTCGAGGCCAAGCTCCTCGAGTTCCTCGGCAACCCGACCACCTCGCCGTACGGCAACCCGATCCCCGGATCCGTTCCCGCCGAGCGCGAGCCGGTCAGCCTCGCCGCGACCGACGCCGACCAGGTCGTCATCACCTACATCTCCGAGAAGCTGCAGAGCGACCACGACGTCGTGACGCGGTTGCGCGAACGGGGCATGTGGACCGGTGCGCAGGTCTCGGTCGAACGGGGGATCGACGGGGTGCGACTGCACGCGGACGGCCACGTGGTCGACCTGCCTGACGAGGAGGCCAAGCTGGTCTTCGTGACCGCGCTCTGACACGCTGGTCGTTCGTGCAGCCCAACCCCGCGGTCACCGAGCACCTGCTCGCCTGGAGTGGGCTGACCCGACGCGATCTGCCGTGGCGCCGGACCCGCGACCCCTGGGCCGTGCTGGTCTCCGAGGCGATGCTCCAGCAGACCCAGGTCGCCCGTGTCGTGCCGAAGTTCACCGACTTCCTCGAACGTTTCCCGACACCGGCCGCCTGCGCCGACTCGGCGCCCGGCGAGGTCGTGCGCCTGTGGGCCGGCCTGGGCTACAACCGCCGGGCCCTCAACCTGCACCGCGCCGCGACCGCCGTCGTCGAACGCCACGGTGGTGAACTGCCGGACGACCTCGCTGCGCTGCTCGCCCTGCCCGGGATCGGCCCCTACACGGCCAGGGCGGTCCTGGCCTTCGCCTTCGAACGCGACCACGGCGTGCTGGACACCAACGCCGCGCGTGTGCTGGCGCGGGCCGTGGCCGGCCGCCGGCTCGGACCCCGCGAGGCGCAGGTCCTGGCCGACGCGCAGGTTCCGCCGGGGCAGGCCTGGGAACACAACCAGGCGGTCCTCGATCTCGGCGCGACCGTGTGCGTCAAGCGACGGCCCCGCTGCGAGGCGTGCCCGCTCCAGGTCGAGTGCGCCTGGTACCGCGCCGGCCTGCCCGACCCGGATCCGGCCGACGGCAGCGCCGGCGTGTCGACGCCGCAGTCGCGGTTCGAAGGATCCGACCGGCAGGGCCGTGGCCGGCTGGTGCAGGCACTGCGCACCGGACCGGTCGAGCGGACCAGGGTCGCCGACGTCACCGGCTGGCCCGACGATCCCGACCGTGCCGGCCGTGTCGCCGACGGCCTGGTCGCCGACGGCCTGGCCGAGTACGTCGACGGCCAACTCTCCCTGCCGCACTGACGATGGACCTCGCGGCGCGGATGCGCGATCTGCTCGACGAGCGAGGGTCCCTGACCGTGCCGCTGCTGCTGCGGGAACTGCGGGCCGGCGGGGACCGCCGGCTGCCGCGTGCCATGGTCGAGCGGTTGCTGGAACGCGATCCCCGGTTCGTCACCGACGGGGATCCGCTCAAGCCCCGTTGGTCGCTCGATCCCGCCGCCGTCGACGAGGTACCCGCCGCCACCGAGACGCGGGAACGGCTCGACCTGCTGCAGTTGCGTGACTGGCAGGCCGAGGCGCTCGCGGCCTGGTCGGCGACCGGCCGCGGCGTGGTCGAGGCGGTCACGGGTACCGGCAAGACGCGGCTGGCGATGGCGGCGATCCGGATCGTCGCCGACCGCGGCGGCCGCACGCTCGTGCTCGCGCCGACGCTCGAACTGCAGGACCAGTGGGTCCGCGAGTTGCGGGCCGCCGCTCCCGATCTGCGCGTCGGCCGGCTCGGCGGTGGCAGCCGTGACGACCTGTTCGAGCGCGACGTGGTCGTGTCCACGCCGCACTCGGCGGCGACGGTGCCGATCGAGCCGCCGCCGGGGACGCTCGGACTGCTGGTGGCCGACGAGGCCCACCGCTACGGCGCGCCGACCTGGGGCGCGGCGCTCCACGAGGCGTTTCCGATGCGGCTGGCCCTGACCGCCACCTACGAGCGCAACGACGACGGCCTCCTCGAGGTGCTCGAGCCCTACTTCGGCGCGGTGGTGCATCGCTACGGCTACGACCGGGCCGTGGCCGACGGCACCGTCGCCCCGTTCCGGATCGCCACCGTCGGGGTGCGACTGCGGGGCGATGAACGCGACGCCTATGACCGCGCCGACGCCCGTACCCGCCAACTGCACCGTGAACTGGTCGGCGGGCTGGGGATGCCCAAGGACCCGCGCAAGCTGTTCGCCGCCGTGTCCGCCGTGGTCGCCGCAGCGGCCCCTTCCGCCGAGGGGGCGCAGGTGCGGGCGTGCCGCGAGTACCTGGTCCGCGTGCGGGAGCGGCGCGAGGTCGCCGCCGCGTGCGCCGGAAAGCTGGCCATCTGCGCCGCGGCGGCCCCGGGGCTGGCGGGCCGGCGCAGCCTGGTGTTCACCGACACCGTCGAGCAGGCCGAGGACGCGGCCGCCGAACTCGTCCGTGGTGGGGTTCACGCCGAGACCCTCCACGGCGGCCTCGCCGACGACAAGCGGCGCATCCGGCTGGCCCAGTTCCGGCGCGGACGCATCGACGCGCTGGTGGCGCCGCGCGTCCTCGACGAGGGCGTGGACGTCCCCGACGCCGACGTCGCGGTCGTGCTCGCCGCGTTCCGCACGCGGCGGCAGTTGATCCAGCGGCTGGGGCGCGTGTTGCGCCTCAAGGACGACGGCCGCGCCGCCACACTGCTGCTCGGCCACGCGATCGACACCCACGAGGACCCCGCCCGGGGCGGCCACGCCGACTTCCTGAACCAGGTCCGCGACGTCGCCCTCGAGGTCGCCGCGTTCGACCTCGACGGGCCCGACGCGGGACTGGCCGGCTGGCTGGGGGTGTCCACGACCCCGGGAACGTGATCGTGTGGTCCCCGGGTGCTCGGCATCACTGCGCGCTCGTCCAGTAGTCTGCGCGGCGGCCGCGCAACTCACGCTTGACCGTGCCCGGCCGTGCCACCGAACGACCGGAGGAGGGCCGGGTGCCCGAGGCGACCCGCGACGAGGGCCTGCGCAACGTCCTCGCCATGCTCGCGCCCGGGTCGCCCCTGCGCGAGGGCATCGAGCGGGTGATCCGCGCCGGACGTGGCGCGCTGATCGTGATCGGCTGGACCCCCGAGATCGAGGCCGTCGTCTCCGGCGGCTTCGTGATCGACATCGGCGCCACCAGCCAGCGTGTGGCCGAGTTGGCCAAGATGGACGGCGCGCTCGTCCTCGACGGCGACGCCCAGCGCATCCTGCGGGCCAACGTCCACCTCGTGCCCGACCCCACCATCGAGACCTCCGAGACCGGCACGCGCCACCGCTCGGCCGCGCGGACCGCCCGCCAGACCGGCGAACCGGTCATCGCGGTGTCCGAGTCGATGGGCATGGTGACGCTGTACTACGGCAAGAAGCGCCACACCGTCGAAGAGGTGTCGGCCCTGCTGTTCCGGGCCAACCAGGCGCTGTCGACGCTCGAGCGCTACCGCGCCCGCCTCGACGAGGTCTCGGCCACGCTGGCCGCCCGCGAGGTCGAGGACACCGTCACCGTGCGTGACGTCGTGCTGACCCTGCAACGCGCCGAGATGCTGCGGCGCATCGCGCTCGAGGTCGAGGACCACGTGGTCGAACTCGGCTCCGAGGGTCGCCTGATCCAGCTCCAGCTCGACGAACTGGTCGCCTCGGTCGGCGACGACCGCGAACTGGTGGTGCGCGACTACCTCGCCGACCGCCGCCGCAAGCTCAGCCGCGTGCTCGACGACGTCGCTGCGCTCTCGACCGACCATCTGCTCGACAGCGAACTGGTCGCGGCGATCCTCGCCTACGACGAGGAGGAGCTCGACAAGCCGGTGACCCCCCGCGGCTACCGGTTGCTGTCGCGGATCCCGCGCCTGCCACCCCGCGTGGTCGAACGCCTCGTCAACCGGTTCGGCAACCTGCCGCGGATCATGGAGGCCTCGATCGCCGAACTCGACGACGTCGAGGGGGTCGGCGAGGCTCGTGCCCGCACCATCCAGGACGGCCTGCGCCGCCTCGCCGAGGCATCGCTGTTGGAACGCTACGTCTAGATCGCGCCTGGGTCCCCCTGCTCGCTCGCTTCGCTCGCTCGTTGCCCCCAAAGGCGGCGCGCTCGCGGCCGAACGGTCGTGGCCGGATGGACGGGTGGTGCGCGCTGCGAACGGTGAAAACCCCGTCCTGACCTGCGGATTCGCCTCGCAATCGGTTGAGAGGGGGACTGGCCGTGTGATACGGTCGGAGGCACGTTCGCACTGCAGGTGCCGATTCGCGAAAGGCAGCAACGGGAATCGTGCGGGTCGGCAGCGCGCCTCGTTGAAGGCCCTGCTCACCCCCTGCGCGACATCTCTGGCCTTCTCGCCCCCGCCTGCGGCGTCGACCCCACCCGCAAGAATGAGGAGCAACCACTCATGGCCTACAGCGTCGGCGACACCGTCATCTATCCCCACCACGGCGCAGCGGTCATCGAGCGGAAGGAAGCTCGCGAACTCAAGGGCGAGGCCCGCGAGTACCTCGTGCTGCGGCTGACCTACGGGGACCTGACGCTGATGGTGCCCGCCGACTCGTGCGAAGAGGTCGGCATCCGCAGCGTGGTGTCCAAGAAGGAGGTCGAGCAGGTACTCGACGTCCTGCGTGAGCCCGAGGGCAAGGCCGCCGGCAACTGGTCGCGCCGCTTCAAGGCCAACTACGAGAAGCTGCGTTCGGGCGACATCTACCAGGTCGCCGAGGTCGTGCGGAACCTCGCCACGCGCGAGAAGGACAAGGGGCTGTCCGCCGGCGAGAAGCGCATGCTGACCAAGGCGAAGCAGATCCTGCTGTCCGAGTTGGCGGTCGCCATCAAGAAGGACGAGGCCAAGGCCGAGGAACTGGTCGAGAAGGTCCTGGCCGAGTCGCAGGCCTGACCCGCACGTTCCCCACCGTGGCCCAACCGCGTGCGGGTCGACCCATGGTCGAACTGCTGCGTCTGGCCGTGGTGCTGCTGTTCACCGGGGCCGGCCATGCCCTGGGCAGCGGTGTCGACGGCCTGCTCGGCCGTGGCGAGCCCGAGACCACCCGACTGGTGACCGCGGTCCTCGGCGCGCTGGTCGGCTACCTCGTCGGCGGATTCCTCGGCCGCGCCGTCGTCCGTGGCGTGGACACCGCCGGTTCTGCCCTGTCCCATGTGCCCGCCGCGCAACTGGTCGCTGCCGCCATCGGCGCCGCGGTCGGGGCGCTGGCCGGCCTCGTGGTCCTGCTCCCCGTCGTCCTGCTGCCCTACCAGCGCTACACGGTGCCGGTGACCCTGGTGATCGTGCTGGTGCTGGCCTACACCGGCGGCCGGCTCGGCGCCTCGCGCGGGGCCGAACTCGGCCGGTTCGTCGGGGTACGCGGACGCCTCGACGTCCGCACGCCCTCGCGTGGGTCCGGGGTGAAGGTGCTCGACACGTCCGCGCTGGTCGACGCCCGCGTCGTCGACGTCGCCCGAGCCGGGTTCCTCGACGGCACGATCGTCGTACCCGGCTTCGTCCTCGACGAACTGCAGGGCCTGGCCGACGCCGGCGAGGACCACCGGCGCCGCGCCGGCCGCCGGGGGCTCGACGCCCTGCAGGTGCTGCAGGACGAGTCCCTGGTCGCGGTCGAGATCAGCCACGACGACCTACCGGGCGTGGCCGAGGTCGATGCCAAACTCGCCGCACTGTGCCGCATCCGTGGGGCGGCGCTGATCACCACCGACGGCAACCTGGCCCGCGTGGCCGAGATCGGCGGCGTCCGGGTGCTCAACCTGCACACGCTCGCCGACGCGGTGCGCCCACCCGTCCTGCCGGGCGAGCGTCTCGCGCTCCGCCTGGTCCGTGCCGGACGCGACGCCGGCCAGGCGGTCGGCTACCTCGACGACGGCACGATGGTCGTCGTCGAGGACGCGGCGGCGCGGGTCGGCGACGAGGTCGCCGTCGACGTGACCTCGATCGTGCAGAACCGGCACGGCCGCATGCTGTTCGCGGTCGTGGCCGACTCGGGCGGGCGGGGATGAGGACGGGCGCGGCGATGAGGACCGGGGTGATCGTGGTCGCGGCCGGCCGGGGGGAGCGCCTCGGCCACGACCGCCCCAAGGCGCTGGTCGAACTCGGCGGACGCCCACTGCTCCACCACGCACTGGCCGGGCTCGCGGCCGCCGGCCTCCCGCCGGCCGTCGTGGTCCACACGCCGGGTGCACGGGCTGCGTTCGAGGCCGCGACCGCCGACCTCGAGGTTGCCGCCCTCGTCGCCGGCGGTGACAGCCGCACCGCCAGCGTGGCTGCGGGCCTGGCCGCCCTCGGTGACGTCGAGGTCGTCCTCGTCCACGACGCCGCGCGGGCGCTGGCGCCGGCGCCGGTCATCCGTGCCGTCGCCGCCGCGATCACGGGCGACGTCGTGGCCGCGGCCCCGGGCCTGCCCGTCAGCGACACCCTCAAGCGGGTCGAGGGGGACACCGTGGTCGCCACGGTGCCCCGCGACGATCTCGTCGCGATCCAGACCCCGCAAGGCTTCACCAGACAGGCGCTGGTCGCCGCGCACGCCCCGGGCGGCGACGCGACCGACGACCTCGCGCTGGTCGAGCAGGCCCTCGCAGCGGGCCGCCTGCACGGACGCGTGGTCGTGGTCCCGGGCGCGGTCGAAGCCTTGAAGGTGACCTACGCGTCGGACCTGCTCGTCGCGGAAGCGATCCTGCGCAACCGGCACGAGGGGTGAGGATGCAGATGCGCATCGGCAACGGCCTCGATGTCCACCCGTTCGACGACGACCCCGACCGGGTCCTGGTCCTGTGCGGCGTCGAGATTCCCGACGCGCCGGGGCTCGCCGGCCACAGCGACGCCGATGTCGGCGCGCACGCGGTCACCGACGCACTGCTCGGCGCCATGGCCCTGGGCGACCTCGGCTCGTGGTTCGGTGTGGACGACCCCGCGGTCGCGGGCGCCGACTCGCTCGGCCTGCTCGCACGCGTCGTCGCCGCGGTCGCGGAGCGCGGTTGGCAGGTCGGCAACCTCGACCTGACCGTGGTCGCCCAACGGCCCAGGCTGGCCCTGCATCGCGACGCGATGCGCGACCGTCTCGCCGCGATCCTGCAGGTCGACCCCGACGCCGTCTCGGTCAAGTTCACCACCACCGACCGGCTCGGCAGCCTCGGGCGAGGCGAGGGCATCGCCGCGTGGGCGACGATCACCGTCGTCCCGGGGAACGCCGGGCCGTCACCCCAATAGACTCGCGGTTCCGTGCGCCCGGCCAGCAGTCGAGTTCCGCGGCGCGAATCACTCCGATCCGGTGGCGACGACGCATGTCCCTGGTCATCTACGACACCCTGCGACGCGACAAGGTCGCGTTCGAGCCGCGCGACGCCGGCCGGGTCTCGATCTACGTGTGCGGTCCGACCGTCCAGGCCGAGGCACACGTCGGCCACGGCCGCCTCGCGGTCGTCACCGACGTCCTTCGCCGCTACCTCGCCTGGTCCGGGCTCGAGGTCACGTTCGTGCAGAACGTGACCGACATCGACGACAAGATCATCCTGCGTGCCCGCCGCGAGAAGGTCGACCCGGCCCTCATCGCGACCCGCTACACGCGGGCCTGGAACACCACCATGGACCGGCTCGGGGTCCTGCCGCCCGACATCCAGCCGCTGGCCACCGGCCACCTGCTCGAGATGCACGCCCTGATCGCGGAGTTGATCGAGCAGGGCAAGGCCTACGCGGTGGACGGCGACGTGTTCTTCCGCGTCCGCTCGTTCGAGGGGTACGGCAAGCTGTCGGGCCGGCGGATCGACGACATGCAGCAGGGCGAGGACGTCGTCGACGCCGACCGCAAGGAGGACCCGCTCGACTTCGCGATGTGGAAGTCGGCCAAGCCCGGCGAACCGTCGTGGCCGTCGCCCTGGGGCGACGGGCGCCCCGGCTGGCACATCGAGTGCTCGGCCATGGCCGCCAAGCACCTCGGCGAGGGCTTCGACATCCACTGCGGTGGCCTCGACCTCGTCTTCCCCCACCACGAGAACGAGATCGCCCAGCACGAGGCCGCGCACGGCGGCACGTTCGCCCGCCACTGGGTCCACAACGGCATGGTGCGCATGGGCGAGGAGAAGATGTCGAAGTCGATCGGCAACGTCGTGTCGCTCGCCGACGCGGTCACCGAGTGGGGCGTCGGCCCGCTGCGCCTGTGGTACCTCTCGGCCGCGCACCGCAGCCCGCTCACCTTCGACACCGAACGGCTGGTCGACGCCGCGGCCGCCCACCAGCGCCTGACGACGTTCCTGCGTTCGGCCCGCCGGGCCGCGGACGGTGCCGAACCCGACGTCGCGGCGGCCGAACGGCACCGCGGTGCCTTCCGCGCCGCCATGGACGACGACCTCAACGCGCCCCAGGCCGTGGCGGCGCTCCATGAACTGGTGTCCGCCGGCAACGACCGCCTCACGGCGGCAGAGAAGGGCGACGCCGCGGCCCGTGCCGAGGTGGCGGCACTCGGCGACGCGCTGGTCGACATGGGCGACCGCGTCTTCGGTCTAGGTCTCGAGGCGGCGCTCGCGGACGCTGCGGCACTCGAGCGCCAACTCGAACCGCTGGTCGGCCAACTGCTCGAGCAGCGCCGCCTGGCCCGCGCCGACAAGGACTTCGCCGCCGCCGACCAGATCCGCGACGAACTCGCCTCGGCGGGCATCGTGGTCGAGGACCGGCCCGCCGGTCCACGCTGGTACATCGCTTGAGCGGCGGTCGTGACCGGCCTCGACGCGAGGACGGCCGCGTCGTCGTCGGGCTGCACCCGATCCGTGAACTGCTGCGGGCAGGGCAGCCGATCCGCCGCCTGCTCGTCGCCGACACCCGCGAACACTCCACCGTCCTCGACGAGATCCTGGCCCTGGCCCGCAAGGCCGGCGTCCGCGTCGACGAGGTCGAGCGGTCCCGCATCGACGACCGCGCCGAGGGACAGGTCCACCAGGGCGTGCTCGCGCTCGCGCCCGCCTTCGCCTATGCCGACCTCGCCACCGTTCGCCGCCGCGCCGGCGCCGACCCGCTGCTGCTGGTCGCGTTGGACTCGGTGACCGACCCGCACAACCTCGGTTCGATCGCGCGCACCGCCGATGCGGTCGGCGCCCACGGCCTGCTGCTGCCGTCCCGCCGCGCGGCGTCGATCACGCCGACGGCCGAGAAGGCCGCGGCCGGGGCCCTCGCCCACCTGCCCGTCGTCCAGGTGACCAACCTGGTTCGCACGCTCACGCTGTTGCGCGACGACGGCGTCTGGTCGGTCGGACTCGACGGCGACGCCCCCGACCCGATCGGGAGCTGCCGCCTGCTCGACGGCCCACTGGTCCTGGTGGTCGGCGCCGAGGGCCGCGGCCTGTCGCGCCTGACCGCACAGACCTGCGACCAGCTCGTCCATCTGCCCATGCGCGGCGCCGTCGGTTCGCTCAACGCCTCCGTCGCCGCGGCGGTCGCCCTCTACGAGATACTCCGACACCGCTAGGGGCTGGGTCCCCTTTCTCGGTCGCTTCGCTCCCTCGTTGCCCCCCAGCCCGGCCGCTGCCGATGGGCTGCGCAACCATTGCCCTACTGGCTCGTTGTGCTCTGCGACCGGGGGGAGCGAACCCTCCGTTTCGGAGGGTGACGATGACCCAGCGAGCCGGCCTGTCGAGCGTCCCGAGACGCGGTCATCCGCTGCGGCGACGACACGCCGCGACACGGCACACCGGCCTCGCCGACGAGGCGCTGGTCGACCGGGCGCGGGGCGGCGACGAACTCGCCGCCAACGAACTGCTCCTGCGCTACCGCGGCTTCGCACGCGCCCGCGTGCGCAACTACTTCCTCGTCGGCGGCGACCGCGAGGACGTGGTCCAGGAGGCGATGATCGGCCTGTTCAAGGCGATACGCGACTACGACCCCGGGTCGGGCACGTCGTTCCGCTCGTTCGCGGAGTTGTGCATCACCCGCCAGGTGCTCAGCGCCATCCGCAGCGCCACGCGTCACAAGCACGGTCCGCTCAACAGCTCGATCAGCCTCGACCGGCCGCACAGCGCCGGGTCGCCCCGCACGGTGGCCGAGATCCTGCCGGCCGGCGACGAGCACGACCCGTTGACCGTCCTGGTCGCGGCCGACGACCGCCAGCGGCTGCGGGCCGCACTCGACGACGTGCTGTCCGGGCTCGAGTCCGAGGTCCTCGCGCTCTATCTCGACGGTTGCTCCTACGAGGAGATCGCCGCCCAGGTCGGACGCCACGCCAAGGCCGTGGACAACGCACTGCAGCGCGTCAAGCGCAAGCTCGAGGACCGGGTCGCGGCGTAGGCGGCTAGCTTCGCGGGTCGTCGAAGCCGACCCCGAAGAAAGCCCCGCGCGTGCGCCCGCAAGACCTCGAACACCTCGTCGTACCCGGCGACCCGCAGCTGCACCCCGACGGCACACGCGTCGCCTTCGTCGTCGGCGAGCCCGACCTCTCGGACGACCGCACGGTCCGCTCGATCCACCTGTTCGACGGCATGCGCACGCGCCGTTTCACGCACGGCCCGTCCGACCGCGCGCCGCGCTGGTCACCCGACGGCCGCTGCCTCGCCTTCCTGCGCACCGCCACTGACGAGGGGGCCAAGGCACAACTCGTGCTGATGCAGGCCGACGGCGGCGAAGCCATCCAGCGCACCGACCTGCCGCTGGGTGTGTCGGACCTGGCCTGGTCGCCCGACTCCGAGCGGCTCGTGCTGGTCGCGGCGGCGTACGCGGCCGAGGTGGCCGACCTCGACGACGACGAGCGTCGTCGCCGGCCCAAGCGGATCACGCGACTGCCCTACCGCACCGACTCCGGCGGCTGGGTCCACGACCGCACCGACCACCTGTGGTCGATCGACCGCGACGGCGACGACGAGCCGCGCCGGCTCACCACCGTCGACCGCGACCACGGCGACCCGGCCTGGCGACCGGATGGCCAGGCGATCGCCTTCATCGCCAAGCCCGACGACGCCAGCGACCTCGAACCGCACTCGCAGGTGTTCGAACTCGACGTCGAGTCCGGCGACGTGCGCGCGCTCACGGCCCCCGGCTCGTGGGCCTGGGTCGGCTACGCCCCCGACGGCCGCCTGTTCACCATCGGCCACCTCGACCCGTTCGACTGGCCCGGCAACAGCGGCGTGTTCTGGTGCCGACCGTCCGATGGGGAGTATCCGTTCCAGCCGGTCGAACTGCTCGCCCACCTCGACCGTGACGTGTCGCCTGCGGCGCCGGCCATGGCGACCCGCGGACCGCAGTTCGTCGACGGCGGGTTCCTGATCGGTCTCGAGGACGCGGGGACCACCAAGATCGTGCGGGTCGACCTCGACGGCTGGGACGCCGACGGCGACACGCCGCCGGCGGTCACCGACGTGGTCGCCGGCCGCCGCTGCGTCACCGGGTACGGGGCGCGGCCGGACCTGTCGGCCGTTGCGTTCACCGTCACCGACCCGGCAACCCCCGGTGAGCTGATGTGGTTCCACGAGGGTCGCGAACGCAACGTCACCGACCTGACCAAGGGCTTCCGCGCGAAGGTCGACCTGCGTCCGACCCAGCGGTTCGACTTCGAGCGCGAGGGTGCCCGCATCGACGCCTGGGCCGTCATGCCCTCCGGCTTCGACGAGGCCGCCGAGCGGTCCGTCCCGGTGCTGATCAACATCCACGGCGGCCCGACCTCGCAGTACGGCGACTACTTCTTCGACGAGTTCCAGGTCGAGGCCGGCGCCGGTTACCTCGCGGTCGGCTGCAACCCGCGCGGCTCGTCGGGTCGTGGAGCCGAGTGGGCGCGCGCCGTGGTCGGCGTGTGGACCGATCACGGCTCGGTCGACAGCCTCGACCTCGAGGCGCTCGTCGACGCGACCCTCGAGCGGTTCCCGCAGGCCGACCCCGACCGCATCGGGATCATGGGTGGCTCGTACGGCGGGTATGCGACCGCCCGCCTGATCGCCCGCTCCGACCGCTACAAGGCCGCGATCGTCGAGCGGGGCCTGCTGCAGTGGGAGTCGTTCTCGGCAACCTCCGACATCGGGCCCTACTTCGACCGGATGTTCCTGTCGGCGTCGCTGCCGGACGGGGTCGAGGCGCACCGTGCCGCGAGCCCGGTCGGGACCGCGTCGTCGGTCACCGCACCAACCCTGGTGCTGCACAGCGAGGCGGACTACCGCTGCCCGATCGAGCAGGGCGAGCAGTACTTCGCCGCACTCAAGTGGGCGGGTGTCACCACCGAGATGGTGCGCTTCCCCGACGAGACCCACGAGCTCTCGCGCGGCGGCAGCCCGAAGCACCGGGTCGAGCGCTTCGAGGTCGTGCTCGACTGGCACGACCGGTACGTCCTCGGCAAGAGCGCCGAGCACGACGACGAGACGGCGCCGACCCCCGAGACGTCCCCGCAGGTCGGCTGACCGCTGTGACGGGTGGCGTGGGCGCTAGCGTCCACGCCACCATGCCGGGTCCCCTCCCCGGGGCCCACCTCGCCGAGGTAGCTCAGTTCGGTAGAGCGCCCGCCTTGTAAGCGGATGGTCAGGGGTTCGAATCCCCTCCTCGGCTCCGAAGACGCGCGTGTAGTTGCACGGATGTGATTCGTGGGGGACACTGGTCGACGTCGGACGATCCAGGAGCCCGCCGTGACCTACCCGCAGGAATTCGCTGCCGCCGCCGAGGCGTCGGGTATCGACGTGCGTGCCCAGCAGATCCTCGACTTCGAGCGTGAGTGGTGGCGCTACGCCGGTGCCAAGGAGCAGGCGGTCAAGGACCAGTTCGACCTGTCCCCGACGCGCTACTACCAGTTGCTCAACCGTGTCATCGACGACGAGGCGGCCCTGGCCTACGACCCGATGCTGGTCAAGCGGCTGCGCCGTCTGCGTGCCGCCCGCCAGCGTCAGCGCGCCGAGAACCGTCTGGGCGCCGACGCCCGCTAAAGGCCTCCAGCGATGGACACGGCGCGACGGCGAGCCTCACGGTCCGGCACCGGCGCGGCCGTCGCCCGCAAGCTCGGTGCGGCCCTCGCCGTGATCGCGGTGACCTCGGGTGCCTTCGCGTTCGTCGGCACGCTGGACGACGCCCCCGAGCCCGAGCCGCTGGCGGCCGGCGACGAGGGCGCCGACGCCGAGCCAACCGCCACCCCCGAGGAGCCGACGTCGGAACCGGCGGACCCGGCTCCGTCGCCGACCGCGCCGGAGTCGGAGCCCGAGGCGACCGACGAGCCGAGCGAGACGGCGTCCGACCAACCCGAACCGGAATCCGAGGAGCCGTCCGAGGAGCCCTCGACCGAGCCCGAGCCGGAGCCCGAACCGACCTCGGAGCAGCCCACCGAGGAGCCGGCCGCGACGATCCCGCCCGGCGACATCTCGATCCAGGTCCTCGACGGCTACAAGGCCGATGGGGGCGTGGCGATGCGCGAGGTGTCCGAGGACCTGCGCGGGCAGGGATACCGCGTCGTCGCCGAGAACCAGGCCCTCGACTACCAGGTCACGACGGTGCTGTGGACCGAGGGCAACGAAGCTGCCGCCCGGCAGGTCGCTGCGGCGATCGGCGCGGGTGACGTGCGGCCGCAGCCGGGCAACCTGTCCGAGTCGGTCACCGTGCACGTCGTGGTCGGCGCGGATCGCGGCTAGGAGTCGCGCAGCAGTTCGAGCTTGTCGAGGATCATGCGGCGTCGCCGCTCCTCGTCCTCGGGAGTCGTGGCGAGCACGTCCTGCAGGACCTGCGACAGCGTCAGCGGCGAGAACGGCTTGGTGATGTAGTCGGCCGCCCCCGCAGACCAGCCCCGGATCTGGTCGTCGTCGAGCATCCTGGCCGTCAGCAGCACGACCGGCGTGTCGTGGAGGTCGGGGTCGGCCTTGATCGCGGCCAGCACCTGCCAGCCGTCGAGCCGGGGCAGCATCACGTCGAGCAACACCGCATCGGGCCGGTGCTCGCGCACCTTGACCATGGCGTCCTCGCCGTCGGCGGCCTCGATGACCTCGTAGCCCTCGAATTCGAGATTCACGCGGCACAGCACGACGACGTCCTCCTCGTCGTCGACGACGAGGACGACGGGGCGGTCGCCCTGCATGCACGCGTCCTTCCCGCGGTCTCGTGCGAGTATGACGCCCGACCGCGGCGGCGTCCGCGAACCAGCCCTGTGCTCGCGAGGAGATCCGATGCCCATCGTCCGAGTCCCCTCGCCCCTGCGCCGGCTCACCGACGGACGGGCCGAGGTCGCGGTGCCCGGCCCCGACGTGCGCAGCGTGATCGCCAACCTCGACGCGGTGCATCCGGGGATCGCCGAAAGGTTGCTCGACGCCGAAGGCGGCCTGCATGGCTTCGTCCACGTCTTCGTGCGCGACGAGGACGTCCGCTCCGGGGCCGGTCTCGACACGCTGGTCGGGGCCGACGACACCGTCTCGGTCGTGCCGGCCGTGGCCGGCGGCGTCTGACGCGCCGGGAGCGGCCGCTCGACCGGTGTCCCCTCGGCCGGACGGGGGCCCGAACGGCCGCCTTCGGTCAGGCGTCCAGGAGGTGACACTGGCCCGACAGGCATCGATGGAAAGACGGTGGGGCACGTGGGCGCAGAGGTGGTTCGACCCGGACGCATTCTGGCCGGGACGCTGGTGTGGTTGCTCGCACTGGGCGCCCTCGGCTGGTGGGCGCTCACGACCTGGGAGGACGACGGTCTCGTCCGGGCGGCGGCCGGCGATGCGGAGGTCGAGACGGCGGTGACCGTCGCACAGACCGGCGGACCCGGCCTGCGACTGCACCTGATGACCCCGCTGCACCTCGTCCCCGACCACCGTGCACCGGTGCGGGTCGCCCTGACCGATGGCAACGGCCGCGTCCTTGACCCCGACACGAGGTTGGTCGTGTACGCGGCTGTCCGTGGGCCCGACGACGGTCCCGCCCCGGTCGTGATCGACGGTCCGGCGGCCCGGCCGATGAGCGCAGGCGAACTCGCCGTCTCCCCGCTGCGTCTGCTGCCCGCCGGCGAGCCCGCCTGCGGGCAGGTCGTCGCCGAACTGCGTGTGCGTGTCGCCCTGGTCGGCGAACAGCCCACCGAGGTCGAACAGGTGCGCGAGCTCACCGGGCCCGACTGCGACGGACCCGAGGTCGTACCCGCTCCCGACGCCGTCAACCTCGACCGGCCGGTCCGTGCGGTCGAGGACGGGTGGTACGACGACCTCGACCGCTTGATGCGCGAGCCGGTCCGCGCCGAACGGCAGCCCCGCCGCAGTGCCCCCGAGCCCGAGCCGAGCGAATCCGAGCCGGAACCCGAGCCGGAACCCGAGCCGGAGCCGAGCGAGCCTGCACCCGAGCCGACCGAGCCCGAGCCCACCGAGCCTGCACCGGGGCCGACGGTGTCCGAACCGACCGAGCCGGAGCCTGACCCCGAACCGCGGCCCCAGCCGACCGAGCCGCAACCGTCGCCTCCCGACCCGCCCGAGGACGAGGCCTGAGACCCGCTCAGGCCAGCAGCGGCACGCAGACGAGGTAGCCGACCAGCAGCACGGCGGCCTCCCACCGCACCACTCGGCGGCCGCTGGCCATGAACAGGGTCGCGAGCAGGGCGACGGCCACCATAAGCACCGTTGCGAACCCGACGATCGTCGGGTCGGCCAGCGGTCCCGGGCCGACCAGCCCGGCCATCGCGGCGACGGCCCCGACGTTGAACAGGTTGCTGCCCAACAGGTTCCCGACGATCAGGTCCGTCTCGCCCTTCCGGGCCGCCTGCACCGCCGTGGCCAACTCGGGCAGCGAGGTCCCGATCGCCACGATGGTCAGGCCGACGAAGCCCTCGGCGAGACCGACCTCCGCGGCGATCGTGGTCGCGGAGGTGACCAGGATCTGCGCTGCGGCGAGGGTCCCCAGCAGACCGAGCACCGTGCGGACCCACTCGCGGGGCAGCGAGGGCGGCTCGTCGCCGAGGTACTCGTCGACCTCGCCGCTCAGCACGTCGTCCCCGGTGCGGGCCTGGCGCAGGATCACCGTCAGCGCGCCGACGAGCAGCAGTCCGAGCACGACGGCGTTCCAGCGGCTCAGCCCACCCTGCACGAGCACCGCGAACACCAGGGTCAGGCCCAGCGACAGCGGTGCCTCGCGGCGCAGGACCTTCGAGCCGACCACGATCGGCGTGACCAGTCCCGCCACCCCGAGCACCAGGCTGAGGTTGGCGACGTTGGACCCGACGATGTTGCCGACCGCGATGTCGAGTGAGCCCCGACCGGCGGCGATCGCCGACACGACCATCTCCGGGGCGCTGGTGCCGAAGCCGATCACGACGGCGCCGATGACGACCGCGGAAAGTCGCATCGCGGCAGCGATGCGAGCCGCCCCGGCAACGAACTGGTCGGCCGAGAGCGTGAGGAGGGCGAGGCCGGCGACGACGCCGATGACGGGCAGCAGCATGGGGTCGACGCTACCCCGTGGCGGCGCCTCCCCGAATCGCCGAGGGGGCTAACCTCGGCCGCGCGCAGCGGCGATCCACCCCGCTCACCTCGTGAGGTGCCCTCGACACGGCCGCGGCCCGACAGGACCACGACATGCCACAGCGACCCGACCCGGCCGCCGACCTGCCCGAGCCGGGGACGCCGCCGCCGAGCGAATTGGTCCGCGACGACCTCGTCGTCGGCGATGGTGACGAGGCGGTCGCCGGTACGCGGGTCTCGGTCCACTACGTCGGCATCGCCTGGTCCGACCGCCAGGAGTTCGACGCCTCGTGGGAGCGCGGGCCGTTCACCTTCGGCCTCGGCGCCCGCGAGGTCATCGACGGGTGGGACCAGGGGGTCCAGGGCATGCGGGTCGGCGGCCGGCGCCGGCTGATCATCCCTGCCGACCTCGCCTACGGCGATCGCGGGGCCGGCGGCGTCATCGCACCCGGCGAGACCCTGGTGTTCGTCGTCGACCTGCTCGCCGTGCTGTAGCCGCGATGAGTGTCGATCTGCACCCGAACCTCGGGCCGCTCGCCGGCCTGGCGGGCACGTGGGCCGGCGAGGGCGCCGGCCACTACCCGACCATCGAGGACTTCACCTACCTCGAGCAGGTGACGTTCACCCACGTCGGCAAGCCGTTCTTCGCCTATGCCCAGCGCACCCGCCACCCCGCCACCGGCGCGCCCATGCACAGCGAGAGCGGGTACCTGCGGGTCGTGACCCCGGCACCGGAGCGGCCGGTCCGCGTCGAACTCGTGGTCGCCCACCCGTTCGGCATCGTCGAGGTGGACGAGGGCGAGTTCCACGAGGGCGTGCTCGACCTGCGGGCGACCGGTCTCGGCCGCACCTCGACGGCCAAGGCCGTCCACGCGCTGCGCCGCCGGTTCGTGCTCGAGGGCGACACGCTCGCCTACGACCTGTGGATGGCGCACGCGGACACGCCCGAGACCCACCACCTCGCCGCCACCCTGCACCGCACCGCGGACGCGTCATGACCGCCGGCGGGCGGCAGCGTCTCGTCGTGGTCGGTGGTGACGCCGCGGGGATGAGCGCCGCCAGCCAGGCCCGCCGCCGCCGCGGCCCCGACGACCTCGAGATCGTGGTCTTCGAGCGGGGCACCGACACGTCGTACTCCGCCTGCGGGATCCCGTACTGGATCGGTGAGGTGGTCGACGACCGCGAGGACCTCGTGGTCCGCACCCCCCGGCAGTTCCGCGAGAAGCACGCCATCGATGCGCGCATCCGCCACGAGGTGGTCGCCATCGACACCCAGGCCGGTCGTGTCACGGTCCGCGACCTCGACGCCGGACGTGAGGAGCAGATCGGCTACGACCAGCTGCTGCTGGCCACCGGCGCCGCCCCCGTGCGCCCCGACATCCCCGGACTCGACGGGCCGGGCGTGTTCGGGGTGCAGACCCTCGACGACGGGCAGGCCATCCTCGACCACCTCGACGGTCGCGAGGTGCGTCGCGCCGTCGTCGTCGGGGCCGGCTACATCGGGCTCGAGATGGCCGAGGCCATGGTCGTGCGCGGGTACGAGGTCGACCTCGTCGAACGCTCCGATCGGCCCATGTCGACGCTCGACGCGGACATGGGGGAGCGGGTCGCACAGGCGATGCGCGGCATGGGCATCCGACTGCACCTGGGCACCTCCGTCGACGGCGTCGAGCACGCCGACGGCGCCCCGCGGGCCGTGGTGACCGGCAGCGGCACCCTCGACGCCGACGTGGTGATCCTGGGCCTCGGCACCAGGCCGAACAGCGCCCTCGCACGCGACGCGGGCATCCCGGTCGGACCCGAGACCGGCGGGGTCGTCGTCGACGTCCGCCAGCGCACGCGCGTCGAGGGGGTCTGGGCGGCGGGGGACTGTGCCGAGGTGCACCACCGGGTCACTCGCGCCCCGGCGGCGATCGCGCTCGGGACGATCGCGAACAAGACGGGACGGGTCGCGGGGATCAACCTCGGCGGTGGGTACGCCACCTTCCCGGGGGTGCTCGGGACCGCGGTGACCAAGGTGTGCGGGGTCGAGATCGGCCGTACCGGCCTGGGCGAACGTGACGCCGAGGCGGCCGGGTACCACCCGGTCTGCGCGACGGTCGAGACCACGACGAAGGCGGGCTACTGGCCCGACACGGCGACAATGGACGTCAAGGTGGTCGCCGAGCGGCGGTCGGGACGCCTCCTCGGCGCACAGATCGTGGGCGGCGAGGGCTCGTGCAAGCGGATCGACACGTTCGCCGCCGCGCTGTGGAACAACATGACGGTCGAGGAACTGCTCAACGTCGACCTGTCGTACGCGCCGCCGTTCTCGCCGCTGTGGGACCCGGTCCTGATCGGGGCGCGCAAGGCGTGGGACGCCGTCGTCGCCGACACGTCCGCGGCCCGCTGATCCGGGGCTCAGCCCGCCAGTCGGCGCAGGAAGTCGGCGGCCAACGGCGCGGCGACCCGGCCGCCGAAGCTGTCCTCGGTCTCGGCGACCAGCACCGCGAACGCGAGGTCGTCCTGGAACCCGATGAACCACGCGTGGGTGCGCGGCGGTGTCGTGGTGCCGTACTCGGCCGTCCCCGTCTTGCCGTGAACGGGTGCTCCCGGGACGTCGGCGACCGCGCCGCCGCTCCCGTCGGTCACCACCTCGCGCATCAACTGCTGCAGGGTGGCGGCGACCGCGGGGTCGAGAGATCGTTCCTCGGCGGCGTCCCCGGGATGCGGCGCGAGGACCAGCGAGGGAGGTAGGTGGGCCCCGCGGGCCACCGTCGCCGCGACGTCCGCCATCGCGAGCGGGCTGGCCAGGATGCGGCCCTGCCCGATCGCCGAGGCGGCCTGGTCGGTGCCGGGTTCGGTGGTCGGCACCTCGCCGGAGAAGGCGTCGATGCCCAGCGTGTGGGAGCCGCCGAGACCTAAGCCGGCCGCCGCCGTCGCCAACGCGTCGGGTCCGAGGTCGCCGGCGAGCGACACGAACGTGGTGTTGCACGACTGCGCGAACGCCTCGCGGAACGGGATCGCGCCGCGGGCGCCGTCCTCGGCGTTGGTGAACGCCCGGCCGTCGACGACCGCCTCTGCCGGGCAGTCGACGGTTTCGTCGATGGTGAGACCCTGTTCGAGCAGGGCCGCGGTCGTGACGACCTTGAACGTCGACCCCGGCGCGTACCGGCCCTGGGTGGCGATGTCGAGGCCGCCCGTGCCCGGACCGTTGGCGACCGCGACGACGTGGCCGTCGCCGACCCGGATCGCGACCAGCGCGCTGGGGAACGCCACGTCGGCGAGCGTCGCGTCGGCGGCCCGTTGGATGGCCTCGTCGAGCGTGATCCGGACCGGGTCGCCGTCGACGGGCCGCCGTTCGTGGAGCACCGTGGTCGGCGTGCCCTCCGGCGCGCCGTCGACCGGGGTTGCCACGATCTGCATGCCGGGGCGTCCGGCGAGGTGGTCGTCGTAGCGGCGCAGCAGGCCCGAGAGGCCGGCCGTGTCGCCCGCGGCGTAGCGGTCGGGATGCTGTTCGACGAGTTCGGCGGTGACCGGCCCGGCCCGCCCCAGCAGTGGTCGGGCGAACTCGGCCGTCGGTGCCAACGGCAACTCACCGCGGCGGCCGACCACCCCGGCCAGGTCGCGCAGGTCCGCTTCGACGTCGTCCCAGGCGTCCTCGCGCAGGGTGATGACCGGTACGAACTGGTCGGGGTCGACCGAGGTGATGCGCTCCTCGAGGCCGTCGCCGGAGATGTCGAGGACGTCGCGCAACGTCGCCACCAGGGTGTCCACGTCCTCGACCCGCGCGGGGTGGACGCCGACGTCGATGACCGGACGGTCGGTCACCAGCGGCGTGCCGTCCGCGGCGAGGACGTCGCCGCGTTGCGGACGCGTCCGCGTGGTCGCCAGCCGCAGGTCGTCGGTCAGGTCGGGATGAACGAGCCCGGGCGTGAACTCGACCTGCCAGCCCTGCTCACCGCGGGCGAGGTCGCCGGACGTCGCGTAGCTCCACGGTTGGCCGTCGGGCAGGGTCCAGGTCACCGTGAACTCGGCCGTCGCGCGGTCTTCCGCGGGCTCCGACACCGAGGTCAGTGTCACCGACGGTGCCTCGATCCCGAGCCCTTCCATGAGCCCGCTCGTGAGGGTCGTGTACCGCTCGCGGACCGTGGCCGGCGCGCCGGCGACCGGACCGCCGGCGAGGTCGCCGTCGTCCCAGGCGGAGACGAACGCCTCGGCGGCCGGAACCGGGCCCGGGTCCCGGTTGTTCCACCACCACCAACCACCGGCACCGGCCACGACGACCAGCGCGGCGACCGCGAGCAGGGCCCGCTTCACGCCTTCTTGCGCGACCGGGTGGTCGACTTGACGTCGGCGTTGGCCTCGACGTACTCGATCACCTTCGACGCGACGTCGACGCCGGTCGCTCCTTCGATGCCCTCGAGCCCGGGGGAGGAGTTGACCTCGAGCACGACCGGGCCGTGGTTGGAACGCATCAGGTCGACACCGGCGACGTTGAGGCCGAGCAGCTTCGCCGCGCGCTTGGCGGCGGCCCGCTCCTCGGGGGTCAGGCGGATCTTGCGCGCTTCGCCGCCGCGGTGGACGTTGGACCGGAAGTCGCCCGGTGCGGCGGTGCGTTCCATCGCCGCGACCACGCGGTTGCCGACCACGAACGCGCGGATGTCCGAGCCGCCGGCCTCCTTGATGAACTCCTGGACCAGGATGTTGGCGTTGAGCTGGCGGAAGGCGCCGATCACCGACTCGGCGGCCTTCTTGGTCTCGGCGAGCACCACCCCCATGCCCTGGGTGCCCTCGAGCAGCTTGACCACGACCGGCGCGCCGCCGACCAGCGAGATCAGCCCGTCGATGTCCTTGGTGGAGTGGGCGAACGAGGTGACCGGGAGCCCGACGCCCTCGGCCGCGAGCAACTGCAGCGACCGCAGCTTGTCGCGCGAGCGCGAGATCGACTGCGAGTCGTTGGTCGGATAGACCCCCATCATCTCGAACTGCCGCACGACGGCGGTGCCGTAGAAGGTGTGGGTCGCACCGATGCGGGGAATGACGGCGTCGACCGCGTCGAGCCGCGCCCCGCCGTAGTGGATCGCGGGCCGGTGCGAGGTGATGTCGATGACGCAGCGCAGGTAGTCGACGATGCGGACCTCGTGTCCGCGCTGTTCGGCGGCCTCGCGCAGGCGGCGGGTCGAGTACAGCTGCGAGTTGCGCGACAGGATCGCGAGCTTCACGTACGCATCCGAGTCAGGTCGTCGCCCGGGGTTCGGGCCGGGCGGGGCGAGCAGTCGTGGCGAACGCTAGTGGGCCGCGCAGACCGACGTGAGCGGCAGCCCCGCCCACGCGGGTCGCGGTTCTGGAGGGCGCGGACGGCGCGATACGTTCCGGGCATGGAAACCCTCGTCCCCGTCGTGATCATCGCGCTGCTGATGGTGCTCGCCGCGCCGCTGTGGCCGTGGAGCAAGGGCTGGTCGTGGGCGCCGGCCGGCATGCTGGCCATGGGCCTGGCCACCATGCTGCTGTTCCAGTACGCGGTGGTTCCCGAGACCTAGGACCGGCTCGCGTCGGCATTCGCCCTGGCCTTCTTGGCCTGCTTCCAGGCGCGGACCTCGAGCAGGCTGTCCTGGTCGACGACGTCGGCGATCGAGCGGTGGCCGTCGAGTCCGTAGTCGCCGGCGGCGTCGCGCCAGCCGTCGGGCGTGACCCCGCACTGTTTGCCGAGCAGCGCAACGAAGATCCGCGCCTTCTGGTCGCCGAAGCCGGGCAGGTCCGTCAGGCGACGCTTGAGTTCGCGGCCGTCCGCGACGTCGCTCCAGACCGCCTCCGCGTCGCCCTCGTAGTCCTCGACCAGGGCCGTGGCGAGGGCGTGGACACGCTTGGCCATCGAGCCCGGGTAGCGGTGGATGGCCGGCTTGAGACGGAACACCTCTTCGAGCCTGGCCGGGTCGACGGCGGCCACCGTCGCGGGTGTCAGCGGGGCATCGAGCCGCTCGGCCAGCCTCGCCGGGCCGACGAAGGCCTGTTCCATCGCGATCTGCTGGTCGAGCAGCATCCCGACGAGCAGCGCGAACGCGTTGTCGGACAGCAGCCGGTCCGCGTCGGCCTCACCGGTCAGGTTCAACGTCGGCATCGCAACCTCCGTGTGTGTCAGCCTTCGGCGGCAGCCAGCTGCGCCGCCAACTCGTCGACGAAGCGGGCGGCGATGGGTGCGGCCACCTCGGCGCCCGAGCCCCCGTCCTCGACGAGCACGGCGAAACCGTAGTCCCCCCACGAGCCGGCGAACCAGGCGTGGGTCAGCCCGCCCGCTGCCTGCGCGCTGCCGGTCTTGCCCTCCATGGTCGAGATCTCGTCCGAGACGTTCGCGGCGGCCCCGTTGCCGTCGGTGACCACGGCACGCAGCATCCGGCGCAGGTCCTCGAGGACCCCGCCACTGAGCTGGCGCGCGTCCCCCGGCTCGTCGTCGACCATCAGGTACGGGGGGCGCCAGACACCCGAGCGTGCGGCGGCGGCCACGCTGGCCAGGTGCAACGGCGAGACCTCGACCCGCGCCTGACCGAATGCGGCCGCCGCCAACTCCGCGGTGTCGGCCGGCGCCGGGAACGACGCCCCGAACGCGGGCAACGGCAACGCCGGGGCCACGTCGAAACCGAACCGCTCGGTCGCCGCGGTCAGCCGCTGCGCGTCGAGTTCGGATGCGGCCAGCGACGCGAAGGTGGTGTTGCAGGAGTTGGCGAAGGCCTGTTCGAGCGTGGTCGTGCCGAGTTCGAGGTTCCCGGCGTTGGGGACCGACAGGCCGCCGACCACCGTCTGCCCCGGGCACGCGACCTCGCTGTCGGGCTGGAGCCCGGCGCCCAGCAGCGCTTCGGCCGTGACGATCTTGAACGTGCTGCCGGGCGGGTAGCGGCCCTCGAACGCGCGGTTGTACTCGGTGAGCGGCCGACTCGCGCTGGCCCGGATCGCCCCGTCCTCGGTCCCGATCACGACGATCGCGCCGGTACCGCCGAACCCGGCCAGCGCGTTCTCGACGGCGCGTTGGACCCGCACGTCGATGGTGGTGCGCACCGCGTCGATGCCGCCCTGCAGCGACTCGCCGAGCAGTTCCCGGACCGGTCCGCCGGGTCGTTCGCGCAGGACGACGCGGACCATCGTGGCGTCGATCAGGTCCGACTCGTAAACCGCTTCGAGGCCGAACTGGCCCACGTCGTCGCCGGGCTCGTAGGGCGGGCCGAGCCGCTCGAGCTGTTCCGCGGTCGCCTCGTCGACGCGACCGACCACGTGCTGGGCGAAGCCGACGTCGTACAGCGAGCGGCCGGATCCGGACCGGCGCAGCGTGCCGTCGACACTCCGGAGCTCGTTCCACGCGTCGTCGGCCAGGGCGGCCGGCAGCGTCGTGATCGGGTAGAACCAGCCGTCGACGAGGCCGCCCCGGGCGTAGGTCCGCTCGACCGTCTCGCCGGTCCCGGGCACGATCTCCTCGAAGCGCTCGGCGAGCAGTTCGGGGTCCTCCACGCCGGCGGGCTCGAAGCCGAGGGTCACCAGTTCGCCCTCGCCGGCGAGTTGCTCGCCACCGGCCGCCAGGATCGGGGCGCGGTCGAGGTCCTCGCGTTCGATCTCGAAGGTCATGCCCTCGCGATAGCTCGGATGCAGGCTCGACGGGCTCCACACGACCATCCAGTCGCCGCGGGCGCGCTGCAGTTCGACCTCGACCTCCCAGCCGACCTCGCCGTACTCGCCGCCGACGAGTGTGACCGCCATCGGGGCGGCGGCGCGACCGTCGCCGATCTGCTCGACATCGCCGGGGACGACCCGCACCTGGTCGGGAGCGAGTCCCTCGACGAGTTGCTCGTAGGCCGGACGCATCGTCGACGGCTCGTCGCGGGTCAACGCCAGCATCTCGTCGAGGTCGCCGGCCTCCCACGCCGCGGCGAAGGAGGCCGCGGTGTCGGCAGGATCGGCCACCTCCTCCTGCTCGCCGGTGAAGACGTCGCTCTCGGTGAGCAACCACCAGCCGCCGTAGGCGGCCCCCGCGAGGGCGCACAGGGCGACGATCGCGATGAGCAGGTCCTTCATCGCCCACCTTCCGCTCGTGGCTCGCCCGGTTGGGACGGTACCCGCCGGTCGGGACGGACGGTGGGTGCGGGCGGTCGACCGGTTGACGCCCACGAACGGGGGCGGTCCACTCGATCAGGGTGCCGTGGGGCCGAGGTGTCTACAGCGGCCGACGCGCCCGACCACGCGGGCGTATCGCCGTCCGTCGGGTGGCCGGGGCGCGGTGGGATGGGCACCCCGAGCCGCCCTACCCTGACGCCCACATCACCCCGGAGCACGATCGCCGACATGGCCAACCAACCACAAGCCTCCTCGCAGTCGGAACTCAACTCCTGGCTGGTCGAGGAGATGTACGAGCAGTACCGCGAGGACCCCGACGCGCTGTCGAAGAGCTGGCAGGACTTCTTCGCCGACTACCGCCCGGACGGTGCGCGCGGTGCCAACGGTCGTGCGGGGCGTGCGACGGGCAGCGGTGCCGAGGCGGCACCGGCGGACAACGGCGCCGGCGCGGCGACGGCCCAGCGCGCCGCCCCGACGATCGCCGAGGACGACCCGGCCGCCTCGCGCATCCGCGGGGTCGGGGCCCGCATCGTCGAGAACATGGAGTCCTCGCTCGGGGTGCCGACGGCGACCTCCGTGCGCGACGTGCCGGCCAAGCTGCTCGAGGTCAACCGGCGCATCGCGAACAACTACCTGCGCCGCACCAACGGCGGCAAGGTCTCGTTCACCCACCTGATCGCCTACGCGATGGTCAAGGCGGTCGAGGCCGTCCCCGCCATGAAGTCGACCTACGGCGAGACCGAGGACGGCAAGCCGGTTGTGCGTCGCGCCGACCACTTCGGTCTGGGCCTGGCCGTGGACGTCGAGAACAAGGACGGCTCGCGGTCGCTGCTCGTGCCCGTGATCCAGGACGCGGACACGCTCGACTTCGACGAGTTCCTGCGGGCCTACGAGGAGATCATCCGCAAGATCCGCACCGGCAAGCTCGATCCGGCGATGTTCAGCGGCGGCACGATCACGGTCACCAACCCGGGCACGATCGGCACGGTCCACTCGATCCCGCGCCTGATGTCGGGCCAGGCCTCGATCCTCGGTGTCGGCTCGATCGACTACCCGGCCGGCTACCAGGCCGCCGACCCGCGCACGATCGCCAAGCTCGGCGTGTCGAAGGTCATCACCCTGACCTCGACCTACGACCACCGCGTGATCCAGGGCGCCGAGTCGGGCCTGTTCCTGAAGCGCGTCCACGAACTGCTGATCGGCGAGCACGGCTTCTACGACGAGGTCTACGACGCGCTCGGGCTGCCCTACGAGCCGGCCCGCTGGCGGCAGGACACCACCCACTTCGACGACGAGTTCGACCTGCTCGCCAAGCAGAGCAAGGTCGACCAGCTCGCCAACATGTATCGCGTGCGCGGTCACCTGATCGCCGACCTCGACCCGCTGCGGCTGCACCCCAAGGCCATGCACCCCGAGCTCGACCCGACCTACTACGGGCTGTCGATCTGGGACCTCGACCGCGAGTTCATCACCGACATCGGTGGCGAACCGCGCAAGATGGAACTGCAGAGCATCCTCGGCGTGCTGCGCGACGCGTACTGCCGCACGATCGGGATCGAGTACGGACATGTGCTCGACCCCGAGCAGAAGCAGTGGATCCGCGACAAGGTCGAGGGCGCCAACGGCGCGGTCTCGCCCGAGGACCAGCTGTGGATCCTCGAGCGGCTCAACGCCGCCGAGGCGTTCGAGTCGTTCCTGCACACCAAGTACGTCGGGCAGAAGCGCTTCGGGATCGAGGGTGCCGAGAGCTTGATCCCGCTGCTCGACGCGGTCTGCGAGGCGGCGGCCGACGCGGGCGACGTCGACGACATCGTGATGGGCATGGCCCACCGTGGGCGTCTCAACGTGCTGTCGAACATCCTGGGCAAGTCCTACCAGCAGATCTTCGGCGAGTTCGAGGGTCACATCGACCCCGACACCGTGCAGGGCTCCGGCGACGTCAAGTACCACCTCGGTACCAAGGGGGTCTACGAGGCACGTTCGGGCAACACCGTCGACCTGCACCTGCCGCCCAACCCGTCGCACCTCGAGGCCGTCAACCCGGTGGTCGAGGGCATCGCCCGCGCCCTGCAGGACGCCTACGACCGCGGCAACGAGGGCGTGTTCCCCGCCCTGCCGTTGCTGATGCACGGTGACGCGGCGTTCGCCGGCCAGGGCGTGGTCGCCGAGACCCTGAACCTGTCGCAGTTGCGGGGCTACCGCACCGGCGGGACCATCCACGTCGTGATCAACAACCAGGTCGGGTTCACGACCTCGCCGCACTCGGCGCGTTCGTCGTACTACGCCACCGACGTCGCCAAGGCGGTCCACGCGCCGATGCTGCACGTCAACGGCGACGACCCCGAAGCGGTGGTGCGCGTCGCCCGGCTCGCGTTCGAGTACCGCCAGGCGTTCGCCAGCGACATCGTCATCGACATGGTGTGCTACCGGCGCCACGGCCACAACGAGGGCGACGACCCCTCGTACACGCAGCCGCAGATGTACGAGGTCATCGACAACCTGCGTTCGGTCCGCAAGCTGTACACCGAGCGGTTGGTGCGCCGCGGCGACATCTCGATCGAGCAGGCCGAGGAGGTCCTCGAGGACTACGAGGCCCGGCTCGAGGAGGCGTTCACCTCCACCAAGGAAGCGGCCCCGCCCGAGCCGCCGAAGGCCATCCGTCCCATCGAGTCCACCGAACTGCACCCGCCGGTCGAGACGGGCGTGGCCCAGGACCTGCTCGACCGGATCGCCGCCAAGCAGTTCGACGTGCCGGACGGGTTCACCCGCCATCCCAAGCTCGACCGCATCTTCAAGAAGGCGCGGGAACGCTACGAGTCGGGGACCATCGACTGGGCCCTGGGCGAGACGCTCGCGTTCGGCTCGTTGCTGCTCGAGGGCACCGACGTCCGCCTCGCCGGGCAGGACTCGCGCCGCGGGACCTTCTCGCATCGCCATGCGGTGCAGGTCGACTTCAAGACGGGCGAGGACCACCTGCCGCTCACCAGCCTCGACGACGAGCAGGGCCGGTTCATGGCCTACGACTCGTTGCTGAGCGAGTACGCGGCCGTCGGGTTCGAGTACGGCTACTCGGTGCAGAACAAGGACACGCTGGTCGCGTGGGAGGCGCAGTTCGGCGACTTCGTCAACGGCGCCCAGATCATCATCGACCAGTTCATCGTGGCGGCCGAGGACAAGTGGGACGAGACCTCGGGCCTGGTCATGCTCCTGCCGCACGGCTACGAGGGCCAGGGGCCAGAGCACAGCTCCGCGCGCATCGAGCGCTTCCTGATCCTGTGCGCCGAGGACAACATCCAGGTCGTGAACGCCACGACGGCGGCCCAGTACTTCCACGTGCTGCGCCGGCAGATGCACCGCGACATCCGCAAGCCGCTGATCATCTTCACGCCGAAGTCGCTGCTGCGCTCGCCCCTCGCGTTCTCGGGGCTGTCCGAGTTCACGTCCGGTTCGTTCCGCGAGACCCTCGACGACCCGGCGTGGGTCGCCTCGGGCGCGGGGCGCGAAGGACAAGGGCGCGACCGGGCCGAGGCGAAGGCCGTGGTGTTCTGCTTCGGCAAGGTCGCCTACGACGCGATGAAGGCCCGCGACGAGCGCGAGTCGCCGACCGCCGTGGTGCGTGTCGAACAGCTCTACCCGTTCCCGGCGCACCAGATCCGCGACATCCTCGCGAGCTACCCCAACGCCAAGGACGTGGTGTGGCTGCAGGAGGAGCCCAAGAACATGGGCGGCTGGAGCTTCGTCGACGGCCGGTTGTGGAACATCCTCGAGGAACTCGGCGACGGCCGGAAGCTGCGGTGCGCCGCGCGGGTCCCCTCCGCGTCGCCGGCCGCCGGCCAGCACGTCGTCCACGACCAGGAACTCGAACAACTCATGGGTGACACCCTCGACCCCGTCACCCCCTGACCCCCGACACGCGGGCCCGGTGACCGCCCGGGCCCGCCGACCCCTTCGGCCCGAAACTGGGATCCATCCCAGTCTTGGGCCGGCAAGGGGGCCGGTGCCGGTGGAGAAGCCGCCACAACTGGGATCGTTTCCAGTAATCGGAGGAGGCGGCCGGCCCGGACGTGTTCGGGCGCGGCGCTCCTCCACAGGGCCCGACGTCGTGGTGCTGGTCGTGGAGCGCAACCTGGGCGACGCTCGTGGACATGGACCGACTCGACGAGGCGTACGACCTGTGCCGCGAGCAGCGCGGTGTGCTTGCGCGCCACCAACTCGCCGCCATGCTCGGGACTCAGGTCGCTGACGACCTGCTGCGCAGTGGACGCTTCGAGCCGATGCTGCGTGGTGTCCATCGCCTGAGAGGGACGGCCGAACTGCCCGAGCAGCGGGCCTTCGGCGCGGCACTACGGGCCCGTCCGCACGCCGTCGTGACCGGGCCGGTCGCGCTCGGCCTCTACGGTGTGCCCGCGTACCTGGGGGCGGACACCTTCGAGATCCTGGTCGCCCCGGGTCGGAGCCTGCGCAACGTCGACTTCTCGTATCGCCCCGACGGCGACGCGGTCCGGCGCGGCGTCACCACGTACGGCGGTGTGAAGGTGGCTGGACCGCTCGACGCCCTGATCGACAGCGCAGGCCTGCTCGACGGCTTCGAAGAGCGGGATCTGCGGGTCGCGTGGGATCACCTGCGCGGCAAGAGGCTGGCCAGCATCGACCGATTGGAAGGTCGGCTGGCGCAGCGGCGGGGAAGCTCACCTGGTGTCCCCGTCCTCGAGCAGGTCCTCGACCGCGGGGGTGGGCTCCGCGTCGAATCCGAGGGCGAACGGCGGCTGGCCCCGGTCATGAATTGTTTCGAGCCGGCGTTCGAGCCGCAGGTCTGGGTCACGCGACGCCGTCGTCCGGACTTCTACTCGCGTCGCTGCCGACTCGCTTGTGACTATCTGGGCGAGGTGGACCATGCATACGTGGCGCAGCGGATCGCGGACGACGAGCGTGACGATGAACTGCGCCGCGAGCGCGTCGACGTCTTCTACGTGACCAAACGCGACCTCGAGGAACCCGAGGTGTTGCTCGGCACGCTGGCGGGCCGTTTGACCGTCCGCGCTCATGAACTCGGCGTGCGGCCTCCGGTCGCCGTGCGACCGCTGCCACCGTCGCTCTGAGCGCACCGCCACCCCGTTACGTGCGTCGCCCCGCGTGGGAACTGGGACAAGGCCCACTTCCGTGCGACCTCGCTGGACCCCCGACGGTGCCGAGCCACCATTGCCGGGACGAAGCCCAGTTTCCGAGCCGGACGGCGATGGCGACGATGACCGCGATGGGGTCGGGTCAGGCGGGGAGGGACTCGAGGTAGTCGCGGATGAACGGGTCGACGTCGGCCTCGCGGGTCGGGTCGACCGCGGGAGCCGGTCCCTCGAGCAGGTGCACACCGCGGTTGTCGCGGATCGCCGCCCCCAACCCGCGGGTCGCGTCGTGCGAGCGGGCACCACCGGCCTGCGTCTGCACGACGACCATGGGGACGTCGAGTTCCTCGATGCGGTCGAGTTCGCGGGCCCCGCCCTCGGGCACGTCGAGCAGGACCAGGCCCCGGACGCGGTCGGGGGCCTGCAGGCCGGCGCGCAGACACACCAGCGCGCCCTCGCCGTCGCCCACGAGGATCGCCCGTTCGATGCCCTGATGGTGCAGCAGGTCGAGCGCGAGCCCGGCGACCTCGCCCACCCTGGCGTCGCCCGCGACCTCGGGCGGATCCCAGGCGATCAGCCGGTACACGCGGCCGAAGCGGTCGAACCGGGTGCGCAGGTCCGCGGCCGACGCAGCGCTCCCGGGTGTGAGCAGGATCGGTGGGCCCTCGCCGCCCACGTCTTCGAACGTGACCTCATGGGCACCGAGTTGGGCGGAGAGGGGCACCGTGCGACCTCGCTGTCCGGGCGGACGTGACGGGCTGCACGCTACCCGTCGATCGTCCGCTGCCCGAGCGCGAGGAGGCGTCGCTCACTCCTCGCGACCCTCGGGGATGGTGTCGTACGCCTCGAGGGTGTACTGCACGTTGGGGTCCCACATCAGGAACTCCTCGATGCCCTGGTCGCGCGCGGCGCGGATCTGCTCGCGGACCTGGTGCGGCCGGTCCCACTCGCGGTACCTGGTGTCCTCGAGCCACGGCACGATCCTGGCCCTGGCACCGTCGACCGTCTCCTTCCAGATCCCGAGTGTCGCGGTGATGATGTCGTAGGGCTGACGGTTGGGGTCGGCGACGCCGTACTCGCCGGGTCCCCAGTGCGACGGGTAGACCATGGGCGCGACGAAGTCGAGGTGCTCGCTCAGAGCCGGCACGTCCTGGGCGATCTGGGTGGGACGGTCCGCGGCGATCCCGTACAGCGAGGCCGCGTGTCCGACGCCGTACCTGGCGAGCCGCTCGTCGGCCTGCCGGGCGAAGTCGGCGACCGCGGCCTCGAGGGTGGCACCGTCGGCATCCGCCGCGACGCCGGGCACGACCATGTTCTCGACCGGACCGTCGGGGCGGCGGATGTAGTCCCACAGGATCGTGTCGACGCCGACGGCCGCGGCCTCCTCGGCGAGCGCGAGGTTGTACTCGATCACGTCTGGGCTGGCGAAGCTGATGAAGCAACAGCCGTACTTGCCGGTGAACGGTTCACCGTCGGGAGTCTGGATGAGCCAGTCCGACTCGCCACGCTCGAGCGCGAGACCGCCGAGCATGCCGTCGCGGAACGCCACGATGCGGCCGGCCACGTGGGCCCCGTGGGCGTGCAGTTCCTCGACGACCGCGGCGAGGTCGTACACGCCGGATGCGGCCCCGGATGCCTGAGCGAGGTCGACCTCGCTGTCCCAGCCGACCATGCCACCCTCGTCCTTGAGGGTGAGTGCGACCGTGTTGATGATCCCGTCGTCGATCATGGCCAGGACGCGTTCGCGGTAGCTCGGGGTCGCCCACGCGTAGGCCGTCACGTGCACGCCGCGGATCCGCTCGACCTCGACCCGTGACGGCACGGTCACCAGCGTGAACGCGTCGTCGCTGGCATTGCCGGCCGCGTCGACGGCAACGATGGCGATCTCGCCCTCGGGTGGGTCGGCGAGTTCGACCTCGAACCCGCCGTCGTCACCGGCGGTCGTGTCCTGCGCGTCGACGGTGACCACGGCGCCCGGTTCGGTGGTGCCGGCGACAACGACCGGGTCCCCGGCGACCACGGCACTGTCGGGCGAGGTCAGCTCGATCTCGGGCGCGGTGGTGTCCAGCGCGAAGCGCCACTCGTGGAGGGTCTCTGGTTCGGCGTCGTCCTCCGGATCGTCGCGCTGCACGCTCAGGACGTACTCGCCGTCGTCGAGGTCGGCGGCGGTCCACCGCAGCGCGCCGTCGGTCGCCTCGGCTTCCGTCGGCTCACCGTCGAGCGCGAACCCGACCGTCTCGGGCACCGTCTCCGGACTGCGCACCTCCCAGGCGGCCTCCGCGACGGCGTCGGCTGCCAGCACGACGCCGTCGTCGGGCCCGGTGAACTCGAGGTCGGGCGCGCCGGTGTCGCAGGCGGCGACGAGCAGTGCGGCCGCGCCGACGAGGGCCGCGGCCGTGAGACGACGGACGACAGTGCTCGGCAACCGGCGCATCGGGCCCCCGTGGTGGTGTCTGGCATCGACCGGGCGCAGACGGTACCCATGCGCCCGCAGCCGCGGACGCCGTCGACCGGACACGACAGGCATGGATGAACGACCCCATGTCGAGGTTGCGCCGGGGGCTCTGCGCGGGCCATCCTCGACCCGGCCCACTGCCCAGCGGAAGAACCCCCGTGCGTGACGATGCCGACCGCCTGCTCCCACCCGTCCCGGTCACCAGTCTGGACGCCCATCTGGCGGCGGGCGGCGGACGCGGCCTGGCGCACGCGCTGGAGATCCGCCCCGACGAGGTCATCGCCGAGGTCGACCGCGCGGGCCTGCGCGGCCGCGGCGGCGCCGGCTTCCCGACGGCACGCAAGTGGCGCGGTGTCCTCGACAACGCCGCGGGCGCCGGCGGTCGCCTGAGCCTGGTGGCCAACGCCGCCGAGGGCGAGCCCGGCACCTACAAGGACCGGGTGCTGATCGAGCAGCAGCCCTACGCCTTCCTCGAAGGCATCTGCATCGCGCTGCACGCCACCGGCGCCGAGACGGCCTACATCGGGATCAAGGAGAAGTTCACCCGACCGGTGCAGCGTCTGCAGGCGGCCCTGGCCGAGGTGCGCGAGGTCGGTTGGCGCGGCGCCGACCGCATCGAGATCGTCCTCGGCCCGGACGCGTACCTGTTCGGGGAGGAGACCGGCATGCTCGAGGTGATCGAGGGCAAGCTGCCGATGCCGCGCATCATCCGCCCCTACGAACAGGGCCTCAACGCCACCACGGCCGTCCCGAACCCGACCATCGTCAACAACGTCGAAACCCTCACGCACGTCGCCTCGATCCTGGCCGACGGGGCCGACTGGTTCCGCCAGGCCGGCACCGAGTCCTCGCCCGGCACGATGGTCTTCACGGTCGTCGGCGACGTCGACAACCCCGGTGTCTACGAATTGGCGCTCGGCACGCCGCTACGGACGCTGCTGGTCGACATCGCCGGCGCCCGCGACATCAAGGCCGTCTACTCGGGCACGTCCAACATGGTGCTCACGCCCGAGCGGCTCGACGTCGCACTGGGCTTCGACGAGATGGCCGACATCGGCGCCGGCATGGGCTCGGGCGGGTTCATCGTCTACGACACCTCGCGCAGCATCGTCGACGTCCTGGCCGTGCTCATCCACTTCCTCGCCATCGAGTCCTGTGGGCAGTGCAACGCCTGCAAGCTCGGCAACACGGCCATGGACGAGATCCTGGCCAAGGTGCAGCGCGGCGAGGCGACCCAGGCCGACCTCGAGACCCTGTTGCGCCGCAGCCACACCGTCACCGACGCCAACCGCTGCTACCTGCCCGTCGGGTCGCAACTGCTCGTGGCCAGCACCATGCAGGCCTTCGTCGACGAGTTCGTCGCCACCGTCGAACGCGGCGAACCGACCCCGGCAGACCTGCCGACGCCACTGATCGAGTCGATCGACGAGGAGACCGGCGAGGTCACCTGGCATCCCCGCTACCACCTCAAGCAGTCCGACTGGTCCTACGCCGACGAGGACCCCCGCGACGAGCGCCTCGACGCGTTGCGCGCCGACTGATCACAGGTCGGTCGCGCGTGGCGGATCGGCGCCGGGGCGGGTGCAGGTGATCGCGGCGACGTGGACGGCCGTGGTCAGGGCGTCGCGCCACGCCACCTCGTCGAGTGCCCGGACCCGTTCGCGTGACAGTGCGTCGGCGCGAGCCAGCGCATGCAGCAGCCCCGAGGTGAAGGCGTCGCCCGCCCCGACCGTGTCCGCGACCTCGACCGTCTCGCCCTCGACGACGACGGCCCTCCCGTCGGCGAGGTGGACCTCGGCCCCCTCGGGGCCGCGTGTGACGACGACGGCGGCCGGTCCCGCGGCCGCCCATCGCCTGGCGATGTCGCCGTGTGCGCGGCCGGGATACAGGATCTGCAGGTCCTCGTCGCTGACCTTGACGAGGTCGGTGAGGCGCACGATCTGGTCGAGGCGGGTGCCGTAGCGGCGCAGGTCATCGATGACCGTGGGCCGGACGTTGGGGTCGAGGCTGAGCAGGGTGTCGCCGCGCTCCTGCTCGATCAACGCGACCAGTACGCCGCCGGCCGGCTCGGTGTCGAGCGTGATGGCACCGAGCGAGACGTGTGCGGCGTCCGCCGTCTCCCAGCCCTCGAGGTGGTCGGGAGTGAGCTCGGCGGCACTGGTCCCGTCCAGGTAGAAGCCGTAGCTGGCGCGGCCGGCGTCGTCGAGGTGCACGACGGCGAGCGTGGTCGGTGCGTCGGTCCGCGCGACCAGGTGGACCGAGACGCCTTCGTCACCCAGCCGGTGCGCCAACCGTTCGCCGAAGGCGTCGAGCGAGAGCGAACCGAGATAGGCGGTCTCCGTGCCGAGCCGGCCGAGTCCGACGGCGACGTTGTACGGCGAGCCGCCGAGCAGGGGCCGCAGCGCACCGGTCGGGTCGTCGGCGATGGGCGCGAGGTCCACCAGCGCCTCGCCGATGACGACGATCACGACGTCAACTCCACGATCGCGGCGGTGTCCGGTGGCAGGCGCAGCGTGGTTCCCGACACCTCGACACCGTCGCCGCTGGCGTGGACGACGCGCCCGGCGGCCGGCAGCGGGAACGACACCGGCTCGGCCGACCCCTCGGCGCCGACGTGCAGCGCGGTCACGACCTCGGCTGCGGTCGCCGGCTCCTCCGGGATGCGTCGCAGCGCGATGACCGGACCGGCGGAGGTCAGCCAGTCCCATCCGGTGCCGTGGCGCAGCGCCGGCAGTTCCCGTCTGGCCCGCAGCAGGTCGCGGGTGCGCTCGAGTGGCGAGCCGGGGACCCCGGTCTGGGCGGCGGCCGCCTGCTCCGGACGCCGGTTGTCGCCGAACGGCAGCCACGGCGTGCCGGTGGTGAACCCGAAGCCGTCGACCGGTTCCCACAGCATCGGCGTGCGGACCGGGTCGCGTCCCGCCGCACCCGGGTTGCGCACGGCAATCGGGTCCTGGGCGGAGTCGTCGGCCAGGGTGCCGTCGTCGAGGCCGAGTTCGTCCCCCTGGTAGATGAAGGGGACGCCGGGCAGGCCGCACAGCAGCGTCAGGTACGCGCGCGCCCGGCGGGCCCCGACCTCACCGCCCCCGAAACGGGTCGCGGCACGCGGGTCGTCGTGGCTGCCCAGCGGCCAGGCGAAGTGCCCGCCGCCGGCCTCGACGAGTCCGCCGAGGGTCGTGCGGATCTGCTCGACGTCCCAGGGGGTGTGCAGGGTGGCGAACGCGAAGGCGAGGTGCAGACCGTCGCCGTCCTCGACGTAGCGTCGCAGCCGCTCGGTCTGCAGCAGGTAGACCTCGCCGAGCAGCATGGCGTCGTGCTTGGCCGCGATCCGGTTCCACTCGCGGTAGATGTCGAGGACGCCCTCCTGGTCCTGGTCGTAGAGGTGCTCGAACGCCTTGAACCGTTCCCCGGGCGACGCGCCGGGATCGACCTCGACCAGCAGGGGGTTGTCGCGGAACCGCTCGTCCTTGACCAGCGCGTGCGCGACGTCGATGCGGATGCCGTCCACCCCACGGCCGAACCACGTGTCGATGATGTCGGCGAAGGCGGCGCGGACCCGGTCGTCGGCCCAGTTGAGGTCGGGCTGTTCGGGCAGGAACAGGTGCAGGTAGTACTGGCCCGACGCCTCGTCGAGGGTCCAGGCCGGACCGCCGAAGTTGCTGACCCAGTTGTTGGGCGGGCCGCCGTCGGGAGCCGGGTCGCGCCACACGTAGAAGTCGCGGTGCTCGGCGTCACGTCCGGTCAGGGCGTCGAGGAACCAGGGGTGCTGGCTGGAGGTGTGGTTGGGCACGAGGTCGAAGACGACCTTCAAACCGAGTTCGTGGGCCCGGTCGATCAGCGTGACGGCGTCGTCGACGGTGCCGTAGGTCGGTTCCACGCCGAGGTAGTCCGACACGTCGTAGCCGTGGTCGGCCTGGGGCGACGGATAAAACGGTGTCACCCAGACCAGGTCCACCCCGAGGTCGGCGAGGTAGGGCAGCCGATCGCGGATGCCGCGCAGGTCGCCGATGCCGTCGCCGTCGCTGTCGGCGAACGAGCGCACGTAGATCTCGTACCCGACCGCTCCTTGCCACCATGCCACGGTTGGTTCCTTCGTCGTGTCCGGGTCCGCGACCGCGACACGCTATCGGGGCGAACAGTCCTGTTCGCGGTGCGCCGAACCCGCCCGCGCGGCGACCTGGCGCACTATCGTCGCGGTGACGTCTGGCGGCCCGCCGTCGACAGCCAAGCCATCAGCCACCCCGGCACGCGCACGCGGTGGCGACGAGTTCCGGGAGGTGCGGTATGGCGAACGTGGTGTTCGAGGATGTGCAGAAGGTCTATCCCGACGGGACCCAGGCGATCTTCGACCTGTCGCTGGAGATCGCCGACGGCGAGTTCGTGATCCTGGTAGGACCGTCGGGCTGCGGCAAGTCCACGGCGCTGCGCATGATCGCCGGCCTCGAGGAGATCTCGGGCGGCAAGCTCTACATCGGGGACCAGGTCGTCAACGACCTCTCCCCGAAGGAGCGCGACATCGCGATGGTGTTCCAGTCGTACGCGCTCTACCCCCACATGTCGGTCGCCGACAACATGGGCTTCGCGCTCAAGCTGTCCAAGACCCCCAAGGACGAGATCGACCGGCGGGTCAAGGAAGCCGCGGACATCCTCGGCCTGACCGAGTACCTGCACCGCAAGCCCAAGGCGCTCTCGGGTGGTCAGCGGCAGCGCGTGGCGATGGGGCGTGCGATCGTCCGTTCGCCGCAGGCGTTCCTGATGGACGAGCCGCTGTCCAACCTCGACGCGAAGCTGCGCGTGCAGATGCGCGCCGAGATCGCTGCGCTGCAGACCCGCCTCGGTGTCACCACCGTCTACGTCACCCACGACCAGATCGAGGCGATGACGATGGGGGACCGCGTGGCGGTTCTCAAGCGCGGCAGGCTGCAGCAGGTCGACGCGCCGCAGACGCTGTACAACAAGCCCAACAACCTGTTCGTGGCCGGGTTCATCGGCTCGCCGTCGATGAACATCTCCAGCGCCAAGTTGCTGCGCGAGGACGGCAAGGTGTGGGTCGAACTCGACCGTGGCGCGACCCGGCTGCACGTGCCCGACGAGGCGCTCGACCGCTACCCCAGGGCGGCCGACAAGGCCGGCGGCGAGGTGGCGCTGGGCATGCGTCCCGAGCACTTCGCGCCGGTCGACGAGGTCGGACCCGACCAGGTGTGGCGGGGACGCGAGGTCAACCTCGTCGAGATGCTGGGCGCCGAGATGCTGGTCCACTTCCGTACGGACACGCCGCCGATCGTGACCGATGACATGAAGGAAGCGATCGACGACGAGGAGGCGTTCGAGGACCTCAAGCGCCAGGCCGAGTCCGGCGGCCAGACCTTCACCGCCCGCTTCGAGCCGGGCAACCCGCCCAAGATCGGCGACAAGATCGAGGTCGGCTTCCGTACCGAGGAACTGCACTTCTTCGACGTCGAGAACGGCCACGCGCTGCGGTAGGACGGACCGCGGGTCGGTGAAGGGCTAGCAACCGGGCACCGCGCCGCACCGACGAACACGGCATCGCCCTTGCGATTCCAGTTGACCGCCCGCACCGGGCACCCGGACTTTCTCGACCTGCCGTGGAGCAAGCCGCTCGCGGCGTGGGAGTCCCCTCGGCTGGTCGAGATGCCGATGGGCATCCACCGTCACGTCGTGCGCACCGTGCAGTACGACCAACGGCTGTACCACCTCAAGGAACTGCCGCGTCGGTTCGCCGAGCGCGAGTGGCGGTTCCTGCGCCACCTCAAGTCCGAGGGCGTCCCCGTGGTCGACGTCGTCGGCGTCGTCAGTCGTCGCGAGGCCGCCGACGGGACGCCGCTCGAGGCGGTCCTGATCACCGAACACCTCGAGTTCTCGGTGCCCTACCGGCTGCTGTTCCTGCGCCAGGAGCACCGCCAGCTACGCGAACCGATGATCGACGCGCTGGTGCACCTGCTCGTGCGCATCCATCTGCAGGGCTTTTTGTGGGGTGACTGCTCGCTGTCGAACACCCTGTTCCGGCGCGACGCCGGCCGGCTGTCGGCCTACGTGGTCGACACCGAGACCGGCGAGCTCTACGGCGACCTCTCGCGCGGTCAACGGCAGATGGACGTCGACCTCGCCATCGAGAAGTGCGGCGGTGAGCTGCTCGACCTGCAGGCGGCCGGGGTGCTCACCGCCGACATCGACCCGTTCGAGCTCGGCACCGAGCTCGAGGAGCGCTACCACGGGCTGTGGGCCGAGCTCACCCGCGACGAGTTGTTCAGCGACGACGAGCGCTACCGGATCCACGACCGGCTCCGGCGGATCAACGAACTCGGCTACGACGTCGAGGAGCTCGAACTGGTCCAGGACACCGACAACCCGGGCCTGACCCGCATGGTGCTCAAGACCTCGGTGCTCGAGCCGGGCCGCTACCGCCGGCTGCTGCAGCAGTTGACCGGGCTCGACGTGCAGGAGAACCAGGCCCGCTTCCTGCTCAACGACATGCACAACTTCGGCGCGTGGCTGCAGGCCGAGGAAGGACGCTCGCTGCCCGAGCCACTGATCGCGCACCGGTGGATGGAGCAGTCGTTCGAGCCGATCATCGAGATCGTCCCCGAGGACATGCGCGGCAAGCGCGAACCGGCCGAGCTGTTCCATGACGTGATCGACCACTGGCACCATCTCTCGGAGCTGATGGGCAGAGACGCCGGCCTGTTCGACGCGGCCCGCAGCTACGTCGACACGGTGTTGCGCTTCGAACCCGAGGAACGCCGCGTGACGCCGACCGACGCCGACAGCGAACTCGACGAGCTCGAACCCGACGCGCTGGTCGCCTTCGACGATCTCGGCGAGTGACGCCGCGTCACGGGACGAGTTGCGCCGCCTTGGGGGTCGGCCCGGTCGGCGCCGGGACGGGTGGCGTGGGCCGCACCGCGAGGTTGGCGAGCAGGCCGACCACGAGCAGGCCCACCATCAGCAGCAGCGACGGCCGGTAGGCCGCGGCGCCGGTCACCCCGGCGCGACGCTGCGCGTCGGTCAGCAGGTTGACGATCAGGGGCCCGGCGACCCCGGCAGCCGACCAGGCGGTCAGCAGCCGCCCGTGCACGGCGCCGACCTGCCGGGTACCGAACAGGTCCTTGAGGTAGGCCGGCACGGTGGCGAACCCGCCGCCGTAGAAGCTGATCGCCACGAACGTGGCCACCACGAACAGCGGCAGGCTGGTCTGCCCCACGGTCGCCGTGACCAGGAACGCCAGGGCCCCGACGCCGAGGTAGATCACGTAGCTGCGGCGTCGACCGAGCCAGTCCGACAGCGACGACCACCCGAAGCGGCCGGCCATGTTCGCCGCCGCCAGCACGCCGACGTAGCCGGCGGCCGCCTCCGGCGTCACGTCGGCGAAGAAGTCCTGCACCATCGGGGCGGCCTGCTCGAGGATCCCGATGCCGGCGCTGACGTTGCAGAACAACACCACCCACAGCAGCCAGAACTGGCGCATGCGCAGGGCCTGCGCGGCCGTGTATCCGTCGTCCGCGCCGGCGGCCGTGGTCGCCGGGACCGGACGGCCCGGCCGGGTGGGCGGCGTCCAGCCGGGGGGCGGGACGCGGATGATGGTGGCACCGACCAGCATCAGGACGAGGTAGCCGACGCCGAGCGTCAGGAAGCTCGCCACGATGTCGTCCCAGCCCCGTGCGGCGTACACGTCCAGCAGGATCCGCGAGGCCGGTGCCGCCAGCAGCGCGCCGCCCCCGAACCCCATGATCGCCATGCCGGTCGCCAGACCGGGCCGGTCCGGAAACCACTTGATCAGGGTCGAGACCGGCGAGATGTAGCCGATGCCGAGCCCGATCCCGCCCAGCACGCCGTAGCCGAGGTAGACCAGCCACAGGGCACCCAGCGCGACCCCCGCGGCGGCGACCGCGAACCCGGACGACCAGCACAGGGCGGCGACGACCATCGCGCGCCTCGGACCGTTGCGTTCCATCCAGGTGCCGCCGAACGCTGCGGACAGCCCCAGCATCACGATCGCGATCGAGAACACCACCGCGATCGCGGTCTCGCTGGTTCCGAAGCGTTCGACCAGCGGCAGCTTGAACACGCTGAACGCGTAGACCTGCCCGATGCTGAGGTGGACCGCGAGCGCGGCCGGCGGCACGAGCCAGCGCGAGAAGCCGGGAGGCGCCTCGCTGCGTTCGCGAGACAGGCGGGCCCACGAGGTGTGCAGGGGTGTCATCGAGGTCCTCGGTCCACACCGCACGGCGCGAATGGCGTGGCACCCATGAGAATCGCCCACCCGGCGCCCGTCGGACCGAGGACAAGGTCCTCTCCTTGCCCGGCGGACGGCACGGCGGACCCCCACCACGGCGCCGAGGCGGTTACCGTCCGAACACGATCACGGCAGGAGATGGGGTGGACGCGACGCGAGCGGCCGACGCGGCCGACGACCTCGCGTCGCTCGCCGACGCGCTCGAACAACTCGATTTCGCGCTCAGCGGGCCCACCGGCGAGCGACTCCGCTCGCGGGCCGTGGCGACCGCCCGCCGGCTGCGGGCCACGCTCGTCCGCAGCGCCGATCTCGACGCGCCGCTACTGGTCGTGCTGGCGGGTGGCACCGGCGCCGGCAAGTCCACCACGGTCAACAGCCTGGCCGGGACCCGCGTGGCGGCCACCGGCGTCGTGCGCCCCACCACCCACGCGCCGGTGCTGGTCTGCCATCCCGACGACGAAGCCGCCCTCGCCGACGCCGCGATCCTGCCGCACCTGCCCCGTGTGCGGGTCGCCACGGGCGCGGGGCGCGAGGCGCGTGACGACGGGTCGGAGGGCGGGCAACGACTGGTGGTCCACGCCACCGACGGGCTGCCGCCGGGGCTGGCCCTGGTCGACACCCCCGACGTCGACTCGGTCGAGACCGCCAACCGTGCGCTCGCCGAGAGCGTCCTGGACGTCGCCGACGCGTGGCTGTGGTTCGTCACCGCCCGGACCTACGCCGACGAGGTCGGCGCGGTCTACCTGCGGTTGGCCCGCGACCGGCAGGTCCTCACGGGTGTCGTCGTCACCCAGGTCGACGAGCAGGACCGCGAGGTGGTCCTCGACGACGTGGCGCGGCTGCTCGCCTCCGAGGGGGTCGACGCGGACCGACTGCTGCACGTCCCGGCGACCGAGGTGGTCGACGGGCGCGTCCCCGAGTCGGCCGTCGCGCCGCTGCACGACTGGCTCACCGACCTCGCCGCGCCGGCCGCCCGCGCCGACGTCCGCCGGCGGGCGCTCGCCGGCCTGCGGTCGGCGGTCCCGGCCGAACTGGTGCCGCTGGCCGATGCGCTCGCCGCCGAACAGGCGACCGCGGAGCGCCTGCAGGACGCGCTCGACCGGGCGTACCGCGGCCTCCACGCCGAGTTGGGCGTCGAGCTCGACCGCGGCATCCCCCTGCGCGCCGACGTGCTCGACCGCTGGCGCGACCTGGTCGGCGGCGGCGAGACCATGCTGCGCATCCAGACGGCCGCGACGCGCGTGCGCGAGATGGTGCGCGGCATGCTCGGCACCACCGACGAGGCGGCCACCAGCCCGCGCCAGGTGCGTGCCGAGGTCGCCGACACGCTCAGCGACACGATCGTCCGCCTGCTCGAGCGGGCGGCGTGGGAGGCCCGCCGCCGGTTCGAGGAGGACCCGGTCGGCCGCGAACTCCTGGACCGCCACCCGGCGTTGCGCACCGAGGACGGCGAGCGGACCCATCGTGTCCGGGCCGAGGTGGACGCCTGGGGCGAGCACATCGCCGAACTGGTCGCCACCGTCGGTGCCCAGCGCCGCGTCCAGGCCCGCGTGTGGTCGACCGCGCTGAACGCGGTCGCCACGGCCGCGATCCTGGTCGTGTTCACCGTCAGCGGTGGCCTGACCGGTGGCGAGTTGGGCATCGCCGCCTTGGCCAGCGCCGGCAGCCAGGCCCTGCTGGTGCGCCTGTTCGGCGAGCAGAACCTGCGCACCCTGCTCGCCGACGCCCGGACCGACCTCGAACGGCGTCTGGACGGCCTGATCGACGCCGACCGCGCCCGTCACGACGACGCGTTGACCGCGTCGCTGCCACCGGCCGACGCCGTCGCGTCGGTGCGCGCCGTCGCCGGACGACGGCCGTGAGACGCCGCCAGGCGGGTTCCCCCTCGCCCGACGTCGCCGCGGCGCTGGACATCGTCGTGGCGCTCGGGCCGGGGCGCCTCGACGACGCCGTGGTCGCCGACGCCGTCGACCTGCGTCGGCAACTCGACGAGCGACTCGCCCGCGGCGAGGGACTCACGGTCGCGGCGCTGGCGGGCGGGACGGGCGTTGGCAAGTCCGCGCTGGCCAACGCGCTGCTCCGTCGCGAGGTCGCGGTCGAGGGGGTGCGACGTCCCACGACCTCGGTGGCACTCGCGGCGATGGCCGAGCGCACGCCGCAGGCCGACGCGTTGCTCGACTGGCTCGAGGTCCCCGAGCGGGTCGCGGTCGGTGACGCGCTCCCCGAGGGTCTCGTGCTGCTCGACCTGCCCGACCACGACTCGGTCGTCGAAGCCCACCGGACGACGGCCGCCCGCCTCGCCGAGCGGGTCGACGTCGTCGTATGGGTGGTGGACCCGATCAAGTACGCCCGCGACGACACCCATCACGGGCCACTCGCGGACCTGACCGAGCACGCCGAGGTGCTGCTCGTGGTGCTCAACCGGGCCGACGAACTCACGGCCGACGGACTCGAGGCGTTGCGTGCCGACCTGCACCGGCGACTCGCCGACGGCGGCCACCGTGACGCCCGTGTGCTCGCCACCTCGGCGCGGATGGGTGTCGGGGTCGACGATCTCCGCGCCGTGCTGGTCGACCTGGCCGCGCGTCGGTCGGCCGCCGCCGCCCGTCTGGCGGCCGACGCCGCCGTGTTCGCCGAGCGTGCCGGCCGCCACCTCGACGTCGACACCGTCGAGGTGCCTGCCGCCGATGCCGTGATGGAGCCCTTGCTGGTGGCGGTCGACGGACACCGGGCAGCCGCCGAAGCCGCCGGCCTGTACCGCCGCGAGGCGGCGCGACGCAGCCGGTCGCCGCTGGCCCGGGTGCTCGGGCGCCCGTTCCGGGCCGCGGGCGTGTCGTTGCGCCGCCGGGCCCGGGTGGCCGACGGACCGCCGCCGCGCGCCGCCACGGTCGAAGGCGTCGAGACGGCGCTGCTGCGTGTCCTGGACGTCGGGCGGACCGCCGGTCACACCCACGCTGCCCTCCATCGCGCGGTCGGCACGGCCGCCGGCCACGCCGCCCCGGCCCTGACCGACGCGGTGGCCGCCGCGGACCTGATCCCGGCCCCTCGCCGGTGGTGGACGCTGCTGTCGTGGCTGCGTCTGGCGGCCGAGACGTGCGCGATCGTCGGCGTCGGCTGGCTGGGCGCGCTTGCGGCGGTCGACTACCTCCGTCTGCCCGAACTGCCCGTCCCCCACGTGACCGGGGACCTGCCCTGGCCGACGGCCCTGCTGCTCGGCGGCCTGCTCGTGCGGATCGTGCTGGGCGTGGTCACCCGGCTGTCGGCGCGCAATGGCGCACGTCGCCATGCGGCGCGGGTGCGCCGGCAGATCGAGCGGACCCTGCGCGTGGTGGTCGAGGAGCGCCTGCTCGACCCCCTGCGGCGTGAGGTCGACGACCAACGTCGCCTCCGCGATGCGATCACCGCCCTGTCCCGGAGGGATTCGCGATGAGACCTGCGCACGTCAGTCTGGTCACGCTCGGGGTCGCCGACCTCGCCCGTGCCGAGGCGTTCTACACCGCGCTCGGCTGGCGGCGGTCGGATGCCTCGGTGGACGGCGTCGTGTCGTTCATGCGAGGCGGCCCCATGGTGCTGTCGCTGTGGGGACGCGACGAACTGGCCGGGGACGCCGGTCTGGCCGCAGGCGGTCTCGCCGCTGGCCCCGGACCCACCGCGCTGGCCTGCAACCTGCCGGACGAGGCCTCGGTCGACGCGGCGATCGCCGCCGCTGCCGAAGCCGGAGGTCGCGTCACCAGGCCCGCCGTCCGCGCCGACTGGGGCGGCTACTCCGGCTACGTCGCCGATCCCGACGGGCACCTGTGGGAGTTCGCCCACAACCCCGGCTTCCCCCTGCGTCCCGACGGCTCGATCCGCCTGCCCGACGAGGGGTAGCCGCCGGGTCGGTTCCGAGGCGGCGGATAGGCTCGTGCCATGAGTGCTTCCGATGCCGCCCCCCGCCACATCCTCGTCGCGGTGGCCTGGCCGTACGCCAACGGCCTGTCCCACCTCGGCCACATCGCCGGCGCCTACCTGCCCGCCGACATCTTCGCGCGCTACCACCGCATCGCCGGCAACCGCGTGCTGATGGTGTCGGGCACGGACGCGCACGGCACACCGATCACGGTGAAGGCCGAGCAGGAGGGCGTCGAACCGGCGGACATCGTCAACCAGTTCAACCCGAAGTTCCACGAGCAGTGGGAGCGGCTCGGGATCTCGTTCGACCTGTTCACCACCACGATGACCGACAATCACCGCGAGGTGACCTGGGAGTTGTTCCGGGCGCTGCACGCCAACGGCTACATCGACACGAAGACCACCGAGCAGTTCTTCGACCCCGAGGCCAACCGCTTCCTGCCCGACCGCTACGTCGAGGGCACCTGCCCCAATTGCGGCTCACCGGACGCCCGCGGTGACCAGTGCGACAACTGCGGCAAGACGCTCGACCCGATCGATCTGATCGATCCGCGGTCGAAGCTGACCGGCGCGACCCCCGAACCGCGCGAGACCGAGCACTACTTCATCCTGCTCCCACGGCTGCAGGACGACCTGTTGAAGTGGCTCGAGAGCCGCGAGGGCTGGCGTGGCCACGTCATCAACTGGGCGCTGGGGTTCGTTCGCGAGGGACTGATCGACCGCTCGATCACGCGCGACCTCACCTGGGGCATCCCGATCCCGCCCGAACTCGACATCTCGACCGAGAAGTCCGAGAAGCGGATCTACGTGTGGTTCGAGGCCGTGATCGGCTACCTGTCCGCCTCGAAGGAATGGGCCCAGCGTTCGGGTGACCCCGATGCCTGGAAGGCGTGGTGGCTCGATCCCGCCGCCGAGTCGTACTACTTCGTCGGCAAGGACAACATCCCGTTCCACGCCGTGTTCTGGCCGAGCTACCTGCTCGGCTCGGCCACCGCCGACTCGCCGCCGCTCAACCTGCCGACCAACGTGCCGGCCAACCAGTACGTCACCTTCCGTGGCGCCAAGGCATCGAAGTCGCGGGGCGTCGGCAAGTCGCTGCTCGACTACCTCGACGACTACCAGCCCGACGAGTTGCGCTATGCGCTGGCCACGATCCTGCCCGAGTACAACGACACCGACCTGACCGAGGACGAACTGGTCCGCCGCATCAACGGCGAACTGGTCGCCGCGTGGGGCAACCTCGTCAACCGGGTCCTGGCGATGACCCGCAAGAACTTCGACGGCGTCGTACCCGAGCCGGGCGACCTCGACGAGCGCGACCGGGCGATTCTCGCCACCGTCGACCGCAACCTCGCTGCCGAGGCCGAACTGTTCGAACAGGTCGAGTTGCGCGCGGCGCTGAAGCAGGCCCTCGACGCGACCCAGGAGGTCAACGCCTACCTCAACGCGACCGAGCCCTGGAAGACCGCCAAGACCGACCTCGGCCGGACGGGAACCACGCTGTGGACCGCCCTGCAGGCGATCAGCGGCTGCAACCTCGCCTTCGCCCCCTTCACGCCGTTCTCGGCGGCGACGGTGAGTGGCTGGCTCGGCCACGGCGAGGACCTGCACGCGACCGGCTGGCAACGGCGTGAGGTGCCAGCCGGCACCACGCTCGGCGAACCGACGCCGCTGTTCCGCAAGGTCGAACTGCCCGAGGACGACGACGCGGCCTGACCGCGACGAACGGTGGTGGCCGCCGCGCAAGATGGTCACCCTTGTCACACGCGCCCCCACCACACGGACGGGGCCGTGCGCAGCGGCACGTAGCACCATGGCACTCGAACCGAGATCGTGGAGCGCGTCATGGACCTGTCTGCCGTCGATCCCCTCGTGTGGATCATTCTCGCCGTCGTGGTTGTCGTCGCCATCGTGGTGCTGGCCATCGTGATGACCAAGAAGCGCAAGCGTCGCGAGGAGACCCGCAAGCACCTGCGGGACCGCTTCGGTGCCGAGTACGACCGCACCGTCGGCGCCGCCCGCTCGCGCAAGGAGGCCGAGCAGGAACTGCTGGCCCGCGAGCAGCGCCGCGCGTCGTTCTCGATCCGACCGGTCCCGGCCGACCTGCGCGACGACTTCCAGGCCCGGTGGGACGCCATCCAGGCCGACTTCGTCGACGCGCCGCATGCGTCGCTGCGCCACGCCGACGAGTTGCTCGACGAGATCGCGGTCTCTCGCGGCTATCCCGATGCGGCCCGCGAGCAGCGCCTCGCCGACCTGTCCGTCGACCACCCGGCGGCCGTCGAGCGCTACCGCAGCACCCGGGTCGAGGATGGCAACGAGTTGACGACCGAGCAGCTCCGCTCGGCCCTGCTGGCGTCGCGCGACCTGTTCGAGACGATGCTCAACCGGGGCGAGTTCGGTTCGGCCGACACCCCGCCGACGCCGTTTCAGGAGCTCGTGGTCGAGGACGAGGCCGGCGAGACGTCGGCGCGCGGCGACGTCCACGACGCCGAGGACGGCCCGCCGATGGGCGCCCACACCGGCGAGGACGGCCCCATCGACCTGACGCCGCACGAGCCTCGCGAGGAGGTCGGCACCGGCGGCATGCCGGTGCTCGGCCCCGACGGCCAACCGCTTCCCCCGCCCCCGGCCGACGAGCCGCGCTGACGCCCGCCTGGTCGGCGTCGCCCGGTCAGTCCCGAACGACGGTGACGGCCGGGAAGGCGTCGGCCACGTCGAGGGCGTCCGTACGCACCTGGGCAAGCAGCGCCGCGCACGTCTCGGGCACGGTGTCGTTGATGAACAGCCCGGTCGAGGTCTCGACCGACGCGCGCACTTTGGTCCGGTCCGCCGCGCGGTTTGGCGGCAGGAACTCGAAGCCGAGGTGCCAGTCCTGCGCCGGGGCGCCGTCGTCCGCGGCGGGTGCCTGCTGGCACACCATCATGTACGCCATCGGTTCGTCGAACAGCCGGTCGTAGCGGCCGACGACGTCGCGCAGGGCGATGGCGAGGTCCCGGCGCTCGGCCGCGTCGAGGTCGTGCATCCGCCTGACCCCGTGGCGCTTTGCCCGGACGTGGATCTCGTACGGCCAGTCCGGGGCGAACGGCACGGCCACCACGAACCCGGGCAGGTCGAGCAGGACGCGGTCGCTCGCCGTGTCGCGCGCGACGACGTCACAGCTGAGGCAGTCGCCCTCGCGCGCGCGGTGCCGTGCGAGCGCCTCGATCCGGTTGCGCACCAGCAGCGGGACGTGGCCGAGCGCGTAGATCTGGCCGTGCGGATGCGCGAGTGTGGCGCCCACGCCCTCGCCACGGTTCTCGAACACCAGCACGTGACGGTGGTCGGGGGACGCCCACAGCGCCTGCGAGCGGTCCGCCCAGATCGCGATGACCCGGGCGAGTTCGCGGGGCTCGAGCGTGGCCAGTGACCCGGTGTGCGTGGGCGTGTAGAGCACGACCTCGCAGCGGCCGACCGACGGGGCGGTCACCCCGTCGAGCGATGGCGCCGGCGGGGGGTCGGCCAGCAGGGTCGGGAACCGGTTCTCGAAGACGGCCGCCTCGTAGGCGAAGGGGACCTCCGGGCCGCCGGGGCACAGCGGGCACGCGGGCGGTGCGGCGTCGGCGCTGTCCGCCGTCGGCGCCGTCTGTGGCCGCGTGTTGCGGGCGGGGGAGATGGCGGTCCAGCGGGCGTCCAGTGCGTTCCAGCGCAGGTGGAGGGCCGGGTGGTCGCCGACCGGCAGCGGCGGCAGTTCGTCGCCGCCGCGCTCGCCGTACAGCAGTAGGTAGCGACCGTCGGGATGGCGCAGCGTCGTGCGAGGGACCTGTTCGCTGTTCATGCCCGCACCGCCGCGCCGGACTCCCGCCAGGCGTCGCCGATCATCGTCGCGAGGTCGGTGCGCCGCGGTTGCCAGTCCAGCAGCGCTCGGGCGCGGTCGGCCGATGCGACCAGCACGGCCGGGTCACCCTCGCGGCGGGCGGCGTCGTCGGCGGGGATGGCGTGGCCGGTCACCTCGCGGGCGGTCTCGATCACCTCGCGGACGCTGTAGCCGCGGCCGCTGCCGAGGTTGCACGTGAGGGTCGGGTGCTCGTCGAGCGCCTCGACGGCGAGGACGTGGGCGTCGGCGAGGTCGGCGACGTGGACGTAGTCGCGCACCGCCGTGCCGTCGGGGGTGGCGTAGTCGGTGCCGAACACCGAGACGCGCTCGCGGCGGCCGGCGGCGACCTGCAGGACCAACGGCACGAGGTGGGTCTCGGGGTCGTGGCGCTCCGGCCGGCCGGGGGTCGCGCCGGCAGCGTTGAAGTAGCGCAGGCTCGCGACCCGCAGACCGTGGATGCGGTGGTGCCAGGCCAGCATGCGCTCGACCAGCAGCTTCGACTCGCCGTACGCGTTGGTCGGCTGCAGGGGATGCCCTTCGTCGATGGGGGTGCGTTCGGGCTCGCCGTAGACGGCGGCGGTGGACGACAGCACGAACCGTCCGACGCCGTGCTCGAGCAGCACCTGCAACAGCGTGGCGCTGCCGCCGGTGTTGACCGAGAAGAAACGTTCCGGCGCGCGCATGGACTCGCCCGCCTCGATCAGCGCAGCGAAGTGGAGGCACCCGTCGAACCCACCGTCGGCGACGATCGGGCGCACGGCGTCCGCGTCGGTGATGTCGGCCCGGTGGAAGTCGGCGTCACTGGGCACCGCGTCGCGGTGGCCGGAGGACAGGTCGTCGACGACGGTCACCTCGTGCCCGGCGTCGAGTAGCGCCGCGGCGGTGGTCGCGCCGATGAACCCGGCTCCGCCGGTGACCAGCAACCGCATCTTCAACGACTCCACTCGGTCGGGCTCGGGGTACCGTCGCGCGGCCGAACCCTACGCCGTGTCGGACAGTCAGGGCCAACGACGTGCCGCGCTTCTTCGCCCCCGGTCGGGCCAACCTGATCGGCGAGCACACCGACCACACCGACGGGCTGGTCCTGCCGGTCGCGATCGACCGCGGCGTGACGCTCGACGCCGACCTCGGCGGCGACCAGATCGTGCTGTCGTCCGCCGACGCCGAGGGCGAGGTGCGGGTTCGCGCCGACGGCAGCGAGGTGCCGGCGCAGGGGTGGGGCCGGTTCGTCGCCGCCGTCGCCGCCGAACTCGCCGACCTCGGTCGTCCGCCGGTCGGCATGCGCGGCGAACTGCGCAGCGACCTCCCGCAGGGCGCGGGCCTGTCGTCGTCGGCCGCGCTCGAGGTCGTGCTGGCCACCGCGCTGACAGCCGCCGCGGACCTCGACCTCGCCCCGCTGGACCTCGCCGCCGCCTGCCGGCGTGCCGAGCACCGCGCCGTCGGCGTGCCGAGCGGGATCATGGACCAGGCGGCGTCCGTGCTCGGGCGCGCCGGCCACGCGGTGCTGCTCGACTGCGGCACGCTCGAGTACCGCTACGTGCCGCTGCCGGCCGACCACGTGCTGCTGATCGCCGACTCGGGTGTGCGGCGGCAGCTCGAGACGTCCGGCTACGCGCGGCGGTCGGCGGAGCTCGGCCAGGCGCTCCACGTGCTGGACGGCAGGCGTCCCTGCGAGGTCGGCGTCGAGGACCTCGACGACCTGCTCGCCGGACTCGACGAGATCCCGGCGCGCCGGCTCCGCCACGTCGTCACCGAGAACGAGCGCGTGCGCCAGACCGAGTCGGCGCTCGCCGACGGGCGTCTCGACGACCTCGGTCGGCTGTTCGCCGCCGGTCACGCCAGCCTGCGCGACGACTACGAGGTGACCATCCCCGAACTCGACCGACTGGTCGACCTCGCCGTCGTCGGCGGCGCGACGGCGGCACGCATGACCGGCGGCGGCTTCGGCGGCGCCATCATCGCCATGGTGCTCGATGACCGGGTCGAACAGGTCGAAGCGGCGTTGGCCGACGGCTACTCGCGCGACTTCCCGGGCCGCCGGCTGCAGGTCCACCGCTGCCGCGCCGCGGACGGCGCCCGCCGGCTCGAGCGATGAGTTCCGCCGTTCACCGGTGTCTGCGCTGAACCGATCAACGGCGCCGTCCGGCGCCCGGACAAGGACACGAGCATGCCGCGCTACCTGATCTCGTTCGACGACGGCGCCATGGACCACCTCGAGGGCGACCTCACCGCGGCCGACGAGGACTCACACGCCGTGGTCGCGGCCGCCAAGGAGGCGGGTGTATGGATCTTCGGCGGTGGACTGGAGCGTCAACAGGCCAGCATCGTCGACACGGACGGGACGGTCACGGACGGCCCGTTCCCCGAGACGAAGGCGGTCGTCGGCGGGTTCTCGGTCATCGAGGTGTCGTCCCGCGAGGAGGCGCTGTCGTGGGCGGCCAGGATCGCTGCGGCCTGCCGCTGCCCGCAGGAGGTCCGCGAGATCATGTTCGACCCGCTCTCCTGAGCTGCGTGTCCGGACTGGGCGCCCCCGGCAAGAATCGAACTTGCGACGCACGGTTTAGGAAACCGACGCTCTATCCACTGAGCTACGGGGGCGGGACCCTGCCAGCGCACACGGGCCGACGCCAGCACGTGCGCTGCGGGATTGGTGCGCGAGGGTAGCCGCGGGGACTCACGCGATGGTGGCGACGGGTGTGCGCCCCCGGCGCGGCGCGGCAGGAACCAACGCCCGAGCCGGCGAACACGGGGGGTCAACGGGCGACCTCTCCGCGTCTCCCGCCGGAGAGTGAATCATGCGTACCGCGTCGTCGCCCACGGCCGCCATCGTCTCGATCGTCACGGCCCTCGCCCTCATCCTGGCGTTGCTGGCGGCGGCGCCGCCACCAGCGAACGCCACCTCAACGGCGTCGCCGCGGCCGACCGCCGTGGATTCGGCGCTGGCCGGCGAACTGTTGTCGCCCGGTGGAACGCCGCTCGGCACCACGGCGACCGCCGTGGTGAGCGCGCACGGGCCGTCCGGTCTGGCCGCGGTCGAGGCGGCCGGCGTCACCGGCGTCCGCCTCGAAGCGCTGTCGATGCTGCTGGTCGAGGACCTCACCGGGGCACAACTGCTGACCCTGCGCGACATGGACGAGGTCCGCAGCGTCTGGGCGCAGGAGGAGCTCGAACTGCACATGCAGGAGTCGACCTGGGTGACCGGTGCCCGCGAGGTCTGGGAGGACCACGGCTACACCGGCGAGGGCGTCGAACTCGGCGTGGTGGACACGGGCGCGGACGGGACCCACTACGACTACGGCAACCTGCTCGAATTCTGCAACGCCAGCGCGACCGGGACACTCGGCATGGTCGTGTGCACCACCGACACGGCCTCCGCAGTCGACGACAACGGCCACGGCACCCACGTCGCGGGCACCATGGCCGGCACGGGCGCGGCGACCGGCGGCCGCGAGGACCCCCACGCCACGGTCGGCATGGCGCCCGACGCCCGCATCCGCAGTTACGCCGCGAACGTCGCCGCATCGCTGCTCAACACCGACATCCTGGCCGCCTACGACGACCTCATCGCCAAGAAGGAGTCGGGCGAGAACGACATCGTGGCGATCAACAACAGCTTCGGTGGCGGTATCGGCGGCGACTACAACCCCGACGACCCGCAGGCGATCGCCTACCAGCGCGCCAACGAGGTCGGCATGCTGCCGGTCTTCAGCGCCGGCAACTCCGGCCCGGACGACAACACCCTCGGGGTGCAGTGCCTGAGCCCGTACGTGCTGTGCGTCGGTGCCTCGACCAAGACCGACGGCATCACCGCGTTCTCCTCGGTCGGCCGCCCTGCGGCGCCGCACCCAGGTGCCGACGACGAGACCATCGCCTACGACAACCACGACCGCCGTCTCGCGCGGGCGTTCGACATCGGTGTCTACCGCCCCGGGATCGTGGCCCCCGGCGCGGTCATCAACGCGATGAGCGCCAACGCCGCGACCTGCCGGGCGGGGACCCCCAACCCCTCGGGCTGCTACGAGCCGTTGCAGGGCACCTCGATGTCCGCGCCGCACGTCACGGGTGCCGCCGCACTGGTGGCCGAGGCGTTCCGCGACGCACACAACCGTGACCCCAGCGCCGACGAACTGCTCGACATCCTCGAGCGCTCCGCCGCCCCGCTGCCGGGCCACCCCGCCGAGCAGCAGGGCGCGGGCCGGCTCGACGTCCCCGCCGCGATCGAACTCGCGTTGACCTACGACGGCGACGGCCAGACCGAGCCCGCCTGGATCCCGGTCGGCACGCCGGCCCCGAACTACGTCAGCGGCAAGCACCCCGGCGGTGACACGCTCGTCGGCGAGCAGGTCGGCTGCGCGGGTGCCGGCAGCTACACCCTCAAGGAGGAAGCCGGCGTCACCACGTTCGCGGTGCCGTCCGGCGTCCACGAACTGACGGTCGACGTCGAGTGGGGCGCCTACCACCCCGAGGCGAACCTCTACCTCGAACTGTTCCGGCCGGGGCACGACCCGGCCGACTCCACCGACGAGCCCGGCCCGACCCGCACGTATCCGGTCGCGGAGTCGGCCGGCCTGGTGCACACCGACGCGATCATCGACGACGTCGGACCGCCCGCGACCAGCCGGTCGGTGTCGGTCGCCGCGCCCGAGAACGGTGACTGGTCGCTACGCGTGACCCACCGCACGGGCGGCACCGTGCAGCCGTGCCAGGACAACGACAACACCGAGGCGACCGAGCGCGCCGAGGGCTTCAGCTACGACGTCGAGGTCAACGCGACCCAGGTCGCCAACCTGCCGACGACCCGGATCCAGCGGGGCGCGGCCGGCGACGACACGGTCGAACTCGAGGGCACCGCCGGCTACCCGCAGCCGCTCGAGGGCGTGACCACCTGGGCCGCACCACGGACCCAGACCGACGCCGCCGAGGCCGAGGTGGAGATCGCCGAGGAACGGTTCTTCCAGGGCAGCCCGCTCGATGCGGTGGCCATGGAGGGCACGTTCGGAGCCGAAGAGCCCACCGGGGAGCCGCCGGCCACCCAGACCGCGACCACCTCCGTCGCCAACGACGACCAGCCGTTCAACCCGCTCGCCATCACCTGGCACGGCGATTACACCGGGCAGATCGACGGCAACCTCCAGTTCGACTGGTGGTGGAGCACCCCCAACCCGACGGGGCAGGTGCTCGGCGTGACCGCGCAGGTCACGGTCTTCGCCGATCCCGACCCCGACGACGGTGGCGACCAACCCGACCGGGTCGTGGCGCGCCAGGAGGTCGAGTTGACGGTCGGCCCGGGCGCCACCCCCGTCCGCAACACCACCACCGTCTTCGTGCGGGGGAGCTTCCAGGACAGCCTGCAGATCCAGGTCTCGCCGGTATTCGTCGACACCGGGCCGGGTCTGACGGCCTTCTACGGCGCGGCGTCGACCCCCTCGATGTTCGGGATCCCCGAAGCCGCCGATGACGTGCTCGCCGACGTCGACGCACCCCAGAACGTGCGCGTCACCGACCTCCAGGACGAACTGCGCATCGCGTGGGATCCGGTCGCCGGCGCCGACGGCTACGCCATCCACCGTTCGACCGACCCGTCGTTCACGACCGGGACGGCCACGCGGATCACCCAGACCGCCGGCGCCGCCTGCCAGGCGCCGAACGTGCCGAGCTGGCCCGGAGCCAGCCACAGCGGGCGGTGCTTCGTCGATCGACAGGTGAACGTCGGCACGACGTACTACTACCGGGTCGTGGCGATCGACGGCGGCGTTGCCGGTGGCGCGTCGTTGGTGGGCTACGGCACGCCGACCTTCCCCGACCGGCAGGCGCGGGTCCAGGTCGACCGCATCTTCGGGCCCGGCTACTGGGAGGACGCCGAGACGGCCGACCAGCGGGCGCAGACCTGGCAGCACCTGTGGGACCAGCGCGGGGTCGACGACCCGGCCGCCCCGCGTGCACGCGTGTTCAGCCAGGGCGTCGGCAGCCTCGCCGTCACCGCACTCGTCGCCCGCGGCACGGACCGTGTCTGCAGCGAGTCGGCCCTGTACGTCAACCCCTACTCGGACGTGCAGTCGTCCAACCCCCACTACCGCAACGTGCTGTGCATGACCGAACACGGCATCGCCCAGGGGTATCCCGATCGGACCTACCGGTCGCCCCGCAGCGTCACCCGGGCCCAGATGGCGACCTTCATCGCCAACCTGATCGAACTCGAACGTGACCTGCCGGCGGCGCAGAGCAAGTTCGACGACGTCGGTCGGCAGAGCGTGCACTGGGAGAGCATCCACAAGCTGGCGCGGGCCGGGGTCGTCCAGGGTCGCAGCAGCGGCCGCTACGAGCCGGGCTCCGAGGTGACCCGGGCCCAGATGGCGTCGTTCATCGCCCGTGCGATCGACTACGTCGACAACGGGCTCGTGGACGGCTCGCAGCCGCCGGCCGCCCGCAGGTCGGGACTGTTCCCGGACGTGCCGTCGAACAACGTCCACCGCGCCGCGATCGATGCCCTGGGTGAGCAGGGAATCAGCGTCGGCTACGGCGACGGCCGCTACGGACCGGGCGACCACACCCGGCGTGACCAGATGGCCGCGTTCATCATGCGCGCCTACGACTACATCGACGAGTTGACCAGCTGACCCGACCCACCGAACGACCCCTCCCGGGACGCGTAGGATCGCGCGCGCCGCTGTCGGGAGGAGTCGGCCGTGGGAGACGGGTTCGCCGACCAGCTCGGCGAGGCGATGGGCGGCGCACGGGTCCTGACCGATCCTGACCTGATGGAGCCGTACCGGCACGACCGGACCACCTGGGTCACGCCGGGTCACCCCCGCGCGGTCGCGTTCGCCGAGACCACCGCACAGGTCTCGGCCGCGGTGAAGGTGGCCGCCGCCAACGGCGTCCCGGTGGTTCCCCGCGGCGCCGGTTCGAGTCTGTGCGCCGGGTCGAGCGCCATGGACGGCTCGCTGATCCTCAGCCTCGAGCGCATGGACCGGGTCCTCGAGATCCTCCCGGACGACCAGCAGGCCGTGGTGGAGCCGGGCGTGCTCAACGCCGACCTGTCGGTGGCCACGGCAGAGCACGGCCTGTTCTACCCGCCGGACCCGGCCAGCAAGGCGTTCTGCTCGATCGGCGGCAACATCGCCACCAACGCCGGCGGCCTGTGCTGCGTCAAGTACGGGGTCACCCGCGACTACGTGCTGGGTCTCGAGGTGGTGCTCGCCGACGGCACGGTGTTCGAGACCGGCAGGCGGACCATCAAGGGCGTCGCCGGGCTCGACCTGACCCAGCTGCTGATCGGGTCCGAGGGCACGCTCGGCATCGTGACCCGCGCCCGGGTGCGGCTGCGGCCCGCTCCCGAGGCGGCCGCCACGATGGCCGCGTTCTTCGGCGACCTCGGCGCCGCGGGCCGAGCCGTGGCCGCGATCACCCGGTCCGGGCTGACCCCGTCGTTGCTCGAGATCATGGACCAGCGCACGGTCTGCCTGGTCGACGACTGGAAGCGCATGGGGCTCGACCGCGACTGTGCGGCGATGCTGCTCGCGCAGTCGGACGCCCCCGGTGCCCAGCGCGCCGAGGAGATCGCCCGCATCGGCGAGCTGTGCGAACAGGCGGGCGCCACCTACCTCGCGGTCACCCACGACCCTGACGAGGCCGAGGCGTTGCTGCAGGCCCGCCGGCTGGCCGGCCCGGCGATCGAGCAGCGGGGCATCGCCGTCTGGGAGGACATCGGCGTCCCCCGCTCGAAACTGCCCGAACTGATCGACGCGGTCCAGGCCGCCGCCGCCCGCCGCGGCGCCGACGTGTACGTCTTCGGCCATGCCGGTGACGGCAACCTCCACCCGACGTTCCTGGTCCCGCACGGCGACGACGACGCGATGGCCCGCACCCTCGAGGCCTTCGACGACATCATCGACGTCGCGCTCGAACTCGGCGGGACCTGCACCGGCGAGCACGGCGTCGGCCGGCTCAAGGCGCGCCACCTCGAACGCGAGGTGGGCCCCGTGGCGGTCGGGGTGATGCGTTCGATCAAGCGCGCGCTCGATCCGCAGGGGATCCTCAACCCGGGCCGATGGCTGTGACGAAGGGTGAGACGATGACCGCACTCGACGAGGTACTCGCGGCCGGCTACGGCTTCGACGACGAGGCCATCATCCTGGGCCGCCCGCTCGACCCGAGCCTGCAGACACCGCTCAACGACCACTATGTGCAGGTCCCGCTGCGGATGCTCAACAAGCACGGGCTGGTCGCCGGTGCCACCGGCACGGGCAAGACGAAGACGCTGCAGGTGTTCGCCGAGCAACTCTCGCGCGCCGGGGTGCCCGTCTTCCTCGCCGACCTCAAAGGCGACCTGACCGGCCTCGCCGAGCCCAGCCCCGGCAACGAGCACATCGACGCCCGCATGTCCGGCATGGAACTGCCGTGGCAGGCCGAGTCGTTCCCCGTCGAACTGCTGTCGATCTCGGGCGAGTCCGGCACGCCGCTGCGGGTCCCGGTCAGCTCGTTCGGACCGCTCCTGCTCGCCAAGGTCATGGACTGCACCGACACGCAGGAATCCGTGCTGCAGGTCATCTTCAAGTACGCCGACGAGTCGCAGTTGGCGCTGCTCGACCTGGTCGACCTGATCGAGTTGCTCAAGTTCCTGACCTCGGACGAGGGTCGCGAGGTGCAGGACACCTACGGCGGCATGAGCACGCAGACCCTCAACGTCCTGCTGCGCAAGGCCATGGAACTGCAGACCCAGGGCGGCGACGACTTCTTCGGCGAGCCCGAGTTCGACGTCGCCGACCTGCGGCGGACCCAGGACGGCAAGGGCGTGGTCACCGTCCTCAACCTCGTCGACGTGCAGACCAAGCCGCGCATCTTCTCGACGTTCATGATGTGGCTGCTCGCCGAGATCTACGAGACCTCCCCCGAGGTCGGCGACCCCGAAAAGCCGGAACTGGTGTTCTTCTTCGACGAGGCCCACCTGCTGTTCGACGACGCCTCCAAGACGCTTCGCAGCTCGATCGAGCTGACCGTGCGAATGATCCGCTCGAAGGGGGTCGGCGTCTTCTTCGTCACCCAGCAGCCCCGCGACGTCCCCGAGGACGTGCTCGCCCAGCTCGGCAACCGGGTGCAGCACGCCCTGCGCGCCTTCACGCCACAGGACCAGAAGGCGCTCAAGGCGACCGCGGCGACCTTCCCGGTCAGCGACCACTACGAGGTGCAGGAGGCCCTGACCGGTCTCGGCACGGGCGAGGCGCTGGTCACCGTGCTCGGTCCCAAGGGCCGCCCGACGCCGACGGTGCCGACGCGGATGGTGGCACCGGTGTCGCTGATGGACCCGGTCGACGACGCGACGGTGCAGCGACTGATGGCGGCCAGTCCGCTTCGTGAGCGCTACTCGCAACGGATCGACCGCGAGTCCGCCGCCGAGGCACTGGCGAAGAGGGCCGAGGACCGCGCGGCCGCGGCCGAAGCCCACGAGCGGGCAGCGGAGGAGGCCGAGGCGCTCGCCAAGCGTGAGAAGGAGCTCGCCGCCGAGCAGAAGCGCACCCGCACGACCTCGTCGCGGCGCACGAGCACCCGCGAGACGGCCACCGAACGCATGATCAAGAACGCCGCCGCCAGCGTCGGGCGCGAGGTCGGACGCTCCCTGATCCGGGGTCTGCTCGGCAACCTCCGGCGCTGAACCGCTCCGGCCGCTACAGCTGGTCGGTCGCGAAGGTGTCGCAGGAGCGCAGGTCGCCGTCGCGGTAGCCGGTGGTGAACCACTGTTGGCGCTGTTCGCTGGTGCCGTGGGTGAACGACTCGGGTTGGACCTGACCCTGGAGCTGTTCCTGGATCCGGTCGTCGCCCACGGCCGCCGCCGCCGACAGCGCGTCGGCGATGTCGGCGTCGGTCAGTTCCCGCAGGAACGTCTCGCCGCTCTCGGGGTCGATCGCCTGGGTCGCGTGATGGGCCCAGACGCCCGAGAGACAGTCGGCCATCAGTTCGACCCGCACGGCGCCCGACTCCGGGCCCTGCGGGTCGCGCTGGGCCTGGCCGAGCAGGTCGAGTTGGTGCTCGATGTGGTGGCCGAACTCGTGGGCCACGACGAACTGCTCGGCCAGCGGCCCCTCGCCGGCGCCGAACTTCTCGCGCAGCGTGTCGAAGAAGCCCGTGTCGAAGTAGGTCGTCGTGTCGCCGGGGCAGTAGAACGGGCCCACGGCACTGGTGGCGTTGCCGCAGGCGGTGCCGACCGATCCCTCGAAGATCACCAGGCCCGGGGGCTGGTAGGCCGGGCCGCCTGCGGCGGGCAACTGTTCCTCCCAGACGACGTCGAGCGACTCGGCGGTCGCGATGATGCGACAGTCGACGAACGCGTTGGCGTCCGCACCGGTCCGGCAGTGTTCGAAGCCGCCCTCGATCTCCTCGCCGGTGCCCTGAGCGGCGTCGCCGCCGCCGGTCAGGTTGCCCAACGGCACGTCGAAGAGCATGGCCAGCAGCAGCAGAACCAGCCCCCCACCTCCGCCGATCGCGATGCCGGCGCCACCGCGCCGGCCGCGGGAGGCCCGACCCGAGTCGATGCGGACGTCGTCGTTGAAGCTCATCGTGGCTCCCTCGGCCGCCACGACGGCACCCGCCGCGACCGCCCGAGGCTATGCAGCGCCGGGCGGCGGGGTCCGTGCTCGCTGCCGACCTCCGACGGCGTCCGCTCGTGCGCCGGGCAGCCGACGTGCTTGCCTGTGCGCCGGGACGAACGAGAGAGGGACACCCATGCGCGCGGTACAGATCACCCGGCTGGACGGCCCGGACGCGGTCGAGGTCAACAAGATCGACGAACCCGACGACGGGGACGGCCAGGTCGTGATCGACGTGCATGCGGCCGGCGTCACCTACCCCGACGTGCTGCTGACGCGCGGCGAGTACCAGTTCAAGCCGGACCTGCCGTTCGTGCCCGGCTCCGAGGTGGCCGGCCTCGTCCGCAGTGCGCCCGAGGACGGCCGGTTCCGGGCCGGTGACCGCGTGGCCGCCTTCCCCGCGTTCGGCGGCTTCGCCGAGACGGTCGCGGTCGACCCCCGGCTGGTGTTCCCGTTGCCCGAGGAGGTCGGCTTCGCCGCTGGGGCGGGCCTGCCCATGAACTACCTGACGGTGCACTTCGCCCTGATCCGGCGCGGCCGCCTGCAGCCCCACGACTGCGTGCTCGTGCACGGCGCGGGTGGGGGCGTCGGCACCGCGGCGATCCAACTGGCCCGCGCGTACGGGGCCAGGGTCATCGCCGTCGTGTCGAGCGAGGCGAAGGCCGAGGCTGCCCGCGCGGCCGGTGCGGAGGAGGTCGTGACGGCGGAAGGGTTCAAGGACCAGGTGGCGGAGCTGACCAAGGGACGCGGGGTCGACATGATCGTCGACCCGGTCGGCGGCGACCGGTTCACCGACTCGTTGCGCAGCCTCGCCCCCGAGGGGCGTCTGCTGGTCATCGGATTCACCGGCGGCGAGATCCCGACGGTGAAGGTCAACCGCCTGCTGCTCAACAACACGGCCGTGATCGGCGTGGCCTGGGGCGCCCACTTCCTGCGCGACATGGACTACCCGGCGATCCAGTGGGCCGACCTCGCACCCATGATCCGCAGCGGGGAACTGCGCCCGGTGTTCGGGTCGAGCTATCCGCTCGAGGAGGCCGGGGAGGCGCTGAAGGAACTCGACGAACGGCGCGCCACGGGCAAGGTGCTGTTGGAGGTGCGCTGACCGGACGCGCTCAGGCAGCGTCGGACGCGGCGAGGAAGTGGCGGAGGTCGCGGACCGCGGTCCGACCGGCCCGGTTGGCGCCGATGGTGCTGGCCGACGGGCCGTAGCCGAGCAGGTGGATGCGCGGGTCACCGGCCACGTGGGTGCGCTCCATGCGGATGCCGCCGTCGGGGCCGCGCAGGTCGAGTGGCGCGAGGTGGTCGAGTGCGTGGCGGAACCCGGTCGCCCACAGGATCACGTCGGCCGCGACGAACCGGCCGTCCTCCCAGGCGACCCCCTCGGGGGTGATCCGGTCGAACATCGGGAGCCGCTGCAGCGCGCCGCGCTCGCGTGCCGCCTGGACCGGCGGGGTCGCGACCAGCCCGGTCACGCTGACCACGCTGTCGGGGCGGCGCCCCTCGGCCACCGCCTCCTCGACCAGCGCGACCGCAGCCCGGCCGGCGTCGCGGTCGAACGGCGTCTCACGCCAGCGCGGCGGCGTGCGCGTCACCCAGGTCGTGGAGGTCACCGCGCTGATCTCGGCCAGGTGCTGGACCGCCGAGTGGCCGCCACCGACCACGACGACGTGCCGGCCGGCGAACTCGTCTGGCCCGGCGTAGTCGGCCGTGTGCAACTGCCGGCCGGCGTAGTCGGCCATGCCCGGGTAGTTGGGCCAGAACGGCCGGGTCCAGGTGCCGGTCGCGTTGAGCACCGTCCGGGTCCGCCAGGTCACGCGTTCGGTGACGACGAGCAGGCGGCCGTCGCCGGCCTCCTCGACGCGTTCGACCCGTACGGGTCGGTGCACCGGCAGCTCGAAGCGGCGCTCGTACCGGCCGTGGTAGTCGGCCACGACGTCGCTGGCCCGGGCGTCAGGGTCGACCTCGCCGAGCGCCATGCCCGGCAGGTCGTGCAGACCGTGGACGGCCTCCATCGTCAGGGTCGGCCAGCGGTGCCGCCAGGCGCCTCCGGGTCCGTCGTCGCCGTCGAGCACGACGAACCCGCGCCCGGGTTCGAAGCCGCGCGCGGCGAGATGGTACGCGGCGGACAGCCCGGCCTGGCCCGCGCCGACGACGACCACCTCGACGTCACGCATGGTCACGTCCCGCGGAGCAACTGCTCGAACGGCGTGGGGTCGGGCAGACGCCCGTCGCCACTGGCGCCGGTGTGCTCGGACGCGGGCGGGCGACGCACCGGCGACCCGACCATCAGGTCCGCCAACTGCCCGGCGGCTCGGTCGATGCGGGTCGCGAGGCCGCCGTCGACCTCGCCGCCGCTGCCCCAGTCCTCGGACGCGGCGAACACCGCCGTCGGTACGACCGTCGCCTTGAGGTAGGCGAACAGCGGCCGCAGCGCGTGCTCGAGCGCCAGCGAGTGCCGGGCCGTGCCGGCCGTGGCCGCCACCAGGACCGGCACACCGGCGAGCGAGTCCGTGTCCAGCACGTCGAAGAAGTCCTTGAACATGCCGTTGTACGAGGCGCTGAAGATCGGCGTGGCCGCGATGACGCCGTCGGCGCCGGCGACGGTGTCCTTGGCGGCCTGCAGCCGCTCGCTGGCGAAGAACGTCAGGACGTTGTCGGTCAGGTCGTGGGCGAGCTCGCGCAGCTCGACGACCTCGAGCACGACGTCGTCCCCGCGCTCGCGCACGGCGGCGGTCGTCGCCTGGGCGAGCCGGTCGGCCAGCAGCCGCGTGGATGACGGCTGGCCGACACCGGCAGCGACGACGGCGAGGGTGCGGGTGGTCATCGCTGCTCCTCCAGGGGCGCGGCACCGGCCAGCACGTCGGTGCCGGCCTCGGCACGGGCGGCCTTGCGCGACGCGTGGGTGGGGGCGTCGGGGACGTGGGCGGGACGAGCGGTGGCGAACTCGCGGCGCAGGGCGGGGACGATCTCTCCGCCGAGGATCTCGAGCTGGTCGAGCACGGTCGACAGCGGCAGGCCGGCGTGATCGATGAGGAACAGCTGGCGCTGGTAGTCGCCGACGGCGTCGCGCATGCCGGCGTAGCGCTCGATGACCTGTTGCGGGCTGCCCACGGTCAGCGGGGTCTGGGCGGTGAAGTCCTCGAGCGAGGGTCCGTGGCCGTAGACCGGTGCGACGTCGAAGTAGGGCCGGAACTCGCGCACGGCGTCCTGGGAGTTGGGACGGGCGAAGAACTGCCCGCCGAGACCGACGATGGCCTGGTCGGCGCTGCCGTGGCCGTAGTGCTCGAAGCGGCGCCGGTACAGCTCGACCATCTGGCTGGTGTGCCGGAGCGGCCAGAAGATGTTGTTGTGGAAGAAGCCGTCGCCGTAGTAGGCGGCCTGCTCGGCGATCTCGGGCGAGCGGATCGATCCATGCCAGACGAACGGCGGTACGCCGTCGAGCGGTCGCGGGGTGGAGGTGAACCCCTGCAGCGGGGTGCGGAACCTGCCCTCCCAGTCCACGACGTCCTCGCGCCACAGGCGTTGCAGCAGCGCATAGTGCTCGACGGCGAGGTCGATGCCGGCCCGGATGTCGTAGCCGAACCACGGGTAGACCGGGCCGGTGTTGCCGCGGCCCATCATCAGGTCCATGCGCCCGTCGGCGAGGTGCTGCAGCATCGCGTAGTCCTCGGCGATCTTGACCGGGTCGTTGGTCGTGATCAGGGTGGTCGCCGTGGACAGGATGAGCCGCTGGGTCTGCGCCGCGATGAACGCGAGCGTGGTGGTGGGCGAGGACGAGAAGAACGGCGGGTTGTGGTGCTCGCCGAGCGCGAACACGTCGAGGCCGACCTCTTCGGCCTTCTTCGCGATCGTCAGGACCGCCTGCAGCCGTTCCGCCTCGGTGGGCGTGCGGCCGGTGGTCGGGTCGGGCGTGATGTCGCTGACCGAGAACACGCCGAACTGGACGGGGACTGCCATGACGGGACCTTCGAGCGGGACGCCCCCGGGAGCGGGGGGCGGGCGGGGACGTTGGTTTCTCTTGCAACTATCTACCAGAACGTCCGCCGCCGCCACCGCTATTCCCGGCTTGTTCCCGCGGGGCCGTGCTCAGCGGCGCCGGGCCCGCTTGCGGCCACCGGCGGACTGGCCGCCGCGGTTGCCCTCGCTGCGGCCGTTGCCGCTGGCCTGGCGGTTGCCGCCCTGGCCGCCGTCGGGCTCGCCACCGGAGCGCCCGTGGCGGGCGCGTCGACGGCTGGTCGCGGGTGCCGGTCCGCCGTTGCGTGAGGCGCTGGTGGCGCCGCCGCGACGTTCGCGGGGCGTGTGCACCCTGGTGTCCTGGCGCGGGGCGGGCAGGTCGCCGCCGTTGAGCAGCGACAGTTCGATGTCGTGCAGTCCCTCGGGCAGGGCGAGGTCGCGCTGCAGCTTCTGCACGTCCTTGCGCTCCTCGGCACCGACCAGCGACACGACCAGCCCCTCGGCACCGGCCCGACCGGTGCGCCCGGAGCGGTGCACGTAGTCCTTGTCGGTGGCGGGCTGGTCGTAGTGCACGACCGCGGCGACGTCGTCGACGTGGATGCCGCGCGCGGCGACGTCGGTCGCCACCAGGACGTGGACCCGCCCGTCGGCGAAGCGTGCCAGCGCCGACTCGCGCTGGTTCTGCGAGCGGTTGCCGTGGATGGCCGCCGTGCTGATGCCGTCCTGGGCGAGTTGCTTCGCGAGGCGGTCGGCGCCGTGCTTGGTGCGGGTGAAGACGATCGCCGGGCCGGTCTCGCGCACGATCTTGGCCGTGAGCTTGCGGCGTTCGGGCCGCTCGGCGGGCCAGAACACGTGGCGGACGTCCCCGCGGGCCTCGGCGGGCGTGTCGAACTCGTGGCGGGCAGGGTTGTTCTGGTAGCGACGGACGAGGACGTCGACGTCGCCGTCGAGCGTCGCGCTGAACAGCAGCGTCTGGCGCTTGTCGCGCGTCTGGTCGAGGATGCGGCGCACGACGGGCAGGAAGCCCATGTCCGCCATGCGGTCGGCCTCGTCGATGACGACCAGGTCGACGTCGCCCAGCGTGAGGGCGCGCTGCTGGAGCAGGTCCTCCAGGCGGCCCGGCGTGGCGACGACGACGTCGACGCGCTTGGCGAGGCGCTGGCGGTCACGGCCGACGCTGGTCCCGCCGTAGAGGGTGACGACGTTGCGGTCGGTCACCGCGAGCAGCGGGGCGAGGACGTCGCTCACCTGCGAGGCGAGCTCGCGGGTGGGGACGAGCACGAGCGCGCGGGGCCGCTTGGGGCCTCCGCGACCGACGCCGATCGCGATCGGGAGCGAGAAGGCCAGCGTCTTGCCGGAGCCCGTGGGCGCCCTGCCGCACAGGTCGCGGCCGCCGAGGGCGTCGCGCAGCGTGAGCTGCTGGATCGGGAAGGGAGCGGTGATGCCGAGCGCCGTCAGGCGCTCGACGAGCGCGGCGGGAACGCCGAGCTCGGAGAACGTGGTAGTCACGAAGCAAACCTTGTCGCCCACCGCGTTTCGGTGGGCACGTCGATGTGGCGCGTCGACGAGGTTCGCCGGCGCGTGCACGGCGAGGGCCGGCCGGGGCCGGGATCGCGCGGTGCGTGTCGAACACGCAGCCGGGAGGAGAGCGGCGCGAGGCCGCGGGCCCATCCGAGAGGCCAAGAGCGGTCACCAGGCCGGTCGGTCCCGCAGCGAGTCGGCCGCGAAACAGGTGGTGAGACCGGAAGGTGACGACGTGTTCCAAGGCGGTCGGACCGCCTCGTGTCGCACAGCGTAGCGGATCGCTCACCAGAAGCGAGGTCCATCGGCGGATGGGTCATCTGGACCGTCCGTTGGGGAGGCAGGGGCGCAGCTACGCTGCGGCCGTGAGCGAGACCAGGGGCGCCAGCGGGCGCGATGACGCACTGGCGGCCCGCGAGCGGGAGCTCGACGTCCGCCACGACGAGCTGCGCAGGCGCGAACGGCGGGCCGACGATCGTGATGGCCGCGCCGACGAGCGCGATCGGGTCGCCGACGAGCGCGAACGGATCGTC